>CAXBDI010000001.1:0-83575 GCA_963974445.1 uncultured Alphaproteobacteria bacterium
CCTCCGGCACGACCAGCGGAATGTCCGGGTCCATGCGGAAATGGCTGGTGTTGTCGATGACAACACACCCGGCCTCCGCCGCGCGTGGCGCATGGATGGCCGAGACCTTGCCGCCGGGGGAGAACAGGCCGATGTCCCAACCGTTGAAGTCGAACTTCGCCAGGTCTTTGACGGTCAGGGTTTTATCGCCGAAAGAGACCTCCTTGCCGACTGACCGCTCGGACGCGAGCGCCACGATGTCGTCGACAGGAAATTCGAGCTCTTCGAGGGCTTCGAAGATTTGATGGCCGACGGCGCCGGTGGCGCCGGCAACAGCAACTCTGTAGCCCATGGGTAAAGGACCTTTCGGCGATTTAACAGAAGAGCGTCACCTACGCTCTCTCAGCCCCCTGTGCAAGATGTGCGTTGGTCTAGCCTGGCGTCTACCCGCTCGCTACACTCGGCGCTTTCCCGATTTCGAAGTGGAGCCGGCAACCATGGCCAAGCTTGAAAAATACGCGGCGCCCAGTGTCTTTAACCCGCCGGCCTATGCCCAGGCGGTGAAGATCACCGGTGCCAGCACCGTCATCGTGCTGTCCGGGCAGGTCGACTATGCGCCGGACGGCAGTGTCGGCAACCCGCGCAACTTCAAGGCGCAGGCGGTGGCGGCCTTTAAGAACGTGCAGGCGCAGATCGAGGCCGGCGGCGGCACCATCGCCGATATCGCCCGCCTCAACGTCTATGTCACGGACATGCGCTATGTCGGCGACTACCGCGCAGCCCGCCTGGAAGTTTTTGGGGATTTGCAAGTCGCCAGCACGCTGGTAGGCGTCACCGAACTCGCGCATCCGGACTGGATGATCGAGGTCGAGGCCATCGCTGTGCTTTAAGCGTTGCAACTGCCACACTGCCCCACTCCAAGCCCTACCGCCAAGGATCAGCCGCTGCCATGACCCAGAAATACAAAATCGCCGTCCTGCCGGGCGACGGCATCGGCAAGGAAGTCGTGCCGGAGGGCCTTCGGGTGCTCAACGCGGTCGGCTCCAAATTCGGTCTGGAGTATGAATTCACCCAGTTCGACTGGTCGTGCGAGGACTATGCCAGGACCGGCAGCCTGATGCCGAAGAACGGCATCGAACTGCTGCGCCCGCACGACGCGATCTTCCTCGGTGCCGTCGGTTGGCCGAGCGTGCCGGATCACATCTCGCTCTGGAGCATGCTGATCCCGATCCGGCGCGAGTTCGACCAGTATGTGAACCTGCGCCCGGTGCGCCTGCTCGACGGCGTCACCTCGCCGCTGGCCGGGCGTGGGCCCGAAGACATCGACTTCTACGTCGTGCGCGAGAACGTCGAAGGTGAGTATTCGGAGATCGGCGGCCGGCTGTATGGCGGCACCGAGCACGAGATGGTCAGCCAGCAGACCGTCTTCACCCGCCGCGGCGTCGACCGGATCCTGAAATACGCTTTCGAACTTGCGATGACCCGCAAGCGCAAGAAGGTGACGTCGGCGACCAAATCCAACGGCATCATCCATACCATGCCCTTCTGGGATGAGCGGTTTGCCGAGATGAAGAAGTCGTACCCACAGGTCGAGACGGATCAATACCATATCGACATCCTGACAGCCCACTTCGTGCAGCACCCGGACTGGTTCGATGTGGTCGTCGGCTCGAACCTGTTTGGCGATATCCTGTCGGATTTGGGGCCGGCGGTGGCGGGCTCCATCGGTATCGCGCCCTCGTCGAACATCAACCCGGAGGGCATCTACCCCTCGATGTTCGAGCCGGTGCATGGCTCCGCGCCGGATATTGCTGGCCAGGGCATCGCCAATCCGATCGGCCAGATCTGGTCCGGCGCGATGATGCTGAGCCACCTCGGCCACCAGGACGCGGCCGACGCCATCGAGCGCGCCATCGAGGTCGTGCTGACCGGCGGCGGCCCGAAAACCCGCGACATGGGCGGCAACGGCACGACCGAGGAAATCGGCAAGGCGATTGCCGAGGCCGTGGCGGCGGGATGACCGTCCAATACCATCAGAGGGCCCTCGGATGACCTCACCCAATATCAGCCGCTATCCCGTGCCCGATATCGCCGACCTGCCGGAGGACATCCGCGAGATGATCCTGGCGGTACAGGAAAAAGCGGGGTTCGTGCCCAACGTCTTTCTGGCGATGGCGCACCGTCCGGATGAGTTGCGGGCGTTCTTCGCCTACCACGATATCCTGATGGAGAAAGACAGCGGCCTCAGCAAAGCCGAGCGCGAGATGATCGTCGTCGCCACCTCGGCGGACAACGGTTGCCTCTATTGCGTCATCGCCCATGGCGCGATCCTGCGCATCCGGGCGAAGAACCCGCTGATCGCCGATCAGGTGGCCGTGAACTACCGCAAGGCCGACATCACGCCTCGCCAGAAGGCCATGCTGGGTTTCGCCATGAAGGTCTCGCGGGACTCCCGGGCTGTTGGCGACGCGGATTTCGAGACCCTGCACGGCCACGGCTTTTCCGCCGAGGATGTATGGGATATCGCCGGGATCACTGCCTTTTTCGGCCTCAGCAACCGGATGGCCAACGTGCTGTCGATGCGCCCGAACGACGAGTTTTTCGCCATGGGCCGCAGTGCCGGCAAAAGCCGCTGAGGGCGTCAGCAAGCAACTAAGGAATCTGTCCGATGCCCAACGCTCCCGCTCCCGCTCTCGACCAAATTGGGGTCATCAACATCTCGCCGCTAGCTGATGGCGGTGAGGCCGGGCGGGCGCTGGTGGCGCGTCAATTGCGGGAAACGCTGGAACGCATCGGCTTTTTCATCATCACCGGCCATGGGGTCGCCCAAGACCTGATCGACCGCACCTTTGCCGAAGCCCGGCGCTTCCACGCGCAGCCGATGGCGGCGAAGCAAGCGGTGCTGATGAACGAACATAATAACGGCTATATGGCGTCCGGGCGCTACAACGTCCGCACCTCGCGGGTCAGCGAGGACACTGCCAAGCCGGACCTGAACGAGGCGTTCTTCATCAAGCGCGAGCGCGGCCCCGACGACCCGATGGCCAAGGCCGGACGCCGGTTTGCCGGGCCGAACGAGTGGCCTGCCGGTCTGAAGGGCTTCAAGGAAACGCTGCTGGAGTATACCGAGGCGGTGGACGCCGTGGCGCGCCGACTGATGCCAGCCCTGGCGCTGTCGCTCGACCTGCCCGCCGATACCTTCGACGCCGCCTTTGCAGAGAGCCAGTTCTCGTTCCGCCTCTCCCACTATCCGGCCGTCGACGAGCGCGAGGCTGGGCAGTACGGCATCGCGCCGCATACGGATGCCAACTTCCTCACCTTCCTCGCGCAATCCGGCGTGCCGGGCTTGCAGGCGCGGGTGGGTGAGGATCAGTGGCTGGATGTGCCCTACGTGCCGGGCTCGTTCGTGGTCAATTCCGGCGACATGCTGCACCGCTGGACCAACGGGCGCTATCGGTCGACGCCGCATCGGGCGCTGCCGCCGGTCGGCCAGGACCGCTACGCCATTCCGTACTTCCTCGGGCCCCATCTCGATACGCTGATCGAATGCCTGCCGACCTGTCAGGGGCCCGGCAACCCGCCGCAATTCCCGCCAATCACCTATAGCGACTACATCGTCTGGTGGTACGACGCGAACTACAACGCCAAGGATCAGGCCGACCTCGCCCAACAGGCGGCGGAGTAGAGCCATGGCCGCACCCACCTTCGGCGTCGCCGCCCGGTTTTTCGACGACTTCACGGTGGGCGAGACATTCACCTCCGGCGGTTTCACCTTCACCGAGGCAGCGATCATCGATTTCGCCTGGCAGTTCGACCCGCAGCCCTTCCACACCGACGTCGACTTCGCTCGCGAGCATTCGATCTATGGCGGCCTGATCGCCAGCGGTTATCACACGCTGAGCGTCTGCTTCCGCCTGGTGCATTCCATCGGCCTGTTCGCCGGCACCAATATCACTGGCCGAAACCTGGATGAGGTTCGGTTCAAGCTGCCGGTCTATGCCGGCGATACGTTGCACGTCGCGGCAACGGTGCGCTCGCTGCAGCCGTCAGCCTCGCGCGCGGACCGCGGCTATGTCGGGATGGACTGGGACGTGCGCAATCAGAAGGGCGAGTGCGTGCTGACCGCCAAGCCGGAGCATGTGGTGATGCGCCGCGGCGACTGATGGAGTTCAGCCGCACGGCTGCTTGTCAGCCCTCGGCCTTCGCCCTCATCAGCGTCAGCGCGTCCCGGACGGTGGCGAGGCGTATGGCGCTGCGGTCCCCCGGATAGACTTTGTGCAGGGTCTCGGTTTCGCCGCCGCGCCGCGCTACGGCCAGATGCACTGTGCCCACCGGTTTCTCCGCCGAGCCGCCGCCGGGGCCGGCGACACCGCTGACGGCGACGGCCACATCGGCGTCCTCTCCGGCAATCCGCAGCAGGCCCTCCGCCATTTCGGTGACGGTCTGCGGTGAGACTGCGCCATGGGCTTTCAATACATCCTGCGGTACGCCCAGAACCTCATGCTTCGCCTCGTTCGAGTAGGTGACGAAGCAGCGGCCGATGCAATCGCTGGAGCCGGAGATCTCCGTCAGCGCGCCGGCAATCAGGCCGCCGGTACAGGATTCGGCGGTGCTGCCACGCAGGCCGGCCCGACGCAACGCCTCCAGCGTATCGCTCGCGAGCACCACAATATCGTCTGGGAACAGGCTCATGGCGGGGGAATCTCGTTTCGGAATGGTGGGCGACCGATTGCTCGCTGCTGGCGGGAATCCGCGCGACGGCGTCACTATCGCACCGGCCTCGAACAGACCGCAAGCCTGCGGTAAATCACCGAAGATATCCGGTGTCACAAAAATTTCACTTTTTTGTCACGTCGTTGAAGATCATCGAGCGTACGCAGCGTCGGAACGAGGTTCGGAACACCTCGTTCGTGAAATTCCTCGCTGCGCCATCCGGTTCCGATGGCTGACCGATCCGAACTTTGGAGAGTATCCCCCCGTGATAAAGCAACTCTTTGCCGCGACGGCCGTGGCGGCTGTGTCCGGCATGTTTCTGATGGGCGCCGCCGAAGCGCGCGACCAAATCCGGATCGTCGGATCCTCGACCGTTTTCCCGTTCTCGACCGCCGTCGCCGAGCAATTCGGTAAGACAACGCGCTTCAAGACCCCGGTCGTGGAAAGCACCGGCTCCGGTGGCGGATTGAAGCTGTTCTGCTCCGGTGTCGGCACCGATCATCCCGACATCGCCAATTCATCGCGGCGGATCAAGAAGTCCGAGGTCGAGCTGTGCAACAGCAATGGCGTGACCGTGGTGGAGATCAAGATCGGCTATGACGGCATCGTGCTTGCCACCGCAAAATCAGGTCCGAATTTCGCGCTGACCCGCAAGCAGATCTTCCAGGCGCTGGCCGCCAAACTGCCTGGCCCGGATGGCAAGCTGATCGAGAACCCCTACACCAAGTGGTCCGAAATCGATCCGAAACTGCCGAACACCAAGATCGAGGTTCTGGGCCCGCCGCCGACGTCTGGCACGCGCGACGCCTTCGTCGAACTTGTAATGCGTGAGGGCGCCGAGCAATTCCCGCAGATCAAGGCGCTGGAAAAGAACGAGCTCCGCGCTGTTTCCGACAGCATGCGCGAAGATGGCGCGTTCGTCGAGGCAGGCGAGAACGACAATCTGATCGTGCAGAAACTGGAAGCCAATCCGAATGCGGTCGGCATTTTCGGCTTCTCCTTCCTGGACCAGAACGCGGATAAGATGAAAGGCGCGACGGTCGACGGCAGTCAGCCGACATTCGAGAACATCGCCAGCGGCGACTATCCGGTTTCGCGCTCGCTGTTCTTCTATGTGAAGAAGGAGCATGTCGGCACGGTTCCGGGCATCGCCGAGTACGTGGCCGAGTTCACCAGCGAGGACGCGGCTGGTGAGGAAGGCTATCTGGTCGACAAGGGTTTGATCCCGCTGCCGGCGGAAGAGCTGGCCAAGTTCCGTGAAGACGGTGCGAACCTGACCCCGCTGAGCATGTAAACACCCATTCGGCTGTAGGCGAAGCGTCCAGGCGCTTCGCCTACACCTTTTATTCAGTCGATTTGTTCTCTAGTCATGCAGCGAATGTGGATTGGTCTCTATGAGCGGTTTGTTTCTGGCAGGCATCGTTCTCGTGCTGGCCATGGCCGCCTATTGGTTGGGACGACGCCGGGCACTGGCGAGTGTCAGCGGCCGCATTCGCGACCTGCACTCTCTGCCGGAGTATTACGGATACTACGCTGCGGCCTGGTGCGCGATTCCGGCCTTGGCCGTGCTGATCATTTGGAGCGTCTTTAGCGGCACTCTGGTCGAGGCGCTGGTAAAATCCTCGTTGCCAAGCACGGTCGGCTCGCTATCCGCCGATCAACTGTCGCTGTTCATGTCCGATGTGCGCAACACTGTGACCGGCAACATCGTCTCGACGCCGACGCCGGAAGTGACCGCCGCGGCGGCGCATTATCAATCACTAGAGGCTCTCAGCCAATGGGCGCTGACGGTCGTCGGTCTGGCGCTGGCGGTGGCAGGGCTTTTATATGCCCGCCGGTCCATCGTGCCGCGCCTGCGCTCGCGCGAGCGGGTCGAGCAGGTGGTCATGGTGATCATGATCGGTGCATCGACCATCGCCATTCTGACCACCGTCGGCATCGTGCTCTCCCTGTTGTTAGAGGCGATGCGGTTCTTCGCGAAGGTGCCGATCACCGAGTTCCTGTTCGGTCTGGAATGGTCGCCGCAAACCGCAATCCGGGCCGATCAGGTTGGCTCCTCCGGTGCGTTCGGCGCAATTCCGGTGTTTGCCGGCACGCTGCTGATCACCTTCATCGCGCTCTCCGTCGCCGTCCCCATCGGTCTGCTGTCGGCGATCTACATGGCGGAATACGCCAGCCCGCGGGTGCGAGCCTTTGCCAAGCCCCTGCTGGAGATCCTGGCCGGCATCCCGACGGTCGTCTACGGGTTCTTCGCCGCGTTGACGGTGGCGCCGATGATCCGCGGTTGGGGCGAGTCAGTTGGCCTCGACGTCAGTTCGGAATCGGCGCTGGCGGCGGGGATGGTGATGGGGATTATGATCATCCCTTTCGTGTCCTCCCTCTCCGACGACGTGATCACGGCGGTGCCGCGGGCGTTGCGCGACGGGTCTTACGGGCTGGGCGCCACCAAGTCGGAGACCATTATCCGAGTGGTCTTGCCCGCAGCATTGCCTGGCATCGTCGGCGCCGTGCTATTGGCGACCAGCCGGGCCATCGGCGAGACGATGATCGTCGTCATGGCCGCCGGCCTCGCCGCCAATCTGACCGCCAATCCGTTCGAGGCGGTGACCACCGTAACCGTGCAGATCGTGACATTGCTGGTCGGCGATCAGGAGTTCGACAGCGCCAAGACGCTGGCGGCGTTCGCGCTGGGGCTGGTGCTGTTTTTCGTCACGCTGGCGCTGAACGTGCTCGCGCTCTCGGTCGTCCGCAAATATCGAGAAAAATATGACTGATGTCACTGGCAGGGCGGCTCCGCGCCGGGAGTTGAAAAAGCGTTCGACATCGGACGCCAACGTCCGCAAACGCCGAGCCCGGGAACGCCGCTTCCAGGCCTATGGGGTCGCCGCGCTGGGCTCGGCGATTGCGATGTTGGTGTTTCTGATGGTGACGATCGTCGGCAACGGCTATTCCGCCTTTTTCCAGCATGAGGTGGCGCTCAACGTCGATATCAACCGGGATCGACTGAACCTCGGTCCGTCGCCGGACGAGGACGCGCTGGCCAGAGCGTCTTATCGGCTGGTGGTCCGCGACGCCTTGAAAGCCGAGTTCGACACGGTGTCGGGGCGGCGGGAGTTGCGCACGCTCTATGGTTTCGTGTCGAACGGCGCGGATTTCGCAGTGCGCGACGCCGTATTGGCCAATCCCGAAATCGTCGGAACCACGCAGCAAATTTGGATTAAGACATCCGACGACATCGACACTCTGCTAAAGGGTCAGATGTCGGATGTGGCGCGGTGGCAGCCGCAAAGCGCCGCCTCGGTCACCGGCACAACCGGCACTGTCACCATCACGGCGGGCGGCCAGGCTTTTGCGACCGTGCTGGAGCAGGTGAAAGCCCACTTGCAGGACGTCGCGGACGAACTGGCCGTGCGGCAAGCCCGGCTGGAAAGCATCGTCGAAGACCAGAAGGCCGCGGTTGCGGAGTTGACGCGCAGCAACTCTAACCCAGAGGAAGCCGCGCGCCTTGTGGGCGACATCGCCGCCAACGAGGCCGCCGCCAAGCAATTATCCGAGAGGATCGCCGGCCTGCGCCAGCGGGCGGCGGCTGCGGCGGGCAGTGAGGTTTTGGTCGCGGACCTGCCCAGCTATTTGGTGAAGATCAACGGCGGCCTCGTAAAGATCACCGAGGTCTCGGCTGGCGAGGCCAAGGGCGAGGCGCTGTTGCCGCTTCAACGCGGTACGCCAGCGCCGCAAGGCAGTTGGGAGATCGTGTCCTACCTGACGCCGGAGGCCGACCGCCGGGTCAAGGACATGGAAATCGCCTGGATCACCAAGCTGCAGGCGGAAGACCGGATCGAAGAGCGCTTCAACATCGCGTTTTTCCAGAACGGCGACAGCCGCGAGCCGGAGATTGCCGGCATCTGGGGCGCTGTCGTTGGCTCGTTCTTTACCCTGGTCACGACCCTGCTGATCAGCTTTCCAATCGGCGTGCTGGCGGCCGTCTATCTGGAGGAGTTCGCGCCACGCAACCGCTGGACCGACCTGATCGAGGTGAACATCAACAATCTGGCGGCGGTGCCGTCCATCGTCTTCGGGCTTTTGGGGCTCGCGGTCTTTCTGAACTTCTTCGGAATGCCGCGTTCGGCGCCGTTGGTCGGCGGCATTGTGCTGGCGCTAATGACCTTGCCGACGATTATCATCGCCAGCCGGGCCGCTTTGAAGTCGGTGCCGCCGTCGATCCGGCAGGCGGCTTTGGGTATGGGCGCCTCGCGGCTGCAGACGATTGCGCATCATGTGCTGCCGCTCGCGATGCCGGGCATTCTGACCGGTACGATCATCGGCATGGCCCAGGCCTTGGGCGAGACAGCGCCGCTGCTGATGATCGGCATGGTGGCGTTTATTGTCGATATTCCCGGCGGTTTCACCGATCCTGCAACGGTCATGCCGGTGCAGATTTATCTGTGGGCCGATAGTCCGGAACGCGCCTTCGTTGCCAAGACCAGTGCGGCGATCATGGTATTGTTGGCCTTCCTGATCGTGATGAATGCTATAGCGGTCGTGCTGCGCAAGCGCTTCGAGAACCGCTGGTAAATGGCGAGGGACTTAGACGTGAACATGACTGAAATGGCTCCGGCAGCCGCCGTCACCGGCAATTCCGACATCAGCCTGCCGATGCCCGAGCCGCTGGCCGCCCCGAAGGTGATCGCGCGCAAGGTGAATGTTTATTACAGCGGCGTTCAAGCCCTGTTCGATGTCGATCTCGATATCCTGGAACACCAGGTCACCGCGCTCATCGGGCCGTCGGGATGCGGCAAGTCGACATTTTTGCGCTGCATCAACCGGATGAACGATGTCATCGACGGCTGTGTGACTGAGGGCGATATCCAATTGGATGGCCGCAATATCCTCGCGCCCGGTGAGGATGTGGTGCAGTTGCGCCAGAAGGTCGGCATGGTCTTTCAGAAGCCGAACCCGTTCCCCAAGTCGATCTACGAGAATATCGCTTACGGACCGAAGATCCACGGTCTGGCGAACGACAAGGCCGAGTTGGATGAGATCGTCGAGGTCAGCCTGGAGCGGGCCGGACTGTGGGAAGAGGTCAAGGACCGGCTGAATCAACCCGGCACCGGCCTCTCCGGCGGGCAGCAGCAGCGGCTTTGCATTGCCCGCGCCATCGCGGTCACGCCAGACGTTGTGCTGATGGACGAGCCCTGTTCCGCGCTCGACCCGATTGCCAGCGCCAAGGTGGAAGAGCTGATCGATGAACTGCGCGAGAAGTTCACCATCGTCATCGTGACCCATTCGATGCAACAGGCGGCGCGCGTCTCGCAGCAAACCGCCTTTTTCCATCTTGGGAAACTGGTCGAGGTCGATCAGACCGAAAAGATGTTCACCAACCCGACGGACGAGCGCACCCACGGCTACATCACCGGCCGCTTCGGTTGAGGCCTAGCCTGTTGCCGCCGCAACCCATTAGGCTGGGCGGTTGGCTCTGGCATAGAAGGACGTTGCCATGACACATGAATCTCACATCGTCAAAGCCTACACGGCGGAGATGGCGCAACTGGCGTCAATGATCGCCGAGATGGGCGGCTACTCCGAAGCGGCGATTGCGGAGGCGGTGCAGGGGCTGCGCCGGCGCGATAGCGCCCAGGCGCTGCGGGTCGTAGAGGGCGACCGGAAAATCGACGCGCTGGAGGCGCAGATTTCCGCCTTTGTCGTGCGGCTGCTGGCGTTGCGCCAGCCGATGGCGACCGACCTGCGCACCATCGTCGCCAGTCTCAAAACCGCCAGCGATCTGGAGCGGATCGGCGATTATGCCAAAAACATCGCCAAGCGCAGCCTGGTGTTGAACCGCACGCCGGTGACCGTGCCGATGGCCGGTATCGTCAACCTCAGCCGCATGGTGGAGGCGATGCTGCATGACGTGCTGGATGCCTACGTCGCTGGCGACGCGGATGTGGCGGAGCAAATTCGCCTGCGCGACGAGGCCGTTGACGATGCCCACACCGATCTTTTCAGCGAGTTGATCAATTGCATGGTCGACGACCCGCGAACCATCTCGCCATGCACCCACCTGGTGTTCATCGCCAAGAACCTGGAGCGCATCGGCGACCACACCACCAATATCGCCGAGAATCTGGTATTCCAGGTGCGCGGCGAGCGCCTGGGCGACCGTCACGCGGCCGAGGAAGGCGAGACCGGTTTGCGGCTCGACCCATGATGGTGAGCATGGGGTGCCGCCAATCGACGGCGGGTGCTCCCTTATTGGTTGACTGCGGAGCCGGAGAGCGATGAAGCCATTCATTCTGATCGTGGAAGACGACCGCCCGATTGTCGAGATGCTGCGATACAATCTGGAAGCCGCGGATTTCGACGTCGGGGTCGCAATGGACGGCGACGAGGCGATGCTGGCTGTTGCCGAACGGCTGCCCGACCTGGTGTTGCTGGATTGGATGCTGCCCGGGATGTCCGGTCTGGAGATATGCCGCCAACTGCGGCGGCGCCGCGAAACGCGATCTCTGCCGGTTATCATGCTGACGGCGCGCGGCGAGGAGGTGGACCGGGTGCGCGGTTTGGAAAGTGGCGCCGACGATTATGTCGTCAAGCCGTTCTCCCCCGGCGAGGTCGTGGCACGGGTGAGAGCGGTGATCCGCCGGGCGCATCCGGAGACCGATGCGGAGCAGTTGGCGTTTGCCGATGTCGAGATGGACCTGCTGTCCCATCGCGTACAACGTGCAGGGCGCAACCTGCACCTTGGCCCGACAGAGTTCCGGTTGTTACGCCATTTGATGGAGCACCCGGGCCGTGTTTATTCGCGAGAACAACTTTTAGATGCAGTCTGGGGGCATAATGTTTACGTCGAATCCCGCACCGTCGACGTGCATATCCGAAGGCTTCGCAAGGCGTTAAATGCGGGTGGTGGCGCCGATCTAATCCGCACCGTCCGCTCTGCCGGCTATTCGCTAGACGATACTGATCCGCCCGGACGAACAAATGATTAAGGCATCCGTTCCGGCCTGGACAGGCGCCCTCGGTCGGGTCAAAAGAGGGCAGAATTCGGACGAGCGGGAAATCCACGGAGCCTGTGGATAAGCCTGTCGACAACCGCCTGTGAACAAGCCTAAACCCGCAGAAACCTTTGGCTTTAACCATATTGCCTAAATTGTAGGCAATTCACGCTAACTGTCTGAAATAAAATGAGTTTTTTGTGACGGCAATGTTTCTGTGGAAGACGCTTGGCGACGCAGCGCGGATAAAAGGCTTGTGCAACCGACGTGTGTAAAACTTGTCGAGGCTCTCGCCCAAATTCATCGAATTAGCGGTGCGCCCTGGCGTCGTTGAGCGGCAGGAATCCGACGCTAGACGACGCAGCGTCGGTATGCGTCCCGCAGCGTATATCCAGACTTTTCGGCTAGCCGCTGAAGCTTCGATAGGCCGTCTGCGATGCGCCTCAGGACCACTACGGGGCTAAAGTTCTGGGTGACGCTGCTCGAACGCCCAAACCGCGGGGAACCCGACGAGATCGTTCATTTCGGCGAATGGTAGCATCGGTGTATCACTACCAATAGTTGCGCCGGTTTTTTTTAAGGTTTGGTAAACGCCGGCGCACGCTGCGGCGCTCGCCATGAACGCGCTGCCGGGGTGGATCGAGATCGAATAGCCCAGCGCCTGCAGCCGGTCGCGCGGCAACACCGGGGTGCGGCCGCCTTCAACAATGTTGGCCAGTAAGGGTACGCCGCGGAAGCGCTCACCGATCTTGGCCATCTCCTCCTCGCTTTCCGGCGACTCGATGAACAGGATATCGGCGCCAGCCTCCGCATAAGCCTCGCCGCGGCGCATCGCCTCATCCAGGCCATGGTCGGTGCGGGCGTCGGTGCGGGCGACGATCAGAAAGTCCGCGGAATCGCGCGCATCCACCGCTACCCTGATCTTGCGCACCATGTCGTCCACCGGCACGACCCGCCTGCCGGGGGTGTGGCCGCAGCGTTTCGGGAACTCCTGATCCTCGATCTGAATGGCGGCGGCGCCGGCGCGCTCATAGCCTTTAACCGTGTGATCGACATTCAACAGCCCGCCGAACCCCGTGTCGGCATCGGCGATGAGCGGCGTCTTGGTCCCACGGGCAATCGTTTCCACCCGCCCGACGAGGTCGCGGTAGCTGGCGAGGCCGGCATCGGGAACGCCCAGATAGGACGCGACGGTGCCGTAGCCGGTCATATACAACGCGGGAAAACCCATGCGGTCGGCGGAGAGCGCAGAGATCATGTCGAACACACCGGGGGCGACGATGAACTCGCCGCTTGCTAAACGTTGGCGCAGGGTCATTGTCATTGGCTCGGGCTCACTTGCTGTGGGGTGAAGGTGCGCATTGTCGAAGCCTTCGCTGCCAATCGCAAGGCGCGATGCAGGACGCTTTTGCGTGGCGTGCCGGTTGCCTGGTGAATTGGAGGCTCGATATAAGGTGGCGCGTCCTGCGCTTAACATCTTCACCGACAAAAACCTGAATATAGGGAACAACCGATGAGCATTTCAGTCTTGGGACTATCCGGCAGCTTGCGCGCTGCCTCGTTCAACACCGCTGCCTTGCGGGCTGCGCAATCGCTGGCGCCGGAGGGCATGACCATTGAGATCGCCGACATTAGCGGCGTGCCGCTCTACAATGAAGAGGTTTACCAGCAGGGCTTCCCCGCTGCCGTGGAGGCGCTCCGCGAGAAAATCCGCGCGGCCGACGCTCTGCTGATCGCGACGCCGGAGTACAACTACTCGATCAGCGGCGTGATGAAAAACGCCATCGACTGGGCATCGCGGCCGCCATCGCAGCCGTTCGACGGCAAGCTCGTCGGCATCATCGGCGCGAGCGCCGGCCGGTTCGGCACCGCACGGGCACAGTACCACCTGCGGCAGGTGTTTGTGTTCCTGAACGGTCAGGTGTTGAACAGGCCGGAGGTGATGATCAGCAGTGCTGGCAATGCCTTCGACTCTGAAGGCAAGCTGAAGGACGAGTTCGCCACCAAAGGCATCGAAGACATGCTGGGCGCCATCGCCAAGGCCGTCGAAGCCCGGCGCTAAATCTGCGCCAACAACAGGCTGGCGGCGGACACTTGGCCGGTTCCGCCGTTGGCTATGTTGGTCAGCAGCGCCAATGCGCCGCCCGCCGCACCGGCATCGACCGCTGTGCCGCCGCTGCTTTGAGACAACGCCAGGAAGCGGCGGATCAGTGTTTCAGTGTTGTCAGGGTCCGCGAACGCCGCCGGGGAGCCGGTTCCGCCGAACAGGGTGCGCGTCCGTTCGCGCAGGATATCGCGCTGCCGGTCGATATCCAACAGCGCGAAGGAATCAGGCAATCCGTAGGCTCCTTCCACCACCCGGCGCAGCGGCAGTTCGCCCATCACCTGGAACCAGCCTGCATTCTCGACCGCACCGCCGGAGGCGACCCCGCCGATTCGCCGTTCGAAATTGAGCGCAAGACGTAGCGTGTTGTCGGAGGCGCCGACGGCTTCCTCCAGCGTTTGTCGCAGGAATGCCGCTTCGATCTCGCTTTTGAACTTGGTAAGAACGATACGGCTGCCGCCGATATTGCCGAAACCCACCCCCTTCGCCAGCGCTTGAAACTGCGGATTGCGCAGCCGATTGGCGAACGACGCGGGGTCGTCGGTGCCTTGCTCTATGATGCGCTGTAGCAGGGCGGTCTTGCCGATCTCGCTTTGCAGGCCATAGGCGGTGAGCACGACCTTGGTCAGGCGATAGTCTTTCAGCAATGCCTCGGGTGAGGTCGCCTTGCTGATGTTATCGCGAAAATATTGCAAGTCGCGCATCACTTGCGGCGAGGTGGCAATCAGATTGAGGTTGTCCTCCATACGGCGTTGCAGGAACGAAAAGCCCTGCACGCCACCGAACGGTACAGAGACTATCATGTCGGCTGCGCCGGTTGGGGTTCGCGCGCGGCAGCCTTCGCGCCGGACGCCGGCTGGCGCAGCAGCAAATCTTCGTATGGCAAAAGCTTGCGCATGCATTGCAGCGCGCGGTAGAAATTGCCTGCCGTCGCGGCCGATAGCGCCTCCTCCGTCAATTGGCGGCCGTCTCGGTTGGTGAACACCTGCTGCAAGGCCCGCACCCCTTGGCCGAATTCGCGCAGGGCGTCTTCGTCGGTCACTTCACCGGCGACGGCCAGTTGCGCAATGTAGCAGACCTGCTTGGTCGGCGTATTCACCTCCTGCGGATGGATCGCATCGCGCAGGCGCAGGATTTTGGTGTTGGGGGTTTTGATCCGCAGCTCGATCTTGCTCTGCCCGTTCTGAACGACGGCGCCATTGATCAAAACTTGCTCGTTAGGGCCCAATTTCAGTCGCAGACCGGTCATGGCAGGGTGTTTCCTGGCGGCACCTCGGTCGGATGCGGCTGGATGCCACGCAAACCGTCCATAACGGCGCGGTTGACATCGACAATCGGCTGAACGCTGGCATGGCCGCGCAGCACTTTGGCGGCGTGCTGGCGCACGAACGCCGCCAGGGACAGCAGCCCGGCGCGCAATTCGGGCGATAGTGCGTTGTCGTCGTTGACGACGTCGCCGGTGATCGCATCCCAGAGGCGGCGGTTGTCGTGCAGTGCCTGCACCAGATCGTTGAATCCGGCTTTGCCTTTGCGCTCGGCGGCCGAAAGTGCGGCGGATGTGCGGGCGAAGACCTGGTATTCAATCCCTCGCTCGGTCGTCGCGCCTTTTTGCGCTTGACCGTAAGCGGCTATTGCTTGGGCGGAAGCATCCATCGTTTCGGAGCCCTCAGACATTCGTGGGGGTGACAAGCGGGCCTACTGGCCCTGGAGGGGCAGAAATGGAGTGGCGGGCGGGCGGGCCGAAGCTATGGCCTGCCCGCCCAACCAACGTTCGCCTAGCGGAACAGCGCCAGGATGTTCTGCGGCGCCTGGTTGGCGATGGAGAACGACTGGATGCCCAACTGCTGCTGCACCTGCAGCGACTGCAGCCGAGCCGACGCTTCCTGAAGGTCGGCATCGACCAGCGCGCCGATACCGTTGTTCAGGTTGGCGATCAGCGAGGTGACGAAGTCGTTCTGGATTTCCAGACGGCTCTCGCCCTGGCCGAACACGGCGGCTGCATCGACGGCGGTGTTGATCAGCCCCTCGATATCGGTTAGCGCCGTATTGGCACCAGCCTCGGTCGAAACGTCGATCGAACTGAGCCCACCCAGACCGCCGCCGGCCGTGCCGCCGGATGTGCCGGTTTCGGCCAGCAAGGTAACGGCGTTGGTGGCATTGTTGTTGGTGAAGGTAATGACGGCCGAATCGGTTGTCACGTCAGCGGCAGGCGCCAGCGTGAACGCGAAATCGGTGATGCCGAGGCCATCGAGTTGCGTCTGCAACTGTGTGGCGACGGTATTGATCGTGTCGCCATCGCGGGCGACGTAGGCCACGGAATACGCTGTAGCGTTGTAGGTAAAGCCGACCTGGAACCCGTCGCCTTCATCGACCGCGGAAACGCTGCCGTCGAGGGTGATAGTCTGCGTGCCGCCAGCCGCCGCGACGCCTGTGCCGCCGACAGCGGTGATGGCGGGATCGGCGCCGGTGCCCAGCGCCTGAACCGATGTCTGCAGGTCCTGTTTGGCGACTGAAATTTTGTTGGCGGTGACCGAACCATCCGCGGCGCGGTCGAGTGACGCCAGGACATCGACCTCGCCGCCGCCCTTGATCAGGTTCAGACCGTTGAACTGGGCTGCGTTGACGATGGAGACGATTTGGTTGCGGAGTTGCGCGATGTCGTCCTGAATGACAGAACGATCGACGTTGTCTTCCTGTGACTTGACGATCCGGCCTTTGATGTCGACCAGCAGATCGGATATGGCCTCGGTCGCGCTGCGGGCCACGGCGACCGTGGAGGAGCCGAGCGCCAGGGTCTCGCTGATGGCGCGGAAGCCCGAAACGTCGGACTTCATGATCGTGGTGATGGAGAACACCGCGGCGTCGTCCTTGGCCGTCGCGACTTTCTTACCGGTGGAGATCTGATCCTGGACCTGGCCCAGGTTTTTGTTGATGCTGCGCAACGTCTGCAGGGCAGTCGTTGCAGCAGTGTTAGTCAATACGCTAGCCATTTTCGTGTTTCCTTTGCGGGTCAGGAGCGTTCGCCCCTTCGGAAGGTTGCGAGGGGGCGTTCGCCCCTTCGGAAGGTTGCAAGGGGCATTCGCCCCTTCCGGGGATTGCCGACGTTGTTCTTACGTCGGCGGCAAGCAAAGGGTGGGGTGAGGTGTCGCCTCACATCAGGGGCCTTTGCACGTCAGCAGCAAAGACAAACCCTGCTGCCGCGTGCGCCTTCTGGCGCGGACATCTCAGAGCCGCCAAAGGCCCGGCTATCGGGCGGTAAGCGGATCGGATTTGCAGGACAGTACAGGTGGCGGCCTAATAACAGATGAAAACGGCTATCGGGAATTGCAGATGTTTTCTGCAAGATATTCAGGCAAGCCGGTTGTAGTGACCTTCGCCGGCATCGATTGCCTTCGGCTTGCCGGTATCGCCGGATTGCTGGGCCCCCGGATAGGTTTCCGAGACCTCACGAATGGCGCTGGAGATCAGGCGGGCGCCGCGTAGCGCACCACGCAACACCATCTCGTTCCGCGCGGCGGCGTCAAGCATGCGCTCGAAGCCATCGCGCAGTTGCTGGCGGTCGTCCGCGCTGGCCGCGTGGGCCAGGTGACCGGCGGCCGGCGTGGCGGCCAACAGGCGATCGATCACGGCGGATTTGCGGTCGGGATCGACAGTGCCATCGGCCTCGCCGGCGAGGATCGCTTCCGTCTCGCGCGTCAGCCGCGATTCCGTTTCGGCCAGCAGGCGCAGCAGGTCGTTCAGGCTAGCCATGCGGGTTCTCCCCGGCGGCGGCGCGTACGATTGCTTCGGCGAGGCCGAGGCTGCCGGTTTCGGCGATTTTTTCGGCATAGGCGCGCGACAGGAACGAGGAGAACGCCGATTCCCCTTCGCCGCCGCCAAACCCGTCCGGCACTTTCCCAAGCCCCGCCTGCTGCAGCATCTCCGCGACGAACATCGCCTCGAACGCCTGTGCCGCCCGGCGGATGCCGGCGCGGTCATCGGCGCCAACCGCGCTCCCAGTCTTCGCCGCGGCGCCTGAGGTGGGAAGCGGGTGCGGTTGATGCGGACTCAGTCCAATCGCCATTGCGCAAGCCTTTTGTGTCAGAGGCGGTATAGATTCCGATCCTAACCATGACTTTCTTTAGGATGGAGTTAACGTTTCCTAGAGGCGCCCCGGTTGAGACTTCTGTATCGGCAATGGGCGCTCATGATTTATTCAATAATTGCCGTCTAAGATGGGCAGTCGCGTAACCTGTACGTTTGCTATGCCGTATAGCAGGAAGACTTTTCCTCTTGGCCACAGAAATACCATCGATTGCGCCTGCCAAATCCGCTGTCCCCGCCGGCGCGCCCGCGCCGGCGAAGGGCGTCAGCGCCAATCCGGCCTCGAGGTTCGGTCAATTGCTGGCCGATGGCGAGGCGGAGGATGGCCGCCGGCCCGTGCCGCCTTCGGCTAAACCCGATGCGCCCCTTACCGATACCCTGAAGAACGAGCCGCCGGGCACCGCACCGGTGCAGCCGCCAGCCAATGACATCGCCGTCGAGAACCCGGACCTTGAAGACTCCGACAGTGAGGTCGGCTTGCCAGCGGTTGGTGGCGACAGCCGCACGCCGCCAAATGTGCAGGTGCCGCTGGCCGGGGCCGATGTTCCTGTCCTCGGGGTTCCTGTCCTCGGGGCGGGCTCTGCGCAGGGTGCTGAGCCTGTAGGGCGGCGGGTTGAGGCGCCAGCCGCCCCACCACTGCCCGATCAGCCACCGCAACCGGAGCCTCTGGCACGCCAGAACGGGCAACCGGAAACAATGCCCATCGACCCGGCGCTCGCCAGCGATGGCACTGAGCCTTCAAATTCCATATCTCCAGTATCTGACCACTCTGAGCGGGCCAGCTCCGTATCGGCGCAAAACGCTGCCGCCGTCAACGCAAGCACGCCTCCTGCGTCCGCAGATACCGCGACCGAGCCGCCTCGCCAACCACAAACATCCGAGCCTTCGGTCGGGCTGAGGACGGTGTCGCCTTTGCCCGGCAATGCTGAAGTCGTCCAGGAGACTGCCGCGAAGCCGCTGGGCGTACCGGTGCGAACTGAGCCGCCGCCACGTCAGCCTGGTCAAGGTAATGGGCAATCGATCAATGCGGCATTGCCGCCGCTGGCCCTACCGCTTGAGCCGGACGCCGCCCGGCCCGTGTCGGCGTCGGTCCGCCCAGATCCGGCCTCGGCGACCCTTGCGCCGCAAGCGCCTGCGCCCATCTTTACGCGCCCGGTCGAGCGGTCGCATGTGGGCCAGGCGGTTCTCGCCGGCCTTGCCGTCAACGTCGTTGAGCCAAACCGCACGGCAAAGCCGGACCGGACCGCCGGCAGGCTACCGGAGCTCAACTCAATCCGATTTGAAGTGCCGACACCCACGCCGCAATCGACGCCATCGCCGGCCGTGCAGGCCCCAGTATCGGCCTTCACGGGCGATCCGTCAGTGTTGACCTTAACGCCAGGTCCGGTTCCGCGCGTCACCGATGGTGGTCTGCCCGCCGACGTCCTGGAAGGCGGGCGGCCTCTTCCCGAGGCTAGAGACAGCAGCCGCTCTGCGACGGTGGCCGGTCCGCAAAGCGTTCGCGATGTCCCGCTGTCGATTGCCAGGGCCGCTCTCGATGGCGCTACTGACCTGACGCTCAGGCTAAGGCCGCCGGAACTGGGATATCTGACGATCCGCATTCACTTCGCCAATGGGCAGATCCAAGTGGATGTCAACGCCGATCGCCCAGAAACTCTGTATTTGCTGCAACGGGAGGCCGATGGCTTTGAGCGGGCATTGCGTCATGCCGGCCTCGACCTGCGCGATGGCGGCCTGCAATTCGGCTCGAATGGTGACACTGCCCGGCATCGTACCGGTGCGTCGGGCGCCTGGACCGGCACAGCCCGCGATGGCGGCGGCGAGGCGGCGGAAGGCGACAAATACACGCCGGGCGATGCCAAAACGGCGGTGGCGCAACCGCAGTATCGGCCGGGCGGCGGGCCGCTCGGTGCGCTCGATATCCGGCTATAACCTTCGATCCAGACGGAGCACTACCTCATGGAAACCACAGCCGCATCCTCGGCCAACGCTACACTTCGCACCCAGGCCGACACCCTGGTCAAACAGAACGCCGGCGAGGATTTCGACAAATTCCTGCGGCTGATGACCGAGCAATTGCGGAATCAAGACCCTCTCAATCCCGCCGATCCGACGGAATTCGTCGCCCAGTTGGCGACTTTCTCGTCGGTGGAGCAGTCAATCAAGTCGAACGAGAAACTCGATCAGTTGATCGCCGCCACCGTCGGCCTCGCCAACTACAGCGCCACGAACCTGATCGGCAAGGCAGTGGAATCGCAAACCGGCCAGGTGCGCGCGACCGGGCAACCGCTGGAGTTCGCCTATGAGCCGGTCGCGGACGCAACTCGGGCCGTCGCGCAGGTCCGCGACGCGAATGGCGGTTTGATCAGGGATATCCCGTTGACCCTGGGCAGCGAGCGCCAAACTGCAATCTGGGACGGGAAATCAAAGGACGGCTCGGCGGTTACCTCCGGCGTCCACGCGATCGAAATCCTTCACTACAAGGATGAAGACCTGATTGCCCAGGCGCCGGCGACCACACAGAGCACCGTCACTGAAATTGTGCTCGACCCGGCTGGCGCGTTGCTGACGCTCGCCAACGGCAGTGTCGTCCGCGCCGATGAGGTTCGGGCTGTCAGGGCCGGTGAGGCCGGTGGATGATGGCCGCCACCTGAGGCTTAGCGGTCCTGCTTTAGGAAATCGCTGATCAGCACGGCGTTGACCGAATCGCCGATGATCTCCCTGGCGGCGTTAAGCAGGCGTCCGCGCAATTCCGTTTGCGTATCCGGCGCGAATATGTCCTGCGAAAACGCCCCTTCGGCAGCCATATTGAACAGGATTTTCAGGAAGGCGTCGCGGACGCGAGGCTCGCGCCTGAACGCCTGTTCGGTCGTTCCGTCGGCAAGCTCCAACTGCAAATTGGCAACGATCAGGCCGCTAACTTGTCCATTCGACTGCACCGGAATGACGAATTGCGAATTGAATTTGAAGTATTCGAACGTCGTCGGCGTCGATGGGCGCGCGGATTTCATCAGGGCATCGGCCTCGCCCTGATGGTCGCCGCCCTTGCCTAGCAGGACGCCCGCGACGGCGCCGCCACCAAGTGCCAGAATTCCGGCAATCGCGATCACTAAGGGTTTCATAGGCATGCCTTCCAACTCATCTGCCTAAAACGGCAATACGCGGTCCAGCACTTGCTGGCCGTAGCGCGGCTGTTGCAGGTCGGTGATCTGGCCACGGCCGCCATAGACCACCCGCGCCTCCGCAATTTTCTCATAGCTGATCGTGTTTTGCCGCGAGATATCCTCCGGGCGGACGACGCCGGATACCTGCAGGTCGCGCAGTTCGAAGTTCACCCGCACCTCCTGGCTGGCATAGATCACCAGATTGCCGTTCGGCAGCACGTCGGTCACCGTGGCGGCGACCTTTAATTCGATGGTCTCCTCGCGGCTCACCGAGCCGGTACCGCCGCTTGCGGAGTTGCTGTTGGCCGCGACCAGGGTCGAGACGTCGGCGGCGTTCGGCAAAATGCGCTGAATTTGCTGCTCGAACCCAAGTAGATTTGGCACGCCCAGGCTTTCGTTAGCAGTGCGGCTGCGGTTGGTGCTATTGTCGATTTGCGCCTTGTCATTGATTTCGACCGTCACCGTGAGGATATCGCCGACGGTCCGGGCGCGGCGGTCGCCGAACAGCGAGCGCGGCCCCGATTGCCAGAGCGACGCCGTGGTCGCCGGCCGGTCGATAGGCTTTGGCGGGACGTTCATTGCCGCCGCCGCCGGCGCAGCGATGCGCGTGCGCGACTCGCCGGCAGGCGACATCGTCGGCTCTTTACCCAGATGGTCCAGGTTGCTGCAGGCGCCCAGGCCGAGCGCAACCAAGACGGAGAGCGCGTTACGAACCGACATCGACGGTCTCCGGGCCGGCGATGCGGCCATAGATCGTGCGGCGGGAATCCAGGTTCATCACCCGGATGATCTGGCCCATGCCGCCTTGCTCCAACGCCCGGCCGACCGTGGTGAGTACAATAGCGCCCTGGCGGAACCGCAGGATGACGCGGGCATTACGTTCGACCAGGGTGATGGGGCCGATCTCCAACTGGCGGATGGGGCGGTCCGGATACAGGCTGCGCTGCGCCTCCTTGCCGACCACCGCTGCGAGCGATTGCAGGACGTCGGCGGCGGGCCGTAGTGGCACCGGCTTCAGGGCGACATCGCCGGCGGCGATCACCGTGCCGACCGGAATGGTGCGGGTCGGCGTCACGACCTGCGGTCCGGCTGGCTTAGCCGGTTCCGCCGCCACAGCCGCCCCGCCTGCCAACCCGATGCAGGCAATGGCGATGGCGGGCAGCATGCGGAATCCTCGGCGCACGGCTATCGGACCTGGTTGGCCGCGGCCAGCATCTGGTCGGATGCAGTAATCACCTTGGAGTTCATTTCATAGGCCCGCTGGGCTTCGATGAGCTGGGTGATTTCTGCCACGATATCCACCGACGATTGCTCCAGATAGCCTTGGCGCATGGAGCCGCGGCCCTCGGTGCCGGCATCGCCGACCTGTGCGTTGCCGCTGGCCAGCGTGGCGGTGAACAGGTTGCTGCCCCGCGCCTCCAGCCCCTTTTCGTTGATGAAGGTCGCCAGCGTGATCTTGCCCAGTTCCTGCGGCACCTGATTGTTGTCGAAATTCGCAAAGACCTGACCGTCCGCATTGATACTGATGCTGCGGGCGTCGACCGGCACGGTGATCTGCGGCACCAGGGGATAGCCCTCGGACGTGACGATCAGACCGTCTGCCGATAATTTCAGGCTGCCGTCGCGGGTGTAGGCGCTGTCGCCGGAGGGCAGTTCCACCTCGAACCAGCCGCGGCCCTCCAGCGCGATGTCGAACTCGCCGTTGGTCTGGCGCAGCGTGCCTTGGGCCGATTGCATCGAGACCGCCGACGTCCGCGTGCCGAGGCCCAGTTGAATGCCGGCGGGCACAACGGTTCCGGTGTCCGACGAGACGTCGCCGGCCCGCTGCGCCTGCTGGTACAGCAGGTCGGCGAACTCGGCCCGGCGCATGCTGTAGCCGGTGGTGCCGACGTTGGCGATATTGTTGGCGATAACCTCGACCCGGGTTTGCTGGGCCAGCATGCCGGTAGCGGCGATTTCAAGTGCGCGCATGGCGTTCGAGCCTCCTTCTTGCGATGGATGATGGTGGGATGGTCTAAGCGGTGTTGCCGACGATGTCGGTGACGCTGGTGATACGGTCGTGTTCCGCCTGCAAAACGTTCTGCCCCAGTTCGTAGGCCCGCTGGATCTCGATCATCCGAACCAGTTCAACCACCGGATTGACGTTGGACGTTTCGAGAAAGCCTTGCGCGAACCGCGGCCGTTGAATAGCGATCAGCGGCGGTTGAACGGCGGGCAGCGGCTCGTCGGTGCGGAACAGGCCATTGCCGATACGCTCCAGCCGCGCCGCCTGCGTGTCGAACAACCCCAACTGGCCAATGGTACGGCCGTCGGCGGAGAGCGTTCCATCGGCGGCGATGGCGATCCGGGTGGCGTTCTGCGGTATTTGCACGGGCGCGCCGCCCGCATCCAGCACCCGTTCGCCGGTCAGCAGCGCAAGCTCGCCGGCGGGGTTGACTGCGAAGCGGCCGTCGCGGGTGTAGACTGTCTCGCCATCGCGATCGACCGCGATCAGGCCCCGCCCCAGAATAGCGACGTTCAAGGGATCGCCTGTTTCCGCGATGCTGCCCTCGCTCATGTCGGTAAAGGTCGCCGGGTCCGAACTCATCGAGAGCTTTTGGCCGGATTCCGGCAGTCGCTCGATCACCTCCGCGAACAGCGTGCCTTCGCGCTTGAAGCCCGTGGTGCTGGAGTTGGCGATATTATTGGCGACCACGTCCATCTGGCGTTGCAAAGCGGTCTGGCGGGCGATGGTGACATAGACGGAATTTTCCATTACGGCCTCACGATCCGGGCGAAGGGGCTGGAAACAACTGGCTGACCTGCTGGCTGCGGGTCAGCACCGCCGATATGACATCGGGAAGGGTTAAATTGTCCGGAAGAGGCGGCGCATTCAGAGCCGCTGCGGCATCGCCGAAACCGGCCGCGGCGGCGATCTGCATGGCCCGTCCGGCCTGGTTACCCAATGGTTCGGTGCCGCCCGCCATGTAACCGGCTGCCAGCGCCCGCAGCGCGACATCGCCGTCGCCGGGCTTCAGGTCTTGGCTGTCGATAGTGGCCAGCGCGGTCCGATAGGCCGCCGCGGTGCGGCTCCAGTCGCCGTTGGCCCACAGCAGTCCGGCGGCTATTTCAGCCGCTCGCCCTGGATTTTCCGGCTTGTCCATTGCAACTGCGGCGGCGTCGGCATAGCGGCCCAACTGCGCCAGTGCCCGACGGCGCAGATCGGCGGTTGGCTGATCGCCGGCCTCGGCTTTGTCCAACGTCGCCAGCGCTTCCGCAGGATAGCCGGCGCGCAGGCGGGCTTCGGCCAGCATCGTCTGCAACCGGGGATCCGCCTCGGGTTTTGCCGCCATCGACGCGACGATGCGCTCGGTCACGGAAGGCAGCCCGGCCGCCAGCATGCGCGACGCCATATGCTTGAGAATGGCCTGGCTGTCGCGGTCTTCGGCCAATTGGTGACGATAGTCGGTGTAGAGTTGCAGCGCCGTGGCGTCATCGACGGCGCCGGGCTTCAGCAACGCCTTCTTTAGAAGCGCCCGGGTCTTGGCGTCGACCGGGGCACGGCTGACCGACTCCGGCAGCCGCTGCGCTGCGCCGCGCAGCTCTTCGAGTGCGGTGGCGACATCGCCGCTGGCCGCGTGCAGATCGGCCGCCAGCAACGCGACCGGCAACAGGCGTGAGTCGCCGCGGTAGTCGAACAAAGCGCCGCGGACGGCGTCCTTCGCCCAGTCTGGCGGTGGCTCGCCCTTGGCCAAGGCGTCCTCGATTAGTGCCAGCCGCGCCAGCCGCCGATTTTCCGGCGCACCTTCGATCGCTTGCGACAGATACCAATTCGCCCGGTCCTTCTGCCCGAGCAGCAGCGCCAGCCGGCCTTGCAGTAAGGCGATCCTGTCAGCGACCGCCTGGGCGGGGGCTGGGTCCGGCGCATCCAGAAACTGGCTCGCAAGGTCTGCGTCGGCCTGATACAACGCCATCTCCGCCAATTGCAGGGCCAGGACGGTTCGGGGATGCTGCGCGAACTGGGCGAGCGGAAGGACCGCCTCCTTGGCCGCCCGCGCTGCCAGCCCGCCGAAGCCGTGTGCGTTCAGCAACGCCGCCCGCCAGACTGCGATATCGCGGCGGCAGGGATCTTCGCGCAGCAGCGCATCGCCCGCCTCCTGACCGCGGCCCAGCAGAATGAGAACGGCATCGACGAGCGCCGGCGATGGCGTGTTGCCGGCGGATAGATAGGCCAGCGCCTCCTGCGTCAGTCCGTGCGAGAGGTAAAACATCGCCATCTGGCTGACGGCCGCGACACGCTCCAACCCGATGAGCGCCGCGCGCTGGGCGCCGATGGCCCGGGAGAAGTTGTCACCGCGCCGGTCGATCGCATTCCAGTCGATCAGCGGCGGCTGTATCTGGCCCTCGCAAACCCATGCCGTTGTGTCGATCGGTAACAGGGGCGATGCCATGGCGGCGTCTGCTGCGACAGGGCTGTCGGCACGGCTGGGCGGCGGATCGGCTGCGGGTTGCGGTTTGGGTTGCGGCGCGACCTGCACATTCGTGATGTTGGCAGGCGGCTTGTCGCCGTCCGTGGCGGGCTGTTCGGCATCGGCCTCGCCCGGCCGCTTCATGAAGCCGTGGCGCGCCGCCCATTCCAGCGATTGCCGCAGCTTGCTGATCTCGTCGGCTGCCAGGGTTCCGTCGGCGGGCGGAGTGAAGCGGGCGGTCGCCGCGGCAGTCTCGTCGCCCGTTGCCGGACCGGGCCGCGGGGCATTCGAGGGGGCGCCGTCGCCCCCGCTTTGCCCGGCGATTGCCGAGCCATCGTCGGGCCGACGGCCGGCTGGGCGTGGCCGCGGAAAGGGGCCCGCGATAGCCGCTATTTGTGCCGCCGGGCCGGCCAGTGACGCGGGCGGCGGTTGCGGTGCTGCGTTTGCGGCTGCCCGTGCCGGGGTGGCGGAGGACGTGGCCTCGGCTGGTTTGACGGCCTCTTTGTCCCGAACTTCCACCAGCACCCGCTGATTGGCGTCGAGTGCGATGGAGGCGGCGCAATCGCAGGTGAAGCGCAAAGCGAAGGCCGCGCCATTCGGCCGGTCTTCCGGTCCGGCGAAGGTGATGCGGCTGGCCCGGCGGCGCGGATAGACCTCGTCGAACGCAAACCTGATGTTGGCGCCCGGGAACAGCACCGTTATCTGGCGGTCGGATTGCTCCACCCTGAAACCGCCGGTGGGCGTGAAGTTGAACGCGACGCGCGAGCTTGCGCCGACATCGCCGGCGCTGACCCTGACCAGCGTGGACCGGCCGTCTTCGGGCTCCGCCGCAATCGATGGCGCAGCGCAGAACAGACTTGCTGCGATCCAAAGGCCGGCCAGTGCGAACGGATATCCCAGCATCGGTTATGCCGCCAACGGCACGACGCCGCTTTTGACGGCGTCCAGTGCTTCTTCGATTTCCAGGAAGGATGGCTGGACATGCGCCGGGACGCTCTTCCGCCCGACCTCAATGCAAATATTTGGCTGATGCCGGTTCAGATACGCGACAAAGACGTCGCGGATCAGGTTATAGAAACGCGCTTCTTCCTCGTGGATCGCTCGTATTCTGGCGGCGAGCGGGCCGACGACGCCGTATGACAGAAATACACCCAAAAACGTGCCGACCAATGCGCCGCCGATCATTTTGCCCAGAATTTCCGGCGGTTGGTCGATGGAGGCCATGGTCTTGATCACACCCATCACCGCGGCGACGATGCCCAACGCCGGCAGGCCGTCGGCCATTGTTTGCAGTGCGGTGGATGTCGCAAGAATCTCTTCGTGATGCTTGTCCAGATCGCGGCCCATGACATCGTCGAGTTGATGCGGGTTGTCGAAACTCATACCGACCGCGCGCAGATAGTCGCAGATCATGCCGATGGCATGATGATCGTGCAAAATATTCGGGTAGCGATTGAAGATGGTGGAATCGTGGGGGTTTTCGATATGCGATTCGACCGCCATGGGGTTGGCGCGGCTCAGGCGCACCAACTCGAACAGCAAGCAGAGCAAGGCCGTATAATCCGCCTTCTTCCACTTGGCGCCCTTCAGCGCCTTGCCCAGGTCCTTGCCCGTTTGTTTGAGGACGGTGACGCCGTTCGCGATCATGTAAGCGCCAATTGCGGCGCCGCCGATGATCAGGAACTCGAAGGGCAAGGCTTTCATGATGATATCGAGCTTGCCGCCGGCCGCTACATAGCCGCCGAACACACTTCCCAGCACCACCATCACGCCGATGATCGGCAGCATTGTCGTCCCCGTTTCAATTTCCAGTAACAAGACCGGCGCAGCGGCGGCAGGCCGTCACGCTGGCGCGATGATGGCGCAAAAGCCTTAATAGGACGCTGCAACCAATCATTTTTGGCGCACGGCGCTGGATTTACCGGCCAGCAACAGGCTGATCGCATAGGCGTTTTGCGGCTCCATGTTTGCCATGATTTGCGCAGAACTGTTTTGGCGCATCCTGCGGACGAAGCCGGCACCGATTTCCGGCGGCATCTGGTCGAAGATCAGGGCCGCCTGTTTCGGTTTCATTTTCTCGTAGAT
This sequence comes from uncultured Alphaproteobacteria bacterium, assembly GCA_963974445.1. Lineage (GTDB taxonomy): Bacteria > Pseudomonadota > Alphaproteobacteria > Bin95 > Bin95 > JACKII01. Next base: position 27,569 of record CAXBDI010000001.1, read on the forward strand.
CGAAACCAGTTGCATCGCCTCCTCCTCCGCCACGGCTCCCGCCTTACCGAACGCTGACTCCAACGCGGACTGTTGGCGGGCCAGTTCCCCGAGTTGGGCCGCGACGCGCTTTTCCGTCACTTCCAATTCGCGCCGGCGGGTATCCAGGCGCATGGCCATGGCCGAGAGTTCCTGCTCGCGCTCCAGCGCTGCGGCGAGGAACGCGCCATCGATACAGCGCTTGTCGTCATTCATGCCGCTCACGCCCATAGATTTCCCCGACGGGAGCATTTCGGGCGAGGCCGTGCCGGACTCGCCGGCCGTCACTGGCGGCGGCGTTTTTGCAGCGGCTTCGGGGCCGGTCGGCGCTTCGGCATCGCTGCCGTTGGCCGGCATGGCTTGCACAGCGTCTTGCGGCACCGATGCGGCAATATCGCCGGGGTTGGTGTCGCTGGCTGCATAGGCGCTGCTTGAGAGGGCATCGGCAATCTCTTGGCGGAGGCCGTTCGCCCGCAGAACCGCGGAGGCGAGGAAAATGCAGGCGATGAGATAGAGCGCGCTGGAGCTACGCTGCCTGGCCCGGCGCGCCAGTTGTGCGATACGTGGGGCGGTCGTGCCGGTTTTGGCGGAAGCGCGGCGGTTAGGGCGCTGGGTCGGTGTGTCAGTCACTCACCGCCCTCTCACTCACCGCCGCAGCGCTGCCATTGAGATGGCGCGAGCGCATCGGCATGACATCCGGCAGCGGGTCCTCCCCAGCGCCGCCCATCCCGACACCAGCCTCGGCTTGACCCTGCATCACGGCTTCCAGCAGCAATATCTCGGTTTCGTCTTCGTAGTAGCGCGGACAAGATGCCTGATCTGGGGATGCCTCGAACCCGTCCGCCGCCGTATCGGCATCCGCAGTCTGGCCGGCCTGCCGGCGGCTGTCTCTGGCCGCGTTGACGGCACTCCGCAGGTGGCCGATGATCTGGCGGGCATCGGTTAATTTTCGATCCAGAACCGCCAATTGGTCCGTGCCATCCTCCAGAAGGGCGGCAGTACGCTCGGCGATGGCGCGTGCTTCCTGCAAATGCTGCTCCAGCGCTTCCGACTCGGTTCGAGCCGCTGCCCGTGTCTGGCTGAGGCTGGAGTTGAGCCGCTCTACCGCCTTCACCATGTCGGCGACGCCCTTGCCGACACCCTGGTCGGCGCTGGCCAGTCGGCGGACGCGGCGCGACAGCACGATGCAGTAGAAGCACGCGGTCAAGCTGGCGGACAATAACCCGCCGTCGACCAGAATATTCAACGCATCCATAATCACCTCCCGGGCGTTAGAATCGGGCAGCCGGCACCGGACGGCGGTGGCGTCGCCTGCCCCGTGTCGCTGTTGGGTTTAGCGCAGCAGAAACTCCGCGATCAGCACCGCTTTCACCGCCTCATCGCCGGTCACCAACCGCACCCGGCGTAGCATCTCGGCCCGCAGCCGCTCCATCGCCAGGATCGATGAGACATCGCGCTCGTCCACCGCCCGCAAAAAAATGTTCAGCGTATCGACAATCCGCGGTTCCGCTTGCCGGACGCTCTCGGCGGACTTGGGGTCGATTTCCAGGTGCAGTTTCGTGCGCAGGAACTGCGCCGTGGCGCCACCGCCCAGCGGGATGGTGAATTCCGGCAGGCTGTGAAACGTCGGCGGTGTTTGGTTGATATTTTTGGTGTCCTGTTGCGGGTCGAGGTTGTCGGCATCGCTTTGGCCGACGAAGGGGATGGGGATCAGGCCCATCATCCCAGCGGCAAACCCGCCGCCGCCGCCCAGGACGATGACGGCCAGCAACACGATAAGCCCTTTTGCGCCGCCCTTTTTGGGAGGCCCTTCGGCAACGACTTCTGTCAAGGTACACCTACCCGCCTTTTCTTGTGTTTGGCGGACAATACAGCCGGCACCTAAACGGGTTATTAATCTAACTAAATCACGATCTTGGTGGATGCTTTATAGAAGCAGCAGGTCCTGATGGATCAACCTGTAGCCAATCTAGCCAGAAGGCGGTTCGAGTGAGCATGGAACGGCTCGTCGAAAATTTGCAGAAGCTTGGAGCCGGGCGCCTTGTAGCGCTCGGCCTCGGCGTGGCTGCAACCATTGCGGTGGTCGGATTCCTTGCCATTTCCACGACCCGGCCTGATTTCGCACCGCTGTATTCCGGGCTCGACGCGAAGTCCGCCGGCGAAATCGCGGCGCGTCTGGATAGTCTGGGCATTCCCTACGAGGTCTCGGGCACCACTCTGCTGGTGCCGGCTATGGCGCGCGACCGGGCGCGCATGACCCTGGCGGGGGAGGGGCTGCCGCGTCAAGGCCAGGCCGGATACGAACTGCTCGACAATCTGGATGGCTTCGGCGTCACCGCCGATATGTTCGACGCGACCTACTGGCGGGCGAAGGAGGGCGAGCTGGCTCGCACCATCACCGCGCTCGACAATGTGCAAAGCGCCCGCGTTCATATCGCTCGGCCCACCCGCACCGCCTTTTCGCGCGAGCGTGTGGCGCCGTCGGCCTCCGTTGTCGTGACCACCGGCAGCGGCGCGCAGCTGAGCCGGCGGCAGGCATTCGCCGTCCGTCATATCGTCGCGCTCGCGGTTAAAGCGCTCGATCCCGGCCGGGTGACGGTGATCGACAGTTTCAACGGCCTGGTGCTCGGCCCGGACGAGGGCGAGGACGGCATGAGCGCCGACGACGCCCGCATCGCGCGGGAGGCGCGCATCCGCAGCGAGTTGGAGGCTCTGCTGAGTGCTCATGTCGGCGCTGGGCGAGTGCGCGTCAGCGTGGCGGTGGAGACCGACAACGAAACCGAGTCCGTCACCGAACGGGTATTCGATCCCGAAGGCCGCGTCGCTATCCATAGCGACACGACCGAATCCTCGGAAAATACAGTCGAGCCGGCTGACGGCGGCGCCGAGGGCGCGGTCGGTGTCGGCGGCAACTTGCCGGAGGGGCAGGGGCAAGGCGGCGGGGCGGCCGGTTCCAGCCAAAAAACCAGCACCAAGGAACGGGTCAACTACGAAGTGTCGGAAGTTCGGCGCGAGCGGCGCAAGCTGGCCGGCGCGATCAAGCGAATTTCCGTTGCCGTGCTGGTCGATGGTACGCTGGCGACCGATGCGAACGGCGAGACTGCCTGGCAGCCGCGTTCGGCTGAGGATCTGGATACCATCGGCAAGCTGGTGCGCTCGGCCATCGCATTCGATGCGGAGCGCGGCGATGTCGTCACCGTCGAAAACCTGCAATTCGCCATTTCCGCCCAGGACGAGACCACCCCGGCGAACAGCGGCCTGTTAGGCGCATTTGCCGGAAACCTGGTCGATTTGGTCGAGATATTGGGGCTCGTCGCTATCGTTGCGCTGCTGATGTGGTTCGTGGTTCGGCCACTGACCAGCGGCCGGGCGTTCGAATCGCCGGCGGACGAACCGCTGGCCCTGCCCGAGCGCGAGGCGGCGGACGCCGGCGACGACCCGGCGGAGGAAGCTGACGACGCCGAGTTCACCGAGGCCGCCAATGAAGATAGCGGCCCGATCGAAGCATTGCCTGCCAACAACAGCCACGTGGCGCGCCTGCACACTGTCGTCGACGATCACCCGGACGAATCCTTCGCGCTCATCCGCAAATGGCTGCACGAGACCGATGAGGAGGAGGCGGCATGATCGGCTCCACCGTGCGCCTCCAAGATTTCGAGCTGGAGGCCAAGGCGGCACTGACAGAGACCGCCACCTATGGGCAGGCGGAGGTCGATGCGATTCGGCGCAGCGCCTTCGCTGCCGGGCGGGCCGACGGCCAGGCCGCCGCCGCAAAAGCCGCTGCTGCGGCCGATGCCGACCGGCTCACCGCTGTCGACCGCATGGTTCAGCAGGCCGCCGACCTCAGTCAGGAGGTCGATGTGCTGCTGGACCAGAGCCTGGATCGCCTGGAGAGCGTTCTGCGCGCCGCGCTGACCATCGCGCTGCCGGCCGTGGCTGCCAGCGAGGCGATGGATCGACTCTCCGCGGCCTTGCACGAGGCCGCGGCTGCCGTGCCGCTGCCCTCCATCGAGGTGATCGCGTCACCCGCAACGGTGGAGAGGTTGCGCGCTTGCACCGCCGCTCTGCCTGCCCGCCTTATGCTGACCGCCGACGAAGGCATCGCCGACGGCGCCGCACGGTTGCGCTGGCAATCCGGCGGCGCCGATTTTTCCCCGAACGCGGCTGTGGCAGCAATCGAACAGGCGCTGGAAACATTCCTTGGCCGTCCGGATCACCCCGGCAGCGAGGCCAGCGTCGCCCCCCCGCCAAACCGAAAGACCCATACCGATGCATGATGACACCGATGGCCGCGACGCCGACGATACCGACGGTCCCGAGGTCGAGGCGGAAGTCGTCGATGCGGAGGAGATCGACGACGATCAGTCCGCCGCCGACGCCGAGACCCTTGCTTCGCAGGCGCAGGAGCCAAACTCACGCCGAGCCATATTCTCCGTACCGGTCGAAGTCGTGGTTTGTGTCGGCAAAGCGCTGCCGCCCATCGGCGAACTCATCAATATGCGCCGCGACGCCATCATCGTGCTCGACCGGCGCATCGATGACCCGGTCGATATCCGCATTGGCGACCGGGTCATCGCCCGCGGCGAATTGCAGGAGTTGGAGGATGGCTCTGGCCGGTTGGGCGTGCGAATGACGGAAATCGTGGATGGCGTGTTCGGACGATAGCGGCGATGCGATTCGTTTCCATAGCGCACGCGATGATGGGTTTGGCGGCCGCCGCCGTGGTGCTGGCAGTGCCCGCAGCCGCTGCGGCGCAGTCGATCAACATCGATCTGGGGGCGGAGGGACAATTGACGCCCCGCCTGATTCAATTGTTCGTCATTATCACGGTGCTCAGCCTTGCGCCCGGTATCCTGATGATGGCGACCACTTTTCCGTTCATGGTTACGGTGCTGTCGATCCTGCGCCAGGCTATCGGCGTGCAGCAGGCGCCGCCGAACATGATGATGGTCAGCCTGGCGCTGTTCCTCACGCTGTTCGTGATGGAGCCGGTATTCAATCAGGCCTGGCAGGAAGGCGTGTCGCCTTACATGGAGGCGAATATCACCGAGGAGCAAGCGCTGGAGCGCACGATTGCGCCCTTTCGCGTCTTTATGGAAGCGCGGGTCAAGGACAACCACAGCGGCCTGATGATGGAATTGGCTGAGGCGCGGATCGGCGACGATGGCCGCATCCCGCTCTCGGCATTGCTGCCTGCCTTCATGATTACCGAGATCGAGCGGGCGTTTCAGTTCGGCTTCATCGTCTTCCTGCCGTTTTTGGTGATCGACATCGTCGTTGCGTCGATCCTGATGGCCATGGGCATGATCATGGTGCCGCCGGTGATGATCGCGTTGCCGTTCAAACTGGCGTTCTTTACCGTCAGCAACGGCTGGGAATTGATTGCCGGCGCCATGGTGCGGAGCTACGGCGGATGAGCGCCCGCGGCCAACCTCACCGGTCTCGCACGACGGCGCCGGCCGCCGACACCTTGAGCGACATGGTGTCCGCCATCGCCAGACAGGCGCGGGCGGACGGTCTGCCCATCGCTGGCGCCGATGCCCGCGGTTTGGCGCAACTGATGCAGCATCTGGGGTTCGATGCGCCGGGCCTGGCCCCGGCGGGCCCGGTCATGGCGCGGCTTCTGGCGGAAATACTGGTGCTGACCGGCGCGCCGTCTCAGCCGCCGCCGCGGCCGAAGTCAACGGGGCCGACGGATGAAATCACAGGGAAATCGGCTCTATGAGCGATCTGACTGTTTCCGACCTACGCAACCCGTCTATGCCAGGCAGTCTGACAACCCGGCGGCCTCTCAATCCTGACGAGAAGGCCGCGATCATCGTCTACAGCTTGGGGCCGGAACGGGCCAAACAGGTGCTCGACCGAATGGACGAGAGCGATTACCGCCGCTTCGCTCAGGCGATGAACCGGCTCGGTACGGTCGACGCCGCAACGGTCGAGGACGTATTGACGGAGTTCGCAACCAGCGTCAGCGAACCCAACACCATGCGCGGCGGGACGGCCGAAACCCGACGGTTCATGGCGCGGTTTCTCGATGCCTCCTACGTCGATCAATTGCTGGGCGATATCAGCGGGCCGGCCGGCCGCGATATCTGGGAGAAGCTGTCGAACACGTCGGAGCATCACCTGTTTGCCTACCTCAGCAACGAGCAGCCGCAGTCGGTCGCTGTCATCCTCAGCCGGATCACCGCCAGCAAGGCGGCACAGGTGCTGATGCTGTTTTCCGATGAAAAGGCAAAAGAGATCGTGCGGCGGATGAGCCGGATCGGCAATATCGATCGCAGCATTATGAAACAGCTGAAAACGACCCTTCAGCAGGATTTTCAGGCGGTCCTGGAAAAGCAGCGGGGCATCGGCCGGCCGCACGATCTGATTGGCAGCATGTTCAACCAAATGCCCACGGACAAGGTCGGGCCGTTGATGGAAGCCTTGCAGGCCAGTGACCCGGAAGCGGCTGAAAAAGTTCAGAAAATGATGTTCACTTTCGCCGATTTCAGCACACGCGTCAGCTCGGCCGATCTGCAGAACGTGATCAAGAATTGTGAGCATGAAACGCTGGTGCAGGCATTGACGCTCGCCAAGCGCAATGCGCCGGAAATCATGGAGTATTTCTTCAACAACATGTCGAAACGCGTCGCCGGTCAAATGCAGGAGCAAATCGACGAGGGCGGCCCGGTTCGGATGAAAGACGCGCAGGCCGCACAACAGGAGATCGTCCGCGTTGCGCAGGTCCTTGCGAAGTCCGGCGAGATCCAACTCACGGACGGCGACAGCGAGGATGACCAGGTCCTCTGATAGGGGGCCTGTCGCAGCCATGCCATGACAGACCGCATCGACCGCTGGTTGGCATTTGCACACGAACGCTCGGCGGTGCTGTCTGCAACCCTGCGCCGCGGTATGGCCACAGGCTTGTCGCCGCAGCGGCTGGCACAATGGGGCGAACGGCTGCGAGCAATGCAGGGACAGGCGGCTCTGTTGCTACCGCAATCGTCCGCGGCGACTGAGACCGGCGACGGCGGAGACGAGATGGCGGCGCTCGGCGGCCTGCCGCGCTATCCCGGTTGGAGCCGCCGCGACTGGCGGCCTCAGGCGTCGGGGCCTGTGCAATGCTTAACGGTGCACCGCCAAATGGAGCCTGACCCCGAAGACACCGACGATTCACCCAGCGACAACGGCACACCATGGCGGTTCGAGCTTGTGGCCGCGTTTGGCGAGGACCGCCAGGCAACGGTGGTCGGGCGTCTCGACCGCGATGCATTGCGGCTGTTGGTGCGCTCGGACCAGCCGCTCGGTCCCTCCGCCCGCGCGCACTTGGAACAACTCGTCCGCCGGATGCGGTTGTCGGGCGAGCGTCCGGTTTTGCTGCGTTTCGATGTTGCGATACGGCCAGATGCACTGCCCGCGCGCCGCGAAGGCGTCGACCGCCGGGCCTGAGCCGTATGTTGGATCGAGTGAGGGGTGGAGGGGTGGAGGCGCGAACCGGAATCGAACCGGTGTACGAGGATTTGCAGTCCTCTGCATCACCACTCTGCCATCGCGCCTCACTGTCGTTGAACGCCATCGCCAGCATCCACCAACCGGACCCGGGTGCATAGAGCCGAGAGCCGGAAGGGTCAAGGCATTCCTCTATATGGCGCGCCCGCCAGCCGGCGCTAACGGCGAAACAGCGGGCAGCGGGCTTGGTATTCACTCGGTGGCGCCGAACAGCCGCCGCCGTTACGCCGCCGCAAGGCAGCGGTCCTGCAAAAAAATCGGGTGCGTTTGCGGCCTGTCTATAGTATTCGCCATAGACAGGAAGTCGGCGCTTAGCAATGGCTTCCGGGTGCGTCGGGCGATCCTGGAGATCGCGCCGCCGTGGCACTTCCTCTCGATCATCATGGATCTGATGCCCGCTATGACCAATTTTGCCATCGCCCGCCGTAATATGGTGGATAGCCAACTGCGCACCAGCAAAGTCACCGACGAGCGCTTGGTGGCGGCAATGGCGGCCATCCGGCGGGAGGAGTTCGTGCCCGCCAGCCGGCGTCCGGTCGCCTATGTCGATGAGGCGTTGCCGGTGGCTCCCGGTCGTTACCTGCCGGCGCCGTTGGTGGCAGCCCGCCTTTACCAGATGGCAACACCGACGCCGGACGATCTTGTGCTGTTGGTCGGTGCCGGCACCGGCTACGGCGCGGCGGTGCTGGGCCGCCTGGTCAGTGCCGTCGTCGCCCTTGAGTGCGACAACGAACTGGCAGCCATGGCGGAGCAGGCGTTGGCCGCCGCCGAGATCGACAACGTTATCGTGGCGGAGGGGCCGTTGGAGGAGGGGTGGGAGAAACAAGCGCCCTATGACATCATTGCCTTTGAAGGGGCGATTGCCGAGGTGCCGGAGGCGATCCTGTCGCAACTGGCGCCGAACGGCCGTATCGTCGCTGCGATGATCGGGGCGAATGACATTCCGGTCGCGACCATTTTGTGGAAAACCCCCACCAGTGTTGCGGCCGAGTCGGTGTTCGATGCTAATATCCCGACATTACCTGGATTCGAGCGGGTACGGGAGTTTGAATTTTGAACCGTTTTCTGACTGTTAGTGCGATAGGCTTGGGTTTTGCGGTCTGCATCCCGAATCTGGCCGCGGCACAGACGCTGTTGGAAACATTCGCCGCCGCCTATTCGACCAACCCCAGCTTGGAGGCACGACGCGCCCAGTTGCGGGGCGCCGATGAAAACGTCAACCAGGCACTCAGTCTGTGGCGTCCGACGGTAACCGCCAGCGGATCTGCCGGTGTCGGCTATTTCCGTTCGACCCCGTCCTCAAACCCCGAACAGGTTCGCACACCGACCCAATTGCAGTTGGAGTTGAACCAGCCGCTATACCGGGGCGGTCGCAATGCGGCGTCGCTGTCTCAAGCCGAAAACGCAGTCTTGGCCGAGCGTGCCGGCCTTATGGTGGTGGAGCAGAGCGTCTTTCAGCAGGCTGGCACCGCCTTTATGAATGTAGTGCGCGACCAGGCGGTGGTGGAACTGAATGTCAGCAACGAAGAGGTGTTGCGCCGCCAATTGCAGGCAACACGCGACCGCTTCGAGGTGGGCGAGGTCACACGGACAGATGTCAGCCAGGCGGAAGCACGGCTGTCGCGGGCTATCGCCGACCGCCGGTCAGCCGAAGGCGATCTGGAGACCTCGCGCGCCGACTACGAGCAGGTGGTCGGCATGGCGCCGGGGATACTGGTGCAACCGGCGGTGCTGCCGAACTTGCCGAGATCGCGCCGCGAAGCCATCGAGCGCAGCCAGGTCGATAATCCCGAGGTAATCCAGGCGATCTTCACCCACCTCTCCGCCACGCACAATGTCGACGTGATCAACGGTGAGAGGTTGCCGAGCGCCTCTCTGGTCGGGCAATTGCAGCGTAACGCCGATACGTCGCAGTTCGTCCAAAAAGCCTACAATGCCCAGGCGACCGCGCAGGTGGTGATCCCGCTGTATCAGTCCGGCTCCGTGCGCTCGCGCGTGCGCCAGGCGAAGCAGGTGGCCTCGCAACGGCTGATCCAAATCGAGGAGGCGCGCCGTGCCGCCATCGAAAGCGCCACCGCCGGGTGGGAGCAGCTTTCGGCTACCCGCAACCGCATTCAGGCGTTGGAGGCGGAGGTCCAGTCACAGGAAATCGCCCTCGACGGCGTCAAGCAGGAGGCTCTGGTGGGCACCCGCACCGTGCTCGAAGTGCTGAATGCGGAGCAAGAGTTGCTGAACGCCAAGGTTAATCTGGTGGCGGCGCGACGCGACGAGGTTGTGGCCGCCCTGTCGCTCGCTTCAGCCGTCGGCTTGCTGGCCGCCGAACCATTGGAACTGGACGTGCCGCGCTATGACGTGCGCGCGCACTACGAGCGGGTTCGCGGCGCCTGGTTCGGCACCGACGTCGGCAGCCCGTGGCGCCCGACCGACCAGTAGCCGCAGAAGGACCCCACACGATGACGGACAATCTGCGCGATCTCGATCCTAATCTGTCCGCCAGAATCCGCCGGCTGGCTGCAGGAGGCTCCGAGACCGATATGGCGAAAGACGGGAAGCCGTTGGAACTGACAGCCGTCGCCGCACCCGATGAAGAGCCGTTGTTGCTGACCGAGCGGGCAAGCGGTGCAGCCTCGGCGAGCGCTGGCCGGGAGGCGCAGCGGCAACCCCCACTACGGCCAACCGCCGCGAGCCCTGCCGATCACTCGATCAGCGGCACGCTTGCGAAACTCGATGCGCGCAAAGCAGATCTGGAGGCTGGCAACCGCCCCAACGCCATCAAAGCCGCCACCCCCACCGTCTCTGACCGGCCGCTCGACGAACTGGTCCTGGAGGCTGTCCGCCCGATGGTTGCCGATTGGCTCGACGGTAATTTGGAGCGGATCGTCCGCGAAGAGGTGGCGAAGGCCGTGGCTGCCCGTCAGGGCGACGACAGGGCGGCCGACTAAGCGGCGCCCGGCCGACCTTAACGTCCGACGGCCCCTGCCGGGAGCGCCTCATGCCGCGGCGAAAAAATCCGGCAATCCGGTTATTGTCCGCGCTTCATCCGGCTCGTTTCACACTTCGAGCCGCAGGAGAGCTGTCATGCCCGACACCATCACGCCCGCCGATAAGGCTCCGCTCGACAAAACCTTCGCGTCTGCGGAAGTCGAGGCCCGCCACTATGCGGCCTGGCAGAAAGCCGGCGCTTTCGCCGCCGACCCACAGTCGAACAAAGCGCCCTACACCATCATCATGCCGCCGCCGAACGTCACCGGCAGCCTGCACATGGGCCATGGCCTGACCTTCACCCTGCAAGACGTGCTGATCCGCTATCACCGCATGGCCGGCCGCGACGCGCTGTGGCAGCCGGGCCAGGACCACGCCGGCATCGCGACGCAAATGGTGGTGGAGCGGCGACTGGCGGAGCAGGGCGTCACGCGCCAGGACCTGGGCCGCGAGGCCTTCATCGACAAGGTGTGGGAGTGGAAGGCGGAGAGCGGCGGCACAATTTCCAACCAGTTGAAGCGCTTGGGTGCGTCTGCCGACTGGCCGCGCGACCGCTTCACTATGGACGAAGGCGTCTCCAAAGCCGTCCGCAAGGTGTTCGTCGATCTCTATAAGGAAGGCTTGATCTACAAGGACCAGCGGTTGGTCAACTGGGACCCGGCGCTGGAGACCGCGATCAGCGATCTGGAGGTCGAGCAGCAGGAGGTCAAAGGCCATCTCTGGTATTTCAAATACCCGGTGGAGGGCCAGCCCGACCGCTTCCTGACCGTCGCCACCACTCGGCCCGAGACGATGTTGGGCGATACCGCCGTCGCCGTGCATCCCCATGACGAGCGCTACCAGGATCTGATCGGCAAGCATTGCATCCTGCCCATCGTCGGACGTCGTATTCTGATCGTCGCCGACGACTATGCCGATCCGGAGACAGGCTCCGGCGCGGTGAAAATCACGCCCGCCCATGATTTCAATGACTTCGAGGTGGGACGCCGGCACGATCTGGAGATGATCAACGTCCTCGACCGCAAGGGTTGCCTGAACGAGAACGCACCGCCGGCCTACCAGGGGCTCGACCGGTTCGAGGCACGCAAAAAGGTCGTGGTCGAGATCGAAGAACTGGGTCTCTTGGAGAAGACCGAACCGCACACGCACCAGGTGCCTTATGGCGACCGCGGCGGCGTGCCGATAGAGCCCTACCTGACCGAACAATGGTATGTGGACGCCGCAACCCTGGCGAAACCGGCCATCGAGGCGGTGGAGACCGGGCGCACCAAGTTCGTGCCGGAAAACTGGTCCAAGACCTATTTCGAGTGGATGCGCAACATCCAGCCCTGGTGCATCAGCCGCCAACTCTGGTGGGGCCACCAAATCCCGGCCTGGTACGGGCCGGACGGCGAAATCTTCGTGGCGGAAGACGAAGACGGCGCCAAGGCGCTGGCCCGCACCCACTATGGCGAGGACAAGCCGATTGAGCGCGACCCGGACGTGCTCGACACCTGGTTCTCGTCCGGGCTCTGGCCGTTCTCGACCCTCGGCTGGCCGGACAAGACGCCGGAGTTGGAGCGCTACTACCCGGGCGACGTGCTGGTCACTGGCTTCGACATCATCTTCTTCTGGGTCGCCCGCATGATGATGCTGGGCATCCACTTCATGGGCGACGTGCCGTTCCGCACCGTCTATATCCACGCGCTGGTCCGCGATGAGAAGGGCCAGAAGATGTCGAAATCCAAGGGCAATATCATCGACCCGCTGGAGGTCATCGACGAATACTCCGCCGACAGCCTGCGCTTCACGCTGGCCGTGATGGCGGCGCAGGGCCGGGACATCAAACTGGCCAAAAACCGCGTGGAAGGCTACCGCAATTTCGGCACGAAACTCTGGAATGCCGCGCGTTTCTGCGAGATGAATCAGTGCGCATTGCCCGCGGACTTCGACCCGACAGCGGTCTCTCAGACCGTCAACAAATGGATCATCGGCGAGACGGCGCGTGTTGTTGCCGAAACCGCCAAAGGCATCGAGGCGTACAAGTTTAACGAGGCGGCAGGCGGCCAGTATCAGTTCGTCTGGAACACCTTCTGCGACTGGTACCTGGAATTCATCAAGCCGATCCTGAACGGTTCCGACGCCGCCGCGATTGCCGAGACGCGGGCGACGGCGGCGTGGGCGCTGGATCAGATCATGCTGATGCTGCACCCGTTCATGCCCTTCATTACCGAAGAGTTGAACGAGCATTTCCGCTTCGTGCCGGACCGCCCGCTGATCTCCGCCGCATGGCCAGATTTCGGCGACACCCTGGCGGTGACGGATGCCAAGGCGGAGATGGACTGGGTCGTCCGCCTGATCACCGAAGTCCGCGCCGTGCGGGCGGAGACGAACGTGCCGGCGGGCGCGAAAATCCCCGCCCTGGTGCAAGGCGCAAATGCCGAGACTCTGGCGCGCCTGGGCCGGCACAACGACTATATCCTGCGCCTCGCCCGCCTGACCGGTGTGCAGCCGGCAGACGCCATGCCGAAAGGCGCGGTGCAGATCGTCCTTGACGAGGCGACGTTTGCGCTGCCGCTCGCGGATATTATCGACATTGCAGCGGAGCGGGATCGGCTCGCCAAGGCCATCGAGAAGACCGAGAAGGAAATCGGCGGCATCGACAAACGCCTCTCCAACCCCGGGTTTCTCGCCAAGGCCGATCCGCAGGTGGTCGAGGAAACCCGCGACAAACGGGCCGCACTGGCCGAACAACGCGACAAGCTCGCCGCCGCGGTCACCCGTCTGGCGGAGATGTAAACCGGTCGCGCGCAAGGCGGGGCCTTCAGGCCGCCAACGCGTTCTCCGGCAGAAAGACCGAGGGGGCGAGCGGGCCGAACTCCACATCGGAGTAGACGAGGGAGGTGATCTCGCCGCCGCGGCTGATCGAAATCTGCCTGATAATTTTGCCGTCGAACGCTGCGTCGCGGTACTGCATCAACGCTGTCTTCAGGACCGTATCATCGACCGGCGTGCGCATTTCGATGTTGACCGCGGTCCCGGTGGTGCGGTCGACGGTCAGAATGACCTTGTCATAGGTCGCCTGCCGCGAGCGCGCGACCAGCGTGAACACCAGCAGGTTACCTTCGCTCTGCGCGTCCGCAACCGAATAGTCGCTGGTCCAACGGTCCGACGCAATATCGCCGAGCGCCGCCGATCCCAGCAGATGCTCGCGTGGCGTCACTGGACGCACCAGCAACGCATCGGGATCGACAAACCACATATTGCGTCCGCGCCGCAGGATCCGCTGTCCGTTGGCGCGCGCCGGGCTGAGATACTCCGCCAGAAAATCGCCGCCTCGGGTCTGCACGAACAATGCCTCCGGAGCACCGCGCGGCGGCGTTATGGTCAGCGTCCAGGACACGCCACGCCGCGCGGCGCCCCGATGCACGTCAGCGGCGGCCAAAACTGCCGAATGGTCGGATGCCGCCGACGCCCAGCCCGGTATTGCGGCGGTGGAGACCGCGCCGAGAGCTAGCCTGTGCAGCAATGTCCGTCGCCGCATGCCTGCCATCTTTCCTCCCCAGCCCGCCGGGCTTTGCAACCGCGGCACGCCTCAGTGCTCACGATAGGCGAACAAGCCGGCGCGCTCGTACAGCCACGGGTACTGGGTCACCATCATGTTGACCCTGGTCAGACGATAGGCGATCAGGGCGACGGCGATCAACACGGCCGCATCGATCAGATAGCCCGATAGCAGCAACATGCGCCCATCGAACAGCGCATAGATGAAGAACCGCGTCGTCACCGCCATCAGCATGGCATAGCCGACCGCCTGCCAGGCAGGCCGCCAGGTGCGGGCGATGGCTTGCCCCATCATGAAGGCCGTGCCGCCCGCCAACACCACCGTAATGCCCAGGAAAACGTCCCAACGGGTGCCGAGCAAGGCTTCCATCAGTGCCCTCCCTCCAGATAGGCGGCGCGGACCTCCGGGTTGGCCAGCAGCTCCTTGCCGGTGCCGGAAAGGGTGATGACGCCGTTCACCATTACATAGCCCCGATGCGCCAGGCGCAGGGCGTGAAAGGCGTTTTGCTCGACCAGAAACACCGTCATGCCGCGCTCCTTATTGACGGCGCGGATGGCGTTGAAAATCTGCTTGACGATGATCGGCGCCAGGCCGAGCGACGGCTCGTCGAGCAGCAACAGCTTCGGCTCGCTCATTAGGGCACGGGCGATGGCCAGCATCTGCTGCTCGCCGCCGGAGAGCGTGCCGCCGCGTTGCCCGCGCCGCTCGGCCAGCCGCGGGAACAGGCCGAATGCCGCGTCGAGGTTGGTCTGAAACCGGTCCTCCGGCGCGGTGATCGCGCCGAGTTGCAGGTTCTCGAACACCGTCATCTTGGGGAAAATCCGGCGGCCTTCGGGCGCGTGGGCAATGCCGCGGCGGACGATGGCGAAGGTTTGCGCCGCCGTGATGTCTTCGCCCAGAAACCGCACCTTGCCGGACCGCGCCCGCGGGTTGCCGCAAATCGTCATCAGCAGGGTGGACTTGCCGGCGCCGTTCGCACCAATGAGGGTGACGATCTCACCGGCGTTGACCGTCAGATCGACGCCATGCAGCGCCTGGATGTTGCCATAGAAGGTCTCGACGCCTTCGATCTCCAGCATGGTGTCGGTCATGGCTGCATCTGTCCGTCGGGGTCGGGCAGATCGATGTCTTCCAGTTCGTCGTCATCGTCGGCGCCCAGATAGGCACGGATGACGGCGGGGTCGTTGCGAACGACGTCGGGCGTGCCATCCGAAATCTTGCGGCCATAGTCGAGCACGACGATGCGGTCAGAAATTCCCATGACGACGCTCATATCGTGTTCGATCAGCAGTATGCCGATGCCGTGCTCGTCGCGGATGCCTTGCAGCAGCAGGTTGAGATCGTAGCTCTCGCGCGGGTTCAGGCCGGCGGCCGGCTCGTCGAGGCAGAGCAGCGATGGGCGGGTGCACATCGCCCGCGCGATCTCCAGCCGCCGCTGGTCGCCATACGGCAACTCGCCGGCATCGGTATCGGCGCGCCGGGTCAGGCGCACCCGGTCCAGCCAATAGCGCGCCAACTCGACCGCCTCCCGCTCCGCCGCCCGGTAGGATGGCAGCCCGAACAGGCCCGCGAACGAGAATTTCGATGCCTGCATCAATTCCGTATGCTGCGCCACCAGCAGGTTCTCCAGCACGCTCATGCGCTGGAACAGCCGTATGTTCTGGAAGGTGCGGGCGACGCCGGCGTGGCGGGAAATGTCGAACCCCTCCATGCGCTCCAGCCAAAAATCGTGGCCGTCGCGGTGCAGGCCGAGACGCCCGACCGTCGGCTTGTAGAAGCCGGTCAGGCAGTTGAACACCGTAGTCTTGCCGGCGCCGTTCGGGCCGATAATGGCGGTGATCTGGCCGCTTTCGGCATCGAACGACAGGTCGTCGATGGCCGTCAGGCCGCCGAAGCGCATGGTCAAATGCTCGACGTTCAGCAGAGGGGCGCTCATGGCGTCACGCCCTGCTTACTGTACTTGCCCTCGTTCAGCTTGATCGTCGGATTGCGCCGGCTCAACAGACCGCGCGGCCGCCAGACCATGATCAGCACCATGCCGGCACCGAAGAACAACATGCGGTATTCCTGCAATCCGCGGAACCACTCCGGCAGGCCGATCATCACGATGGCGGCGATGACCACGCCGACCTGGCTGCCCATGCCACCCAGGACGACGATGGCCAGGATGATGGCGCTTTCGATGAAGGTGAAGCTTTCCGGGCTGATGAAGCCCTGGCGCGTCGCGAAGAACGCGCCGGCAAAGCCGCCGAACATCGCGCCGATGGCGAAGGCCGACAGCTTGACCGTCGTCGGGTTCAACCCCAACGCCCGGCTGGCGATCTCATCCTCGCGCAGTGCCTCCCACGCCCGGCCAATCGGCAGGCGGCGCAACCGCAACGTCACCCAGTTGGTGATCAGCGCCAGGATCAGGATGAGATAGTAGAGAAAGATCAGCCGGTGCATCGACGAGTATTCCAGGCCGAAAAACTCGTGGAACGCCGGATCGCCGCCGCGGGAAAACTCCAGCCCGAACAATTCGGGCCGCGGAATGCCGGAAATGCCGTCCGGCCCGCCAGTGACCTGATACCAGTTCAGCAGGATAATGCGGACCATCTCGCCAAAGCCGAGGGTGACGATGGCCAGATAGTCGCCGCGCAGGCGCAGCACCGGAAATCCCAGGATCACGCCGAAAGCGCACGCGAACAGACCGGCGAACGGCAGCGCCATCCAGAAGCTGAAGTCCGCGTGCATGGCCAGCATGACGAACGAGTACGCGCCGATGGCATAGAATGCGACATAGCCAAGGTCGAGCAGTCCGGCCAGCCCGACAACGATGTTCAGGCCCCAGCCCAGCATCACATAGATCAGCACCAGCGTCGCCAGATCGACCACGGTGCGGTTGGCAAACGGCAGAAATGGCATGACGACCGCGAATGCGATAGCCGCCAGAGCGATCCATGGCATCACGGTATGGAAGCCCTCGCCCAGGAACGAGACGCCACGCGTGGCGACATTGCCGCTGCCGGCACCCTTACGCGTCCGCCAGGCGATCAGACCCAGCCGGCCGGCGAACACGGCGACACCGATGCCGGCGACCCACAGCATGCGGGTGTCGAGGGCCAGTCCGTTGCCGGTCTCTACCGTCTGAAAACCGACCAGCGGGATCGCCAACAGGATCGCCAGGAAGGCGGTGATGCCGGCTTCCTTCAGCGCGCTCTCGCCCGGCATCAGACCTTCTCCACTTCCGGGCGGCCCAGCAGGCCGGTCGGCCGGAACAGCAGCACCAGCACCAGGATGGCGAAGGCGGCGACGTCTTTGTATTCCGTGGTGAAGTAGCCGGCCCAGAACGCCTCGATCAGGCCGATCAGCAGCCCGCCCAGCATGGCGCCCGGCAGGGAGCCGATGCCGCCCAGCACCGCCGCCGTGAAGGCTTTCAAGCCCGCGAGGAAGCCGATGAAAAAGTCGATGACGCCATAATAGAGCAGGAACATCATGCCGGCGATCGCCGCCAGCCCGGCGCCGGTGACAAAGGTTAGGGAGATGGTGCGGTCGACATCCACCCCCAGCAGCCCGGCCATGGTGCGGTCCTGCTCGCACGCCCGTTGCGAGCGGCCGAAACTGGAGCGCTCGATCAGCATCCAGAACGCCACCATCAGCGCCAGCGTCAATCCTACGATCAGCATTTGCATGTAGGATAGCACGACGGTGAAGCCGTCCCGCTCCATCAACACCACGCCGCCGGAGATGATCGGTTGCAGCGTCTTCACCCGCGCGCCCTGCAGCAATTGCACATAGTTCTGCAGGAAGATCGACATGCCGATGGCGCTGATCAGCGGCGCCAGCCGGAACGAGCCGCGCAACGGCCGGTAGGCCAGCCGCTCCACCGTCCAGCCATAGGCGGCAGTGAAGATCATCGATGTGGCCAGCATGATCAGCAGCAGCAGCGGTACGAACGCGATGCCGGTCGCCGTCACCGCCAAAAAGGCGATCAGGGCGACGAACGCGCCGATCATGAACACCTCGCCATGGGCAAAGTTGATCATGCCGATAATGCCGTAGACCATGGTGTAGCCGATGGCGATCAGTCCATAGATCGATCCCAGCGTCAGCCCATTGATCAACTGTTGCGCAAAATACTCCATGGAGCCTTGCGATCCTGTTCTGTATGTGACGGGGCCGTCGAGGGCCGGATGTTAGTCGGCCGCCGCAACCCTTCTCGATACCGGTGATCCATTAAAGCCTATGGCTGTGCTCCGAAACAGAAAAACAATCGACACACCGCCGTCACGCGCCGGGCTGAGCAAGCCGCCGCACGATATTGTGACCGGATACCCCATACCGTTGCCACCAACCCCTCCCATTTTCAAACCTCGACTATTCAAGAGGATCACCCGAGATATGCGGTTACGGCAATTGGCTTTGACGGCGGCTGCCCTGCTTCTGAGCGGGCCGGCGCTCGCCCAGGCGGATGGTTTGAAGACGGCGGTACGCCGATTGTCGAGGCCAGCACCTTCTATCCGGCAGAAGGCTATCACCAGGACTATTACGTTAAGAACCCGCTCAGTTATCGCTACTATCGCTGGGGTTGCGGCCGCAACCAGCGGGTCGAGGAGTTGTGGGGCGAGGCGGCCTATACCGGCATCCCGAATCATTGACTCTAGCCAGCCGACTAAAGTGCTAGCGGCCCGGCGCTCTGTGAGTGGCTTTGCAGCGCGAAATCCGGCTATAGTGCGTGGCTGAAACCCAATTCTTGGACAACGTTCCAACCGGAAGGCATCGCCACTATGAACCAGACTGTACAAGCACCGGCTCCCACCGCATCCGGGAAATCCGCGTCGAAATTGCCGCCATTCGACTGGGCCGATCCGCTGATGCTCTATGGCGGGCTCTCCGAAGACGAGCGCATGACATACGACATGGCCAAGCGCTTCGCCGATGAGGAATTGCTGCCGGGCGTGCTGGAGGCGAACCGCAACCAGACCTTCGACCGTGGTATTTACAAGAAATTCGGCCAAGCTGGCTTCTTGGGAATCGGGTTGGAGGGCTATGGCTGCCCCGGCGGCACCGCCGTCATGTACGGCCTGGTCGCCCGCGCGATTGAGGGCTGCGACAGCGCCTATCGCAGCGCCATGAGCGTGCAGTCGTCACTGGTGATGTATCCGATCTACACCTACGGCACCGAAGACCAGAAGAACCGCTTTCTGCCGAAGTTGGCGAGCGGCGAGTTCGTCGGCGCGTTCGGCCTGACCGAGCCGGACCACGGCTCCGACGCTGGCGGCCTGAAAACCCGGGCGAAGAAGGTGGACGGCGGCTGGCAGTTGAACGGCGCCAAGATGTGGATCACCTCCTCGCCCATCGCCGACGTGTTCGTCATCTGGGCCAAGGACGACAACAACGACATCCGCGGCTATATCGTCGAACGCGGCATGGAGGGCCTGTCGACGCCGAAGATCGAAGGCAAGTTCTCGCTGCGCGCCTCGCCGACCGGCGAGATCGTCATGGACAACGTGTTCGTGCCCGATGCGAACTACATGCCGAACACAAAAGGCCTGGGCGGGCCGTTCGGTTGCCTGAACAAGGCGCGCTACGGCATTTCCTGGGGCGCGATGGGTGCGGCTGAAAGCTGCTTCCATGCCTCCCGCGAATACACCATGGACCGCAAGGCGTTCGGCCGGCCGCTCGCTGCCAACCAGTTGATCCAGAAGAAACTGGCGGACATGCTGACGGAGATCACGCTGGGGCTGCAAGCCTCGTTGCAACTCGGCCGCCTGATGGACGAGGGCGCCGCGGCGCCGGCGGCGATCAGCCTCGTGAAGCGCAACAATTGCTGCAAGGCGCTGGATATCGCCCGGGTCGCCCGCGACATGCATGGCGGCAACGGCATCCACGACGAATACCACGTCATCCGCCACATGATGAACCTGGAAGCTGTCAACACCTACGAGGGCACCCAAGACGTGCATGCCCTGATCCTTGGCCGCGCCATCACCGGCATGCAGGCGTTCGGCGGGTAAAGAGGGAAGCGGCGGCGTCTCGAACGCTGCCCGTTGTTCAGGGGCGCAGGCCGAAGCGGCGCTCGCCGGGGGTGCGCAACGGCGCTGCCAGGTTTGCGAACTCCTCCAGCAGGCCGCGGGTCTTGCGCGGGTCGATGATTTCCTCGATCCAGAAAGCCTCCGCTGTGCGGAATGGTGAGCGCATTTTTTCGAGCCGCTCCTGAATGGCCGCCAACTCGGCCGCCGGGTCGTCGGCGGCGTTGACCTCCGCCCGGTAGGCCGCTTCGATACCGCCTTCCAGGGGCAACGAGCCCCAGAATCCGCTGGGCCAGGCATAGCGCATTGCCAGCCGCCCGACCGGCACATGCGCACCGCCGGCGACGCCGAAGGCGTTGCGCACGACGATGGCGCACCAGGGCGTCGTCGATTGGTTGATCGCCGCCATCGCCCGCACGCCATGGCGGATCGTGCCAGCCTCCTCCGCCTCCTTGCCGATCAGGAATCCGGGGCAGTCCGCCAGATAGATCACCGGCAGGTGAAATGTCTCGGCCAAGTCTACATGGCGCACGATCTTCTGGCAGGCGTCCGAGGTCCAGGCGCCGCCGTAGTGATAGGGGTCGCTCGCCAGGATGGCGACCGGCCAGCCGTCGATCCGGGCCAGGCCGGCGATGATCGAGCGGCCAAAGTTCGGCGCGATCTCAAAGAAAGTGCCCTCGTCGACCATCCGGGTGATGATCGGGCGCATGCGGTAGGCCTGCCGCCGGGCCTTCGGCACCGCCTGCATTAGCGGCTCCTGATCGAGGGCCGGGATCGGTTCGGCCCGCGGTGGCGCCTCGTAGACTGAATTCGGCAGGTAGGAGAGGAAGCGCCGCGCGGCCTCGAACGCCTCCGCCTCGTCGGCGACCGCGTTGTCAACGCCGCCGGCCCGCGTCTGTACGCGCCAGCCGCCCAACTCGGTCTTCGAGAGGTCCTGGCCGATACCCTTCACCACCGGCGGTCCGGCGACGAACATCGCCGAGGTGTCCTTGGTCATCACCGAGAAATGGCTGGCCGCCACCCGCGCCGCGCCCAGGCCCGCCACCGAGCCGAGGCCGAGCGCCACCACCGGCACCGTCGCCAGATTGGCGGCGACCAAATCGAAACGGCTGGAGGTGCCTTGCCCGCCCGGCAGGTTGGCCCGGCCCGTGGTCTCGATGGTACGCACCGAGCCGCCGCCGCCGGAGCCCTCGATCATGCGGATGATCGGCAGCCGCAACTCGTTCGCCATTTGCTCGGCAAGCTGCGGCTTGGCCTTGATCGTCGCATCGGCGGAGCCGCCGCGCACGGTGAAGTCGTCGCCGCACACAACCACCGGGCGACCGTTGATCTTGGCCCGCCCGAACACGCAGTTGGAGGCCGTGAGGTGGACCAGATCATTGTTCGCGTCGTATTCCGCCTTGCCGGCAATGGCGCCGAGCTCGTGGAAGGAGCCGGGATCGGCCAGTTGATCCACCCGCTCGCGCACCGTCAGGCGGCCGCCATCGTGCTGGCGTTTGATCTTGTCGGCGCCGCCCATTTGCCGGGCCATGGCCTCACGCCGCGCAAGTTCGTCCAGTTCTGGCTGCCAGGTCATAAAGTGCGGTCCCGCTGCAATAAGGTGAAGTCGATGGCCATTTTAGATGGCTCAAGGCGTTACACCAGATCATTTTGCCCAGCCATGCGGCAAGTGCATAGCTGGGCGGCGATAATTGCTCTCCAATTGAGCGGCAATTCTGTCATTGTTAAATTGCGTTGTCGGTTGACGGCAGCGTTGTTCGGTGATCTGCGCTGCTTCTTGCGGCTCTCGATCCGGACGCGTCTCCCAGACGTTAAGCCTCCCTGTTCTGACTTCGCCGGGCCTCTTGCATAAGAGGTCCGGCCTTTTCTTTTTGGGGATGGGCCCGCAGCGGCGAACCTCTCCGCCGACGTGCGCGCGAATCGGTAGTATGATAAGCTCATAATATCATAGCCCGCGATAGCCGAACCAACGAGGATGCCGCCGACAATGTACACGCAGACCATTGACGGTTGTATGGCTGACGTCATCGGCGACGCCGGATTGACGCCCGCCCAGCTAAACGAATGGCTCGCCAAGGCGGATTGGGGCCTCGGCCTGTTGCGCAAGGGCCACCGCGACGGTTCTCTGCCGCTGGTGCTGCTGCCGGAACGGCGCGACGATGTTCCGATGATCGAAGATCGGGCCTCCCATCACCGCGAGCGGGCGGACACGGTCGTTGTCTTGGGAACCGGCGGCTCCAGTCTGGGCGGACAGGCGCTGTATTCGCTGGCCGATGCCGGCTTCGGGCCGAGCGGCGATTCTCCGCGCATCGTCTTTCTCGACAATATCGATCCGCACACCTTCGACCATCTGTTCCGCAGCGTCGACCTGGCGCGAACCGACTTCATCGTCATCTCGAAGTCCGGCGGTACCGCTGAAACCTTGGCGCAGGCGATTGTCTGTATCGAGGCCCTGCTGGAAGGTGAGGACGAAGCCAATATCGGCGACCATTTCACCGTGATTACCGAGCCGAAACCGTCGCCACTCTCCACGTTGGCGCAGCACTACGGCATGGCTGTCCTGCCGCACGACCGTGGCATAGGCGGGCGCTATTCTGCTCTCTCCGTCGTGGGGCTGTTGCCGGCGGCGATAGCCGGGCTGGACCCTGTCAATATCCGCTCCGGCGCGGAATCGGTGGTGGCCGATATCCTGTCGGGCGACCGCTGCCCCGCGGCCCTTGGCGCGGCGGTGCAGTGCGGGCTGACAAAGGTTAGCGGCGTCACCGCCTCCATTCTGATGCCGTACAGCGACCGGCTGGCGGCGCTTGGCCTCTGGTATCGCCAATTGTGGGCCGAATCGCTGGGCAAGAATGGCGAAGGCACGCTGCCGGTGCGGGCTGTCGGGGCCGTCGATCAGCACAGCCAGCTTCAGCTTTATCTGGACGGGCCGCGCGACAAGCTGTTTTCCGTCGTGCAAGGCCCCGTCGCCGGCACGGGGCGGGTGATGCGCGCCGCGTTGGCGGGTGACAAGGGCGACCTCGGCTACCTCGACGGGCGCAGCATGGGCGACCTGTTCGATGTTATGCAGCGCGCGACACCGGACACGCTGATCAAGAATGGCTGTCCAACCCGTATCCTGTCGCTGGATCGGGTGGACGAGGATGGGCTGGGCGCTTTGCTGATGCATTTCATGGCGGAAACGATCATCGCCGCCGGCATGCTGGGCGTCGATCCCTTCGACCAGCCGGCGGTGGAGCAGGGCAAGGTGTTGGCGCGTCAATACCTCGGCGAGATTGCGCCGCGCCGGTAAGGTTCGCATATGCCCATGAGCATCCGCCTCCTGCCCGAAGTTCTGGTCAATCAAATCGCCGCCGGCGAGGTGATCGAACGCCCGGCTGCCGTCGTCAAGGAGTTGGTCGAGAACGCGCTTGACGCTGGCGCCTCGCGCATCGAGGTGACGATCCGCGACGGCGGCAAGGCGCAGATTTCCGTGCGCGACGACGGACGTGGCGTGACGGCGGACGAGTTGGCGCTGGCAGTGCAGCGGCACGCGACCTCGAAACTGCCGGACGACGACCTGGTCCATATCCGCACCCTCGGCTTTCGCGGCGAGGCGCTGCCGTCTATTGGCGCGGTGGCGCGGCTGTCGATAGTCTCACGTACGGCGGATGCCGACGACGCCTGGTCTGTGGCGGTCGAAGGCGGGCGGGTCGGCGAGATCGCGCCGGCAGCCCTGACCCATGGCACGCTGGTGGAGGTGCGCGACCTGTTCTTCGCCACGCCGGCCCGGCTGAAATTCCTGAAGACCGCCCGCGTCGAAAGCGGCCAGGCGCAGGACCATTTGCGCCGGCTGGCGATGGCCTCACCCGCGGTCGCCTTCCACTTGCGCGATGAGACGCGGGACTTGCTGAAGCTGCCAGCCTGCGCCGGACCGGAGGCGCAGAAGGCGCGGCTTGCCGCCGTCTTGGGCCGTGATTTTGGCGCCAATGCCGTTCCGGTCTTGGCGGAGCGTGAGGGTTTGCGCCTCTCCGGCCAGATCGGCCTGCCGACCTATCACCGTGCCACCACCGCCAGCCAGTACCTGTTCGTCAATGGCCGGGCGGTGCGCGACCGGCTGCTGCTCGGCGCGCTGAAGGGCGGCTATGAGGATATGATCCCGCGTGGGCGCTATCCCGTGGTCGCCCTGTTCATCGACGTGGATGCGGAGGCGGTGGACGTCAACGTGCATCCGGCCAAAGCGGAAGTACGCTTTCGCGACGCCGCGGCGGTGCGCGGGCTGCTGGTGGCCGGCGTGCGCCAGGCACTCGATGCGGCCGGGTTTCGGGCGTCGGCGACTGTCGGCGCGGCCACACTCGGCGCATTCCGACCGGGCGGTGGTGGCGGCGGTTCGGCGGGTGCTGGCAGCCTCGCCCACCTGTTCTCTCCGCAATACAGGGCGACGGCGTTGCCGCAGGCGGTGGCGGAGCAGGCCGCCGCGTTTCAGGCCCCGCAGCCGGTCGCCGGCAGCCCGCTGGCAGCCCCCGCCGCCGGTGACAACGTCGCCGATCTCGCGGGCGCCGGCACACCGCCTGAGGACTTCCCCCTCGGCGCGGCCAGGGCGCAGGTGCATGGCACCTATATCGTCGCTCAGACCGGCGATGGCGTCGTCATCGTCGACCAGCACGCCGCGCACGAGCGCCTGGTGCTGGAGCGCATGAAGAAGGCACTGGCGAACGGCGGCGTCGCCCGTCAGGCGCTGCTGCTGCCGGAGGTGGTGGAGTTGGAACCCGCCGCAGCCGACCGCCTGATCGACCGCAGTCACGAACTGGCTGACCTCGGCCTGGTGATCGAGGCGTTCGGCCATGGCGCTGTGGTGGTGCGGGAGACGCCGGCGCTGCTGGGCCATACCGATTGCGCTGGCCTGGTCCGCGATCTTGCCGACGAACTCGCCTCCTGGGACTCGACCCACGGCTTGCAGAATAGGCTGGACGCAGTCGCCGGCACCATGGCCTGTCACGGCAGCGTCCGCGCCGGGCGCAGCCTCAACATGGCGGAGATGAACGCCTTGCTGCGCGAGATGGAGGTCACGCCCCACTCCGGCCAATGCAACCACGGCCGCCCGACCTATGTCGAGTTGAAGCTGGCCGATATCGAGCGGCTGTTCGCACGGCGGTGAAAGGCAGAGCCATATCGATTGGAAACCCTTCCATTTCTTCCCGGACTTGATCCGGGATCCATGCCAGAGCGGTTATTCCGAGTCCGGACTTGCACTTGGCTCTCAGGCGTGGACCCCGGGTCAAGCCCGGGGAGGAGAGAAATGATGGATGGGTGGAGGACTTCAGTCCCGGGCTAAGGCGCGATAGCCAGCGGCATCGCAGCTTTGTATGCTAGCGTCGAGAGGGATTTTTCAACGGGTGAGGAACGATCAAATGACAGAGCGTCTCGGGTTTATCGGATTGGGCGCTATGGGCTTGCCGATGGCGAAGCGGCTGTTGGGCGGCGGCTATCCGCTGTTGGCCTTCGACCAGAACCCCGCAGCTCTGCAAGCTCTGGTCGATGCGGGCGCCGAGGCTGCGACCTCCATCAAGGACGTGGCCGATCAGGTGGAATGCGTGCTGGTCAGCCTGCCGACGCCGGATGTGGTTAAGACGGTGGCGCTCGGCGAGGGCGGCGTTTGTACCGGCAGCCGGGTCAAGACCTTCATCGACCTGTCGACCACCGGCCCGCGCATGGCCGAAAGCATCGCCACCGGCCTGGCCGAGCACGGCATCACTCAGATGGATTCGCCAGTCTCCGGCGGCGTCGGCGGCGCGGAGAAGGGCACGCTGGCGGTCATGGTCGCGGGGCCGGAGGCGCTGTGGGACCGCTACCAGCCGGCGCTCGCCTATATCGGCAAGCCCTTCTTCGTCGGCGAGACCCCCGGCCACGGCCAGATGATCAAGCTCTTGAACAACTACCTGTCGGCCACCGCCATGGTCGCGACGGCGGAGGCGTTCGTCGTCGGCGCCAAGGCCGGGCTCGACCCGGATGTGATGGTCGAGGTGATCTGCGCCGGCAGCGGCATGAACACGGCGGTGCGCGACAAGTTCCCGAAATCCATCCTGACCCGCAATTTCGACTACGGCTTCCGCACCGAGTTGATGCACAAGGACGTCAAGCTCTGCATGGAGGAGGCGGAGGCGCTGGGCGTGCCGATGTGGGTCGGCCAGCCGGTGAAGCAGTGGTGGTCGTACTCCCTGGCCCGCGGCGGCAACCAGGAGGATTTCACCCACATGGTACGCTACATGGAGGAGCAGGCCGGCGGCGTCGAAATCCGCTCGCGCCGCAACGCGCCCAAAGGCTGATGGCGGGCGAGCCGCATCGCGCGGCGCATGAGGACGACGACGCTCTGCCGTCGCTGGAGGCGGCGGCTGGATCGGCCTGCCATAGGCTGAGTGCGCTGGTTTGTGTCGGCGCTCACAAACAGTGGCTTCAACCGAGCAACCGCACGCGGATCTCCGCCGCCAACTCCTCCCAACTTTCAGCCTGGTGATGGGCCGTCGGAATGTGTCCCTGCAACGCCCGCAGCCGCGGATGGCTGGAGAAGTGCAGGCGGTGCACAGCCTCCGCATGTTCCGCTACGCTTTCGTGGTGGTGGCCGATATCGTCGATGAAGGCGGCGGGCGCCTGCACCTGCGCCGCCAGCATACGCACGGTAGGCCCCTTCAGGCCGGCGTTGGCGATGATCGGGTAGGCCATGCCGTTGCGTTCCAGGGCCCGGGCGCGGTCGTTGCGCTGCGCCAGCGGCAGGTTTGAGAGCACCAGCACCTGCACACCGTCGGCGGCCAGCGCCTCCAATGCCGCAGCGGCTCCCTCGACCGCCGGTATCGTCGACGTGCGTTCCTGGAAGAAGGTGTTGATCAGCAGCCGCACTTCGGCAGGCGAGAGCGCGCCGTCATCGCTGGGCCGGCGGATGTTGCCGGTCAGCGCGAACGACTTCCAGTCGTAATAATGGCCCTGTTCCTCCACATAGCCGACGAACGCCGCCATGAAGTCGAACAGTACCTCGTCTGCGTCGGAGATCAGCAGGGGCCGGCCTGGGTCGAGGCGCAGTTCCGCCAATTGTGAGGCAACGTCTGGGTGCAGGTCACTCATGGTGTCCGATCTTTGGGAGTGTCGCGCTTGCGCGGGCCGTTTGGCCTGGTGGAAATCCATACCGATACCGTCGCCAGGATCATGCCGATCAGCACCAGCCCCCAGAACGGCACCGCGCCGCGCTGCACCAGCCCGATCATCGCCAGGGTCATCGCCAGCACCGCCATGACCTTGGCCCAGAGCGGGATGGCGCCATGCTCCTGCCAATCGCGCAGCAGCGGCCCGAACATACGGTTGTGATAGAGCCATCCGTGCAACCGCACGCTCGACCGGGCGAATGCCCAGGCGGCGACCAGCAGAAACGGCACCGTCGGCAGTAGTGGTAGAAACGCGCCGAGCGCCGCCAGCCCGACCGCCAGCCAGCCAATGCCAAGCAGCAGCCACTTTCCCGGCCCGGTGAGGGGTTTGGCCAAAGTGGTCAAGCCAAAGGCCGGGCTCTCATACAGACCGTCACTCGCCGTGACTTCCGAATACCTCGACATATTTCTCCGGCTCCGGCCGTTTTTTCGCCGGTACCTTGTCGGCTGGTGTGCCCAGGTAGAGGAAGGCGACGATGGCGTCCTCTTCCTTCAGCCCGAAAAACGCCTTCACCTTTGGGTCGTAGGCGTTGTCGCCGGTCAGCATGACGCTGCCATAGCCTTTGGCCTGCGCCGCCAGTTGCAGGGTCAAGGCTGCCTGCCCGGCAGAGACGATCTGCTCCAGATGCGGCACCTTCGGATGCGGTTTGGTGCGGGCCAGTACTGCGACGACAACGGGCGAGCGCATGGCTCGTTTGCGCTCGGCCTCCAAAGACTCTTCCGCGGCATCCGGCTTGCGGGCCTTCAGCGCATCGGCGAAGACCTCGCCCATCCGGGCCCGATCATCTCCGCGCAGCACGACAAAGCGCCAGGGCCGCACCGTGCCGTGATCCGGCACGCGGGTCGCGGCTTCGAACATTTCGGCCAAATCGGCATCGCTGGGGCCCGGCTCGGTCATGAACCGGGGCAGGGTCGAGGCGCGCTCTTTCAACAGGGTGAGGGCATCCATCGGCAGGCTCTCCTTCACAAGCTTGGGTGTCGCGGCGAACAGAAGCGCCTATAATCGCCGGAAATGCGCGAAGGGCAATGCCGGCGCGCAACCGATAGCCGAGGACCCGCCGCCCGTGACTCAAATCGCACCTCCGCAAGGCCCCATGAAGGGCGTTCGCGTCGTCGACCTGACCACCGTCATGTTCGGCCCCTACTGTACACAGATCCTGGGTGAGATGGGGGCCGACATTATCAAGGTCGAGGGGCCGGAAGGCGATATCTCGCGCCAGGTCGGCGCGTCGCGCAGCCCGACCATGTCCGCGGCGTTCCTGATCAAAGGCCGCAACAAGCGCAGCCTCGTACTCGACCTGAAGCAGGAGGCGGCGCGGGACGCGCTCTATAAGCTCTGCGCGACCGCCGACGTCTTCATCCACAACATGCGGCCCAAAGCCGCCGCCCGCCTCGGCATCGCCTATGAGGACATCGCCCGCGCCCGGCCCGACATCGTCTACTGCAACGCCATCGGCTTCGGGCCGGAGGGGCCCTATGCGGACAAGCCGGCTTATGACGACCTGATTCAGGGCCTGTCTGGCCTCGCAGCCCTCACCGGCATGGTAACGGGTGAGCCGCGGTTCGCGCCGTCGGTGGTCGCCGACAAGACCAGCGGCCTGTTTGCGCTCTATTCGATCTGCATGGGCCTGTTCCATCGCGAGCGCACCGGCGAGGGCCAGCGCATCGACGTGCCGATGTTCGAGACCTTCGCCAGCTTCGTCATCAACGAGCATATGCAGGAGCGCTTCTTCGTGCCGCCGAAGGGCGAGGCCGGCTATGTGCGGCTACTGTCGCCCTACCGCCGGCCGCACAAGACCGCGGATGGCTATATCTGCATGATGCCGTATTCGACCAAGCACTGGGTCGCCTTCTTCAATCTGGCCGGGCGCCCGGATTTGGCGGCGGACGAGCGCTTCCAGACCATGCCGGGGCGCACCAAAAATATCGGCGAACTGTATCAGCACCTCTCGGAGATCATGCCTACCCGCACCACCGCCGACTGGCTGGAAGTGCTGGCGGAGGCGGACGTGCCGTCCGCGCCGATGAACACGCCGGAAGACCTGTTCACCGACCCGCACCTGACCGCCGTCGGCATGTTCCCGGAAAGCGAGCACCCGAGCGAGGGCAGGGTGCGGCATATCAAGGTGCCGGTGACCTTCTCGAAAACGCCCGGCGGCCTGTCCCGCCACGCGCCCCGGCTGGGCGAGCACAGCCTCGAACTGCTGCGCGAGGCCGGACTTTCCGAAGACGAGATCGAGGATTTAGTCGCAAAACGGGCCACGAGCCAAGCGAACGCCTCGTAGCACTTAGATGCTTTCGGCGTTGCGTGGCATTACAATGTGCGGGTTGGCAATGTGCGGCTTGCGATGACCTAAGCCAAAAAAACCAAAGTCACAGTGCGATTGTGACCTTGGCCTTATCCTGCGGCCCGGGCGGCACGACACTGCCCGGACCGCAAAGCTTTGGATGCGTCGGCTACTGGTTTGCAGGCGCGCCCGAGCGCGGCGGAACAGGGTTGGCGCCCGTTCCCGTGTTTTGCCGGGCAGCGTTGCGCGCGCGCTCCGCTTCCTGCTCGCTCTTTATCGCTTCGACCGTGCGAAATTCCGGCATTTGCTTGAGTTCGTCAGCAGTCGCTGCAATATGGAGGGTCATACTGCCTTCGGAAGATTCCCGTTTCATGCTCTCCCATGGCAATCCGACCTGCTTACTGCCGATGCCGAGAAAGCCGCCCACCGACACGACTACGCTCTCAACCTTGCCATCTTTGTCAATTGCCAGATTTTTGACATTGCCAACCGCTTCGCCTTGATCGTTCACGACGCTCGATCCGATCAAGTCTCCGGCCAGAAACTGGCTAGGCCGCTGTTCGGTTACCGGCTGTACAGAGGCCGTTCCGGTCATGCCCGGCGTACCCGCTTTGCCAGCACCTACGTCCTTTTGGTCAGGCATCGCAGGCGTTTGCTTATCAGACTCCATTTGGCCCTGCGGGGCGGATTTATTTTGAAGCTCTTGATCTGTCGCTTTTTCATTCTGAGCATACGCAGGCAGCGCAAGGCCCAGAGCGAGAGCCAAAGCAGAAGTCGTTGTTATTTTCTGAAGAGAGGTCATGACATCACTCCTGTTATGTTAGCCGCTCTACCCGCACATTTTGCGCGGTGCAGGCGGCCACCGGTCGCAAGATTGATCCGAGCAACCGTGGTAGCAGGTTACATCGTGAGACCGAAAACGCGTTTCAAGATAAGAAAATTAAAATGAAACAGAACTCGTCGCGTGGGTCTTTGGCCGCTATCGCCACTACCTCACCTGCCGCAACCGTGTGGTCGATGTAGCCCGCTTTGGCATCCCGGCCGAGGCCGCGGTTGGCTTCGCCTGCATCGCACCCGCCAATCCTTCCTCTATCGCGGAGGGATGGCGAGCGCCTTTCCGTCAGCATTCCCGCATTTCCCCGGACTTGAACCGGTATCCACGTCGAGAGGCGATGCCAAGCTGGCGATCTTTGCCTGAGCCCTGACAGACCGCGCCCTCTGCGGACGGTTGCTTGATTTGCATCAGTGTGCCCCTATCGCCGGCTGTGCGAGACTGGCGGCTGTCCCAAGCTACTGAATCCCAGTGGTTCGAACCATTCGGATGGTCGCGGTTCGTTGTGCGACCCTCATCATCTCTCCTGGCGTCATTGCGAGCCGACGGCGAAGCAACCCAGGAAATATTGCAACCGGCACAAGCGTTTATCTGGGTTGCTTCGTCGCCTGCGGCTCCTCTCGATGACGGCGGTGGCGTGTCGGCGACGATTCGGATAAGGACTCATTATGTTTCGCTCGCACCACTAGGCTAGAGCCGCAACCATGACGCAACCGTCACCGGAAACGACGATCCAGGTTTCGCGCCAGCGCTTCAAGCTGCGGGTTTGGATCACCAGTCGACTTTGGGCGCAGGTCGTGGCCGGCATGGTGCTGGGCTTCGGCCTCGGCTTGCTGTTGAGCGACAGCACCGGCCTGATATCGCCGAAAATGGCGGAGCTGATCGGCCTCTGGCT
The DNA here is from genome assembly GCA_963974445.1 of uncultured Alphaproteobacteria bacterium. Classification (GTDB taxonomy): domain Bacteria; phylum Pseudomonadota; class Alphaproteobacteria; order Bin95; family Bin95; genus JACKII01. The sequence goes on from CAXBDI010000001.1 coordinate 58,802, forward strand.
GGCCTTGCCCGGCCAGATTTTTCTGGCCCTGATCGCCATGGTGCTGGTGCCGCTGATCTTCTCCTCGATCATTGGCGGCCTGAACGGCGCCGGCTCCGGCGCCGAATTGCGGGCGGTTGGGCTGCGGCTCGCCGGGTTTATCCTGATGACCACCGGCGCCGCTGCAGCCTCTGGCGTTGTCCTGGCGAAGTGGTTACAGCCGGGCGCGGCCTTGCGCACCTTCGCCAGCACCACGGTCACGCCGCCCGCCAATGGCGTCGCCGAGGGTCCGCCGGTCGAGGAGACGGTGCGTACTCTGCCAGACCTGATCGCCAACGTGCTGCCGACCAACCCCACCGCCTCCATCGTCCAAGGCGACATGCTGGCGGTGGTTGTGTTGGCGCTGTTGGTCGGTGTTTCCATCACGCAAATCGACCGCAGGCGCGCCGAGCCATTTCTGGCGTTGATGGACGCGTTTTTGTCGATCTCGATGAATATCGTCAAATGGGCGATGTTCCTGGCGCCGTTCGCGGTCTTCGGCCTGATGGCGCAGTTGGTGATGCGCATCGGCTTCGAGACGCTGATCGGCATTTCCGGCTATGTCGGAACCGTATTGCTGGGCCTGGGCCTGCTGTTCGTTCTGTATCTGGCGGTTGTCTGGCTGCTCGCCCGGGTCAGTCCGATGCAGTTCGCAGACGCGGCGGCCGGCAATCTGTTGCTGGCATTTTCGACCTCCAGTTCGTCCGCGGTGATGCCGGTCACCATCCAGACATCGCGCCGGCTGGGCGTGCCGGAGAGCATCGCCAACCTGGTCATTCCGCTTGGTGCGACGATGAACATGGCCGGCACCGCGCTCTACCAGGCGGTCGCCATTCTGTTCCTGGCGCAATTGGCGGGGGTGGAACTGACGACGACGCAAACTCTGGTGGTCACCGGCACACTGGTGGCCTCAAGCATCGGCGCGCCCGGCACGCCCGGCGTCAGCATCGCCATCCTGATCAGCGTCGCCACCAGCATGAATATCCCGGTGGAGGGGATGGTCATCATCCTCGGCGTCGACCGGCTGCTGGACATGTGCCGCACCGTGGTCAACGTCACTGGCGATCTGGTGGCCGCGGTGCTGTTGCGCGATACCGCGGCGGTCGCCGACGATGGTGCGGTATCGACACACCCTTAATAAGATCAACCAGTTACAGATGCGACTGGTTTCTCGATAGTCCGGATGTGCAACAGAAAATATCGCAATCAAGAGGCTGGAGCCCAAAAGCACTCCCATATTGACGCCTGTCATTATCAGACAGATTGTATGTGTTACAAACTGGCGCGCTGCCAAATGTTCGTCCCAGAGTATCTCTGCCGTATACGGGAATCGAAAGAGTGAGGGATATGGTCAATTTCTCCGGTCAATCTGTAACGAACATCATACCAAAAGAAAAGAGTACGGCGTTAGTTCAAAAGTTAGGCGGTCTTGTATCGTTATCGGAGAAAGAAATCTCGTTTCTGAAGAGCTTGCAGCGCAATACATTCAGTGTAGAAAAAGGCGGTGAGTTCATCCGTGATGGGGAAACATGGGATAAAACTTTCATCCTTCAGAAGGGTTGGGCGATCCGATACGTCATTCTCAGTTCGGGTCGGCGGCAAATTTTGGGATTTGTACTGCCCGGCGATATTCTGGGCCTCCACATCAATTTTTGCAGGACAGCATCGTATTCTGCCTCAGCCCTGACGCCCATCCAACTCGCGGTAGTGGACCCGGCCGGGATAATGGAGATTTGCGAGAAATACCCGCTCCTCGGCGCCGGCCTCAACTGGTGTACCGCGCGCGAGTTCGCGATTCTGGGCGATCACGCGGTGCGGCTCGGACGCATGTCCGCGCTGGAGCGTCTGGCGCATCTCTTCTTGGAGCTTTGGTATCGAGCCGATTTGGTCGGGGAGATAAAGGGCGATTGGATGGCGCTACCGATGACTCAGGAAGATCTGGCGGATACACTGGGGCTTAGTTTGGTCCATCTGAATCGGACACTCCGCAAAATGCGGCATGAGAATTTGATATCTCTCGTGAAGCATCATGTCAGATTAAATAACATCGAAAAATTAATGTCCATGACTGAATTCAATACGAGCCATTTAGAGGAATTTAGCACATCATAGCCAGATCATTTAAGTTTTACAGAATTTCCATTCACCATAAGAATTTTTAATTTTTCGGCAACCCTCTTGTTTATTATGTCGCCGTAATCGCAGTAGGCGGTTTGGTGGGCGTCGATGGCGGCATAAAAAGCTTCATCGACCTCATCGCCGGACAAAACGCCTTTTTCCATGAGTTGCAGCAGCAGCGCTTCGACCAAACTGAGCGCACTGATTCCAGCGACCGCTGCATCCGCGCCGGTATCCGACTTGATCATTCCTAACCTCCAATAAGGCCTGCGACCGCCCACCAACTTAACGGTCAACACGCGTGATGATAATTGGTTCCATCGGTCGTGAAAAGTACCTTCAATTAATCAAAAGAACTCATAACAGTTTACGGTGACACTCCATTCAGCGCCCGGGCGTTGATGATAATCATTCTAAGAACGCAAGGTGCCGGTATGGCGCGTGGTTTGGCCGGTTCGTTCGAAGCATTTGCTTTTGCCGCCGCATGGCCACAGTGATGGCGACCGTAACGTGTCCTCGCCGCAAACTCTGGGCCTCGTGTGCCTTGAAAAGCCAACTTGGGGAGGTGTGGGCCATTTTGCACCTTGGCTTTTCGGGCGCAAATGAGGGCGCGCCCGCAGCTTCGCTGTTGCAATACGCCCTCATTGACTCGCCGAACGGGGTTGATGTTGTCCAACGCCGGCCGTGCAGGAACAGGCAGCGCTTACTTGCCCTTCCAGTTCGGCGCACGCTTCTCGGCGAAGGCTTTCGGACCTTCGATATAGTCTTCCGATTCGCCCATCGCCTTGTAGGCCGGATAGGCGACCTGGTTGCGGATGGCGTTGGCGACTGATGTCTCGTCGAGCCCCATATAGACGCCCTGTTTCGACGCGCGGATCGACATCGGCGAGCATTCCAGGATGGTCTTGGCCCAGCGTTTCGCAGCCTCTAAGGCCTGGCCGGTCGGCACGACCTCGTTGACGAAGCCCAACTCCTTACCTTCCGCAGCCGAGACGCGGCGGCCGGTCAGGATCATGCCCATTGCCTGCTTCAGCGGAATGTGACGCGGCAGGCGGTGGATGCCGCCCGCGCCGGCGGCGAGGCCGACCCGCGGCTCCGGCAGGGCGAAGGTAGCGTTTTCCGCCGCGATAATCAGATCGCAGGCCAGCGCGGTCTCGAAGCCGCCGCCCATGGCCCAGCCGTTAACGGCGGCGATGATCGGCTTGGTCTGGTCATAGCGGTTGGTGATACCGGCAAAGCCACTGTCCGGGCGATGGCGCGGGCCGCCCGCCGCCTGGTACTTCAGATCGTTGCCGGCGGAGAACGCCTTGTCGCCCGCGCCGGTGATGATGGCGATCCACTGCTCCGGGTCGTCGCGGAAGTCGGTGAAAACCCGGTCGAACTCCCAATGCGCCGGCGGATGCAGGGCGTTGTAGACCTCCGGCCGGTTGATCGTGACGATGGTGAGCGGCCCGTCGCGCTCGACTTTCAGGAACTCGTTCTTGGCCATGCGGCGTATCCTCCGGTTATTCGCTTGAGATGAGGCCCATGGTGCCGCGCTTTCGGCCCGGCGGCAACGGTGTCTGAACCTTATGCCCGCTCGACGCTGCGCAGCAACCTGGGCCAGAACAGCCAGAGCGTGACGCCTCGCAATGAAAAGAAGAACAGCAGGCAGAGCCAAAGCCCGTCATTGCCGCCGCCCCAACGCTCGACAAGCCAGAGCGACAGGAGGTAGGCCGCAAAGCTCATCAGCATCGCGTGCCGCATCAGCCGGTTTTGGGTTGCGCCCAGAAAGACGCCATCCATGACGAACGCGACGAAGGACACCAGCGGGAACGCGACTGCATAGGGCAGGTACTCCAGGGCCAGCGCCTGCACCTCCGGGATGCCGGTCAGCAGTTGAATGCCCAGCCAGCCGAGCCCGCCCCAGGCCACTGCCAGCACCAGCGCGATACCCAGCGACCAGCGGAGCGCGGCGAAGGTAGCGGCTCTGACCCTATCGCGATTGCGCTCGCCATAGGCCGTACCGACTAGCGCCTCCGCCGCGTGGGCGAAGCCGTCCATGGCGTAGGTGCCGATCATCACCATCTGGTAGAGCACCTGGTTCGCCGCCAGCGCCACATCGCCCTGCATGGCGCTCTTGTTGATGAAGATCGCCAGGCCGGTGATCAGGACCAGGGTGCGGATGAAGATATCGCGGTTGACCGCCATCATCCGCTTGATGCGCGTCCAGTCGAGCACACGGGTGCGGCCGTGGCCGGAAGGCATCTGCGCCAACCTTCGGCGCACATAGTAGAACGCCACGGCGATGGCGGCGTATTCGGCGATGACGGTGGCGGCGGCGACCCCCTCCACACCCCAGCCGAAGCCGAGGACGAACACCAGGTCGAGCGTGATGTTCAGGCCGTTCGAGAACAGTTGCAGATAGAGCGGGATCCGCCCGTCCTCCAGCCCATAGAACCAGCCGATGGCGACGAACATGGCCAGCGCCGCCGGCGCGCTCCACAGCCGGATCGCCAGATAGGCGGCGGTCTGCGTCTCCACCGCCTCGCTGCCGCCCAGCGCCCAAAGGCCGGTGCTGACGATCGGACCCTGCAAGACGACGATCGCCAGGCCCAGCACTCCGGCGAGCAGCAGGGCGCGCGCCAGGATGTTGCGCACCTCGCCCCAACCGGGCCCCTCGGCCAGGCCGCGGCCCACCCCAACCGCCTGCGCCGTCGGCCCGGTGGTGCCCATGCGCAGGAAGTTCAGGCTGGCGTGCACATAGGTGTAGATGACGGTGCCCAGTGCTACGCCGCCCAGAAACGCTGGGTCCGGCAGGTGCCCGACCACGGCAGTATCCACCGCCCCCAGCAGCGGCACGGTGGCGTTGGAGACAATGATCGGCAGCGCCATCCGCCTGAGACGGCGGTCGGTGGAGGCTTCGGCAAGGCTCATCGGCGGACGGCTACCCGGATGCGGTTCACATCCACCACCAAACTCCGCCGGATGCCGGATGACAAGCGCCGATCACCCCCGGCGCGCCATCGCCGCACGCGCCGCGCGGTTGGCACTTCCCCCACCCCTTGCCTCGGGCTTGGCCCGGGACCCATGGCTGAGTCTAGACCGCAGAGCCCGGCGAGGGAGGGGCTGGATTATGGCTTGCCCATCGCCGCCAGCACGATCTCCAGGTTCCGCCGCACATTCTCCGTGCGCGGATGCCCCGCCGGCAGCGTCGCCTCTCAGAGCCTGATTCGAAACTAACCAAACGTTTTCAACTTCTTGAGAGATGGCGGGTGACGCGTCGGATGTGGGCGATGAGCATCCAGGCTTGGGCACTCGCGATGGATTGTTCCCAATCCTTTGACAGGCGGCGACAGCTTCCAGCACATCCGGCGCGCCGTCACGATCCTGAATACCGGCGCTGTGGACCTCGAGGCCGACGAGCAATCCGATCGTGTCGGTCACGATATGGCGCTTGCGCTCCTTGATCCTCTTGCCCCGTTGCCCGACAAGCGAATGGAACATTCGCTGAGAGGGGCGTCATACCCCCTAACTCCCCCACTTTCCGTGGTTTTGACGCTCTGGCTGTCGATGATACCCGCCGTCGGCTGAGCTTTGCGCCCGGCGGCCAGACGCGCCGCCTCGACAAGCTTGCGGTTCATCTCATCGAGCAGGCCGTCATTGCGCCAAGCGCAAAAATAGCCCCGGACCGTGGAGACCGGCGGGAAGTCGTTGGGCAACATGCGCCATTGGCAACCGGTTGTCGCGATGTAGAGAACCGCGTCCAACACGTCACGCAAACGCGTCGTGCACGGCCTACCGGTTGTCTTGCGCAGGGGCATCGGGCATCAAGGGTTCAATCAGCGCCCATTCCTCATCGGTCAAATCACTTGCGTATTTGTCGTCTACTCGGTCCTGTTGGCGGCGGGTGAGTTCAGTCCAGGCCGTGGGGATCTCCGTTCAGCTTTACAACCAAACTGAATCACAACCTGCTGAACTCACTCAAATAGTTTTAAATCAGGCTCTAAGAGAGCCGCTATCGCTCAAATCTCTGTCTCACAAAACTGTACACCGGGGGAGTGTGAGAGACACCGATGATGGTCTCGAAAAGCTAGCTCAGGTGACCGAATGGCGGGATAGCAGCGTCTTCTCCCCTGCTGAGCATGTGGCGCTCGAACTGGCAGCCGCGGTTGCATTCGAGAACTTTCGCAGCAAGTTCAATCCCGTATTCGGGATCGAATCACAAGGGATGTGCCTTTTGCCGGACTGACGTTCAACGGCTGCATCCGGATAGCGCAGACGCTTGTCGTCCACCTTTTGTAGAAGCCATCGTTGCAGATCAGCCCACGTTACGCTCGAACGTGTCGTCATGGATGGAAGCGCATCGTTAGCGCATGAATCGGGTGGCCAGCCTGACCGCCAAACCGCTCCAATGGCAGCCGGCTTTTCATTGCCCGCAAGATTTGGAAGCAACATGACGATGCACCCTAACCCCGGCAAGACTTTCGGGACCGTCAGCCCGGAAAGGCGGCGAGGCATGACCGGTCTGGAATTTGTTCAAGGGCTTGCCGACGGGACCTTGCCTCTCAATACCATCGCTGAAACACTCTGCTACGACATCGTCGAGGCGACGGAAGGGCGCGTCGTCATCACGGCGCTTCCCAACGGCGCCCATCTCAACCCAGCCGGCACTGTACATGGCGGCCTGGCGGCGACACTGCTGGACAGCGCCATGGGCCTTGCCATCCAAACCCTTTTGGACGCAGGCGTCGGTTCGACGACCGTCGAATTCAAGATGTCCTTCATCCGGCCGATCTTGCCGGAACGGGCCTAATCAAAGCGGTAGGCGTCGTCTTGAATTGCGGGCGCCGGGTCGGGACGGCGGACGGACGCATCACCGACGCCGAAGGGCGGCTGCTCGTTCACGGCACAACGACCTGCCTGATCATGGGCAGATAGGCGGAAATGAAAACTTTGCACCGTCGGCCGGTGCTTATCATCACGGTGCTATCGCTTGGCTTATTTCTGAGCCAGGTCGCCATTATGGCCGTGCCTGCGGTAATCGTTGAATTGGCCAGCCAATGGTCGCTCAATGCCGCACAGATCGGATGGTTAGGAGGCATCTATTTCGCTGGGTACGCAACCGGACTGCCGTTTGTTTCCGGCGCTGCAAATCGGGTCGACGGTCGGGCGGTCTATGCGGTTTCGGCGGTGATTGCGGCATTGGCATCCTTTGCCTTCGCTGTCATCGCAACTGAATTTTGGTCGGCCGTTGTCTTGCGGTTCATTGCTGGTATCGGTTTTTCCGGCATTCACGTCCTTGGCATGAAGCTTATGGTTGACCGACTGGAAGGTTCCACCAAGGCTCGGGCCGCCGGGCTCTATAGCGCGGCCTATGCAACCGGGACGGCCGGGTCATACCTGATCGCCGGGATGCTCAGCGGCGCGTATCGGTGGCAAGCTGCTTTTGTGGCGGCTGGAGCCGGGGCGATACTGTCACTACCTCTTCTGATGTTGATCGGTGCCCCGCTCGAAGGGAACGAGATACGATCGAGCCGCTGGTTCCCTGATTTTCGGGCGGCAATGAAGAACCCGGAAGTCGTCCGCTATGTTATTGCTTATGCGGGCAACACCTGGGAAGTTTTTGCGATCCGGGTGTGGTTCATCCCTTTTCTTGCATTCAGCGCTGGGTTGCACGGTGACACGGCATCAAGTTTAGAACCAACTGTCCTGGCTGGTATTTCAGTATTAATCTCTGTTCCCGTCAATATTTTCTTTTCCGAATTGGCTCTTCGCTTCGGGTCCGAGAAAATTGTGCGCCTTGTTTCGCTTTCATCAGTCTGCGTTGGCTTAATATTGGGATGGCTTGCAGCAGGCCCATACGCTCTCGTTCTCATCCTGCTCTTGATCCACGGCGCAACCAGCTTTGGCGATGCAGGAACGATCAATGGCGGCGTGGTCGCAGCATCGACGCCGGACAATCGCGCCGCGGTGCTGGCCCTGTTTAACCTGTTCGGTTTCGTCAGCGGGTTTCTCGGACCGTTTGCCGTAGGGCTGGCCTTGCGCAGCGCAGGTGGCCAGACAGATGCATCGGCGTGGTTTTGGGCCTTCGCGGTGATGGCCGCGGGTTCGGTGGTTTCGGCAGCCGCCATGAGAAAACGAAGGCGAACTCTGCCTACGCGACGAGGGTCTGTATGATGAGTCCCGACGGCCCCGATAGCGCAAAAGCGTGGCGCATGGTGGCGGTCGCATTCGTCGCTGGCTTCGTGGTGTTCGGTGTCGTCTACAGCTTCGGCGTTTTTCTGCAACCCATGGCCATGGAATTTGGAGCCAGTGGCGTCGCCACATCTGCGATTTATTCAATTGCCAGCGTCATTTGGTACATGCTTGGGCCAGTCACCGGGCACCTGAGCGATCGCTTCGGCCCTCGCATTATTGTCGGAACTGGCGCGGCCGCGATGGGCATCGGCCTCGCATCGACCGCCATTATCGACCATTTGTGGATCGGCTACCTCACCTACGGTCTCGGCGTTGGCATCGGTGCTGCCTGTGCCTATGTGCCCACACTCGCGAGCCTTGGCGGTTGGTTCACACACAAACGCAATGTTGCGTTCGGCATCGCAGCGGCTGGAACGGGATGCGGCATGTTAGTTGTGCCGCCGTTATCAGCCGTTCTGATCGGCGCGTTCGGGTGGCGGGATGCCAACCTTGTCCTTGGTGGCGGCGGCTTCTTCTTACTCGCGGCATGCGCCCTGCTGGCAGCGGCCCCGCCCCAGGCGCCTCAGGCCAGCACAAAGCGCCGATTGCGGCCAGTTTTGTTGTCCTTTGAATTCGTGATGATGTACCTCTCCTGGGTACTCGCGACGACGGCCTTGTTCGTCTCGTTCATATTTCTTCCGCAATTTGCTGTCGCTCAAGGCGCGGAGTTGGTCGCCGGGTCGGTGCTGATTTCGATCTTGGGCGCTGCGAGCATCCTGGGCCGCCTGGGGATTGGCATTCTGGGCAGGTGGTGGAGCGACATAACGCTCTTCAAGATCGCAGTTCTGACCATGGGAGCCAGCAACATCCTCTGGCTGGTACTGCCGGAATACCAGTGGCTGATGCTTTTCGCGATCATCCTTGGCTTGGCCTACGGTCTTCGCATCGCCTTAGTGCCAAGTGTGCTGATCGGATTTTTCGGACCGCGCGACCTCGGCGTAATCCTTGGAATCTTCTTCACCGCCACCGGGTTCGCCGCAATCTTGGGGCCAATGGCGGCTAGTTTCGTGGTGGAAGCCTTTGGCGGCTATCAATGGGGCATTGGCTTCGCTGCGGCGACGGGATTCCTCGGGTTTCTCGCAATCGCGTTTTTGGGTAAGAACGCATATGTCGAAAACGACCAATGACTTTAATGCGGTTCAGCATGACGTGCCGCGAGTTTTCCCTTGCCTTTGGTTGCCGACGCCTTGGCCTTAGCCTTGGCCTTTTCTGTCTTCCCGGCCTTGGCGAGGTCCGGGCCGGCGTGGGGTCCCAGCGCCGCAGAGACGCCGACCTTGGTATCGCGTAGCGCCGCGGCGGCGCGTGGGTTCTCCATGATTTTGTTGAGGATGCCCTGCTGTGCGGCCTCGAACACCTCGCGGTGCGCCACCACATGGGCGCGCGACTCGCGATAGGCGTCCAACATGCCGTTCAACTCCGGCACGACATAGCGCATGACGAGGTCCCAACTGCGCATGGTGTTCTCGCGGTTGGCCCAATCGTGCACGAAGCCGATAGTGACGCCGTAACCGCCAGTGAGCTCGATCAGGCTGCGGATGCGGGCGACCAGATCGTCCGGCGTGCCGATGACTGCGGTGGCGCCCTCGGAGAACGCCATCGCCTCGACGCCCTGGTTCGGGGTCTTGAACGGCTTGACGCCCGGCCGCATCAAAGTGCCGACATTGTATTCGTTGTGCCAGCGGAACAGGCCGTCCTTGCATTGCGCAATCGCCTCCTCCCGGCTTTCGGCCAGATGCCATTGCAGGACGATGCGCCAGTTCGCGCGGTCGACCGTGTTGCCGTGTTTCTGCGCCGACTCCTCGGCAAACGACCATTGGGTCGGCAGCGCGTTCAGCCCGGCGCTCGACATGGAGCCGATGGAAAGCACGCCGGTGTCGTACTTGCCGGCCAGCGTCATACCGGACGGGCTGACCATGGAGGCGACGGCGAAGGGCATATCCTCCTGCAACGGCAACAAGTGCAGGCGCGCGTCGTTGAGGACGAACCAATCGGACTTGTGACTGAAGCGTTCCTCGCCTCGCAGCAGTCGCTGGATCACGCCAATCGCCTCATCCTGCCGGTCGCGCTGAGTGGTCGGGTCGATGCCCAGCACATAGGCATCCGACGGCAGCGCGCCGGGGCCGGAGCCGAAAATCGCGCGGCCGCCGGTCATGTGATCGAGCTGCACCATCCGCTGCGCTACAATGAAGGGATGGTGGTAGGGCAGCGAGACGACGCCGGTGCCAAGACGGATGCGGTGCGTGCGCTCCCCCGCCGCGGCCAGGAACATCTCCGGCGAGGCGATCACCTCCCAGCCGGTGGAGTGATGCTCGCCGCACCAGAATTCGTCGAAGCCGAGCTTATCCAGCCGCTCCGCCAGGTCCAGATCGGACCGGAATTGCAGCATCGGGTGCTCGCCAATCGGGTGGTGCGGTGCCAGGAAGGCACCGAATTTCATGCGGCTCATAGGGGGCTCTCCAATCGGCAGGGGCTGCGCGCGGGAAAATGGATGATGTCTGCCGCCGATCTTACCGAAGGCGCTTGGGGAGAGCCATAGGGTGCGGACATGCGCCGCGTCTCAGTCTATAGCTAGACGCAAAACCCGCTTCAGGTTTACCGGAGGACACCACCGCTATGCAGATCATCGACGCTCAAATTCACCTTTGGGGCACCGGCTTGCCCAGCAACATGGCGCACCGTCAGGTCACCAGCTTCACCGCCGCCGAGGCCATCGCCATGATGGACGAGGCGGGCGTCGACGCAGCAGTCATCCATCCGCCAGGCTGGGATCCGGGATCGACGGAACTGGCGCTCAAGGCGGTCGAGGACTATCCGGAGCGGTTCGCCATTCTAAACTCGCTGCCGTTGGACCAGGCGCAGTCGGAGCCGAAAATTGCGAAACTGCGGCAGACGCCCGGCATGCTGGGCTTACGCTATACTTTCCTCAGCAATCCTGAGCGCCAGATGCTCGAGAGCGGCGGCCTCGACTGGCTATGGGCGGGGTGCGAGGCGGCGGGTGTGCCGGTTGCGGCGCTCGCCACCGACTCGCTGGCCACTTTCGGGCGCATTGCCGAGCGGCACCCCGGCTTGCGCATCACCATCGACCATCTGGGCGGCAGAGGCGGCAACACCACGCTGAAAGACGCCGCCGCCATGGTGCACATGCCCGACCTGCTGGCCCTGGCGAAATACCCGAATGTTGCAGTCAAGGCGACCGGCGCCCCCGGCTATTCCAGCGAGGCCTACCCCTTCCCGGCGATGCATGCCTTCCTGCGCCAAATTTACGACGCATTCGGGCCAGCGCGGATGTTCTGGGGCACGGACATTACCAAGATGCCGTGCTCCTGGCGCGAGTGCATCAGGATGTTCACCGAAGAACTGCCGTGGCTCAGCGGCGAAGACCAGCGTCTGGTGATGGGTCAGGCGGTCTGCGATTGGTGGGGCTGGCAGCGGTAGTGGCGCAGCCTACTCCACCGGCACGAAGATCGAGTGGCGCATCTTGCCTGCGATGGCTTTCGACAGGTGGCCCTTGCCATGAGTATCCTCCACCAGGATCACCTCGCCGGCGCCGATCACCCGGGCTTCGCCGTCGCTCGCCGTGATCTGCACGCCGGCATCCAGGTTGATGATGTATTGCCGGCGCGGCGCCGGGTGCCAATCGAGGTCGTAGCTGCCTTGGGTCTCGCGGAAGATGATGCCGGTCGCAGGCAGCGTGGCCGAGGTCTTGCCGCCCGGCCCCTCGTTCTTCCATTCGATCTCGATATCGCGGAAATGGGTTTCGCCCTGATCGTCGGTGTAGAGATTGTGGATGCGCATGGCAGTGCTCCAGCCAGTGAGAGTCGCCTAAACTTAAAGCGATGCCGTCGCCAGGTCGAGCCAGGCTTGGGTCGCGGGGTCGAGAAGCAGGCTGACGGTGGCCGCGACCCGGGCGTGGTAGTCGTTCAGCCACACCCGCTCCGCCTCGGTTAGCAGCGCGACCTCGATCAAACGCCGGTCGATAGGCGCGAGCGTGATGGTCTCGAACTCCAGGAAGCGGCGCTGGTTGTCGCCGATGCCGTCGCTCTCGCGCACCACCAGCAGGTTTTCGGTGCGGATACCGAACTCGCCGGCCTGGTAGTAGCCCGGCTCGTTCGAGACGATCATACCGGGGACCAGCGCCGTCGCGCCGCTTTTGGCGATGCGCTGCGGCCCCTCATGCACGCCCAGGTAGGAGCCGACGCCGTGGCCGGTGCCGTGGTCGAAATCGAGGCCGTCGGCCCAAAGCGGTGCGCGCGCCAATGTATCCAATTGAGCGCCCGTCGTTCCCTCCGGAAACCGAGCGGTCGCGAGCGCGATATGGCCTTGCAGCACCCGCGTGAAGGCGCGGCGCATCGCCGGTGTCGGCTCGCCGATGGCGACCGTGCGGGTAATGTCGGTGGTGCCGTCCTGAAACTGCCCGCCGGAATCGACCAGATAGAGCGAGCCCGGCTCCAGCATCCGGTCGGTTTCCGCAGTGGCGCGGTAGTGCACGATGGCGCCGTTCGGCCCGAAGCCGGAGATGGTCGGGAAGCTTTGATCGCGGAAGCCTTCTACTTCGTGGCGATAGGCCAGGAGTTGCTCCGCCGCGGCGACCTCGCCAATCGTGCCGGTCTCGCCATAACCGTCGATCCGGGCGAGGAAGCGGATAACCGCCACGGCGTCGCGGCGATGCGCAGCGCGTGCGCCCTCCAACTCCACCGGGTTCTTGGCGGCGCGCGGCGCGACGCAGGGATCGGCGCCGTTCTGTACCTTTGCGCCAGCCGCCGACAGGCGGTTGAGAACCCAGGCCGGAGTCGATTGCCGGTCGGCAAGGACGCACGCCTCGGCGGTTCCGAGTGCCTCCAAGGCTGGGCCGAGGGCTTCCAGCGCCTGCACGCGGACGCCATTGCCCAGGTGCTGGCGAGTCTCCGGCAGCAGTTTGCGACCGTCGCAGAACAGATCGACCCGGCCATCCCGATGCAGCAGCGCGAAGCTCAATGGCAGCGGCGTGTGAGCGGTATCGCCGCCCCGGATGTTGAGCAGCCAGGCGACCGAATCCGGTTGGGTGAGGATCGCCGCCGCAACGGACTCCGCGTCCAGGCTTTCGGCCAGCCGCTGACGTTTCGCCTCGCTGGTTTCGCCGGCGAAGCGGTCCGGGTGCGGGATCACCGGCGCCAGGGGCCGGGCGGGGCGGTCGCTCCAGATCGCATCGACCGGGTTGCGCTCGACCAGAGTGATCTGGCCGCCGGCTTTCTTGGCCGCATTCTCGAAACGCTCGACCGCGTCGGCGCTGTGCAGCCAGGGGTCGATGCCCAGCGCTGCACCGTTCGGCAGATGGGCCTCGATCCACTCCGCCGGGGGCTGTTCGGTGAGGTGCAAAGTGGCAAACACGTCGGTATCCACCTGATCGCGCACCTGCAGAGTGTAGCGGCCATCGACAAAGATCGCCGCCTGCTCCGCCAGCACAATCGCGATGCCGGCAGACCCGGAGAAGCCGGTGAGCCAGGCCAACCGGGCGCTGGCGGCCGGAATGAATTCGCTTTGATGCTCGTCGCCATGCGGGATCACGAAGCCGTCGAGGCCCTGCCTCTGCATCTCGGCCCGCAACGCCGGCACCCGGTCGCGCACGGTCAGGGCCGGTTCCGCGGGCGCTGCGAGGCGAGCCCGGGCGGCATCCAGCGCCGCCAGCAAGTCCGGCGTCGGCGTCGGCGCAAACAACCGCGACCAGAGTGTCCGGTCCGCCGCCAGGCCGCTGTCCGGTGCTCCGCACAGGCCATCCAACAAGGCCAACGCGTCGTCCGGTGTCACCGCTTGCGGGCAGGACGCCAGCGCCAGTTTCAGGTCATCCAATAGGGCGGTCGGCAAAGTCGCAGCGGTCATCGGCGAACCTCGGCGCAAAGGGGAATGTGCTGCGGGCATGATTGGGCCGGTAGTTGCCGTCTGACAAGAGTGTGACGGTCGGTTTTACCATTCTGACAAAGATGCCATAGGCATTACGCAGAGCTGCACCAGCGCCCATGCAGGTTTTGCAATGCTGCATTGCAAAACAGCCCCTGGCGCCCGGGCAACGCCCGCCCGATATCTCCATTGTGGCGCCCGAATGGCGGGCACCGCGGGTTATACGTACAGGAGTTTCCGTTATGGGTGTATTGTCATACCCATCGAATTTCTTCGGAAATGTTGCAGCGCAGCAGGATCGCACCGTAGCGATCGACGACAAGCTGGAGCGCGCCATTCTCAAATCGCAACGTAAAGATGCCGTGATCGTCCGACATGCGCTGAGCGCCGCATTAGGTTGGCTGACTGCGTCCGAGGCACGGCCTGGCGACGCGATGGCGAATGCGAAACTTGCCTGCCAGCGCCGGGACGCGGCCATCGTCTGGCATACGCTCGGTAGCTGAAACGCAAAAGGCCACCGGTTCTCTATAACCGGTGGCCCCTCGCTAGACTAATTCGCGCTTACTTGTGATCAGCGCGGTACTTCTCCCAATACTCCGGCCAGGCTTCCTTCGGGTCGATTTTGTTGCCCTTGTCAGCCTCTGCTGCGCGCCACTCGACGAATTTGCCCTGCGCCTCGCCCCATTGGGTCAGGTATTTGTTCAGGCGCTCCAAGCGCTTGTCCTGCCAGGCTTGATCCGCGTCGGTCCAGAAGCCCTTTTCCTTCATGTAGCGGATGGTGCCTTCATGCATCGGCGCATCTGCGGGCGGGCGGCCCGACAGGTTGATGGCCCAGAACTCGCCAGTGGAGGTGGCTTCCTTGTAGTCGTCGAAGGCCATGTCGGCCGCCATGACAAACTGATAGGCGTCGTCCGCTGAAATGTCCTTTGGGTAGACCGTGATCATCGGATAGCGCAGTTCGACCATATCGGCCGGGTTTTCCGCACTCAGGCCAGCGCCTTTGGTTTCGCGATATGGCTTCACGAAGTCGATGACTGACGTGAGCTTTTTCCAGCCCTCAACATCATCCGGCGGCACTTGTGCGAAGGTCAGGCCGCGCGGGCTCGCCTCGATCTCACGCATGTTGGCCGACGTGGTGACGCTGCTGAAGCCGTCGATCTGGTTCGCCAACAATGCCGTCGTCATGGCGCTGTAGGAGCCGAACCAGACGACCTCAACATCGGCGCGGGTCAGGCCGGCAAACGCCAGATAGGCGTCGTGCTTGACGTTGACCGACGGGTTGCCTTTCACGTAGCCCAGGCGCTTGCCCTTCAGGTCATAGACCGTCTTGATGCCGGCATCGCCTGCAACCGCAATTGCGTTCGAGGTCGGCTTACCCAGGACGATGCGAATGTCCTGCGGACCCCAGGTCTCGTCGGCGAAGTCATAGCTGCCTTCGGCGGCAAAATAGGCTTCGTTGGCGAGGTAGCCATAGCTGGCTTTGCCGGTAACCAACGGCAGCATGCGGCCGATCGACGTGCCGGCCGGTATGATCCGGACCCGCGTACCGAACCGCTTTTTGAAAGCGTTCGCGATACCGGTCGCCTCGGCATATCCGGAGGAGCCGAGGTCGTAGGCTGTCCAGACCATGGTTTTCGGCAGTTGCGGTTCGGCTGCAACCGCGGCCGACGTTGCAAAGGCGAGCGCCAGTGCAGTAACGATACGTAACATTTTTTGAGCGTCTCCAACTGTTGGTGAGGGCCGAGCCTGTCGGCTAGGGGAGCGACAGGAGCGCTTGTTTTTGCGGCCTGTCAATTTGGAATTTTCAGCCATCGACCTACGTCTTTAGTCCGACACGCTAATATCCGCCCGAACCGGTCGAACGTCGATTGAAAACGCGGCCAGACCTTGGGGTAGAGAACCGCCCAACCATCGAAACGTCTTGTTATTCCGATGCTTGGGCGACCGTGTACTTTGAGTTGCTATTTCGGTATATCCATCCGGGCCTTCTCCCAGTACTCCAGCCAAGCGTCATCTGCTGACACCTTGGTGCCCTTGGCCTCTTCTGCTGCGCGCCACTCATGGAAGCTGGCTTGCGCTTCGTCCCAGGCTGCGAGCACTGCATTCAGGCGTGCCAGCCGGTTGTCCTGCCACGCCTGGTCCTCGTCCCGCCACAGGCCCTTTTCCTTCATATATCGGATGGCGCCATCATGAGTCGGCGCGTCGTAAGGCGGCCGGCCGGCCTTCTCTATCGCCCAGTTCTGCCCGAGCGAATTGACGTTTTTGTAGTCGTCGAACGACTCATCCAGCGCCTTGATGTAGTTGTAGGCTTCGTCGGTCCCGACGGCTTCCGGATAGACAGTGACCATCGGGTAGCGGAAGCCCACCAACCACGCCGGGTTTTGTTCCGACAGGCCGGCGCCCTTGGTCTCTAAATAGGGCGAGGTGAAGCTCAGCAGGTCGGTCATCGTCTTCCATCCCTGCTTGTTCTCCGGCCGGAACTGCGGCCAGACCAAGCCGCGGGGACTGGCCTCGATCTCACGTGCCAGGGCGGATGTGGTCGCGCTGCCGAACGCGTCGAGCTGGTTGGCCAGCAATGCGGTCGACATCGCGTTATAGGAACCGAACCAGACCTCCTGAATATCGGCGCGGGTCAGGCCGCCGAAAGCCAGATAGGCTTCGTTCTTGACGTTGACCGAGGGGTTGCCTTTGACGAAGCCAATCCGCTTGCCCTTCAAGTCGCTGATTTCCTTTACGCCGATATCGCCTGCGGTGATGAAACCGACGCTCGCCACCCGACCGGCGACGATGCGGATATCCTGCGGGCCCCATTGCTGAGTGGCGAAATCATAGGTGCCCTCGGCGGCAAAAAACGCTTCGCTCGCCAGAAAACCGAACTGGGCCTTGCCAGTCACCAACGGCAGCATCCGGCCGATCGACGTTCCCGCCGGAACGATGCGAACGCGCGTGCCATAATTCTTCTTGAAGGCGTTCGCGATGCTCGTTGCCTCCGCATATCCGGTGGAACCGAGGTCGTAAGCCGTCCAGACCATTGATTTGGGCAGAACCGGGTCGGCGGCAAGCGCCGTCGAGACCGTACCGGCCAAAGCCAGAGCTATTGCTGTTCGTAACATAGACGTCCTCCATTTTTTGACCGATTGCATGGTGATTCAAGCGATCGGCAAGATCATGGGGCCTCGCCAGTTCGGAATTGTCAATTTTGAAATTAAGACGTCGAAGTCCGGAAACAGAAAAAGCCGTTGGCATCACTGCCAACGGCTTCAGTAAAACCGCAAAATTGATACGGCTGAAAGCTTACTTCAAAGCTTCCATCCGCGCCTTGGCCCAATATTCCGGCCATGCTTCGGAGGCGTCGACCTTGTTGCCTTTTTCACGCTCAGCCGCGCGGAAATCGTGGAAATCGGCTTGCGCGTCCTCCCATGCGGTCAGCAGGGTGTTCAGACGGGCCAGCCGCTCGTCATGCCAGGCCTGATCCTCCGGACGCCACAGCTCTTTTTCTTTCATGTAGCGAATGGTGCCTTCGTGAGCCGGCGCGTCGTACGGCGGGCGGGCAGCCTTCTCCAGCGCCCAATCGGCGGAGCTTGAGGTCGTATTCTTATAGTCGTCGTAGCTGAGATCGATCGCCTTGATCAGGTTGTAGACCTCGTCCGTCGTCACGGCTTTCTGATAGACCGTGATCATCGGGTAGCGATAGCCGACCAGCCATTTCGGGTCGTCTTTGGACATCGCCGCGCCGCGGGTTTCTTTAACCGGAGCAGCGAAGCTGATCACGTCCTTGACCTTCTTCCAGCCTTCCTTGTTTTCGGCTGGGAACTGTGGCCAGTACAAGCCACGGGGGCTCGCCTCGATCTCCCGCATATTCGCAGAGCCGGGAACGCTGCCGAACGCGTCGAGCTGGTTGGCCAGTACCGCGGTCTTCATCGCGCTGTAGGAGCCGAACCAAACCACTTCAACGTCGTCACGTGTGACACCGCCGAACGCCAGATAGGCATCGTTCTTCACGTTAACCGACGGATTGCCTTTGACATAGCCGATCCGCTTGCCCTTCAGGTCGCTGATCTCCTTGACGCCGGCATCAGCCGCCACGGCAAAGCCGACCGACGCGACGCGGCCCATGACAATGCGGATGTCCTGCGGACCCCACTGCTCGGTCTCGAAATCGTAGGTGCCTTCGGCGGAGAAGAACGCCTCGTTCGCCAGGAAGCCGTATTTGACCTTGCCGGTGACCATCGGCAGCATACGGCCGATAGAGGTGCCGGCCGGCACGATGCGAATGCGCGTGTTGTAGTTCTTTTTCAAGGCGTTTGCGATGCCCGTGGCTTCCGCATATCCGGACGAACCAAGATCATAGGCGCTCCAAACCATCGACCGCGGCAATTCCGGGTCAGCGGCATAGGCAGCACCGGCCGCCATCACGGCGGCGAGTGTCGTTGTCAGCAATTTCATCAGACGGTGTCCTCCAGAGTTACAAAGCAAACGAGCCCGTGTTCAGCACGGACTCTCGTTAGCCGCCGTTGTCGTACACGGTGATGCAGCCAGAGGCAAGGCGGGTTGCTTTTTTGATCATCTGAGCGATGCCGCCAGCAAGCTAATCCCCATCACCAATAGCACGCAGAGCGCCACCTTGCGGAACAGATCTTGGCTGACCCACCTCCGCACCCGCGCGCCGGCGATCAACCCCAGCCAGCTTGGCAGCAATACTGCGATGGTGCCGGCCAACTGGTTGCGGCTGAACTCGCCAGCCGCGGTCAGCGATCCACCAAGGACCAAAACCCCTGCGAACATCACCACTGCCATGATCCAAATGAAGTTGTCCTTGTCCAGCCGTCTGGCCAGAAAATACATCGCCAGCGTTGGCCCGAAAACGCCGGTCAGCCCGCCGAACAGGCCGGTCAGCCCGCCCATGGTCAAGCCTGCCGCAGGGTTTTCGACATGGCGTGGCGGGATATAGATCCGTGCAAAGCTCAACAGCACAAATCCGACCACGGTGCCGCCAAGCACGCCGCGCATCAGCGCCTCCGGGGCGGATGTTGCGAACTGCACACCGGCGACCACACCCAACCCCATGCCCAGAAACAGCGGCCACCAGGGGGCGAGCGGCATGCGGGCGTGCCAGGATTGGCGCATCTGAATGATGTTCATGACATAGCCGGGCGCCACCATCAGCGGGATCGCCTCGGCGACCGGCATCACGGTTGCAACCAATGGAATGGCGACCAGCGGCAGCCCCAGTCCGATGACACCCTTTAGCAAACCGCCGAAAAAGAACGCCACCGCCGCGACGGCAACGACCAGAAGATCCAGGGATTCGAGCATTCAAGCGCCTTCTCTCGAGCAATGCCCGCTCTAGGGCTCGCGGCCGGTGGCCGGGTCGGGATCGGGCTTGGCGCTGATCTCGACAAAATCGCCGCGATCTTTCGCTAAAGCAGCGAGGGCCGCCCGCAGCGTCGCCACCGACAAGGGCTTGCGGATGAAGCCATTTGCGCCCTCTGCGGTGATGGCGGCGATCTCCTCGGGGTCGCGGTAGGCGGACATCGCCAGAATGCGCACGGTCGGATTGCCCGCCTCGTTGCTGCGCCGCAGCCAGCGGACGAAATCGACGCCGCTCATCGGCTCCATGCGCATGTCGGTAATCACGCAATCCAACTCGTGCTCGCGCACCAGGCTCATGGCATGCGCACCGTCGGCGGCCTCCAACGGCGTTTCCAATCCCAGCACCATCATCAGGGTGCGCAATGTCGCGAGCGCCGAGGGGTTGTCGTCGACGATGAGAAACGACCAGTCCTCCACAGCAGCGGCATCATCGGCGTTCGCAGATGTCCCTGCCGTCAGGTCGTTTTCTGGCGCTCGTTGATCCGACAAAGGGCTGGCCTGTCACCAGCGGCTAAAGCGGCACGTCCGGATCGAAGGATGGCATGCGCTTCTCCTTGTGCGAGGCCAGGCCCTCCCGCGCTTCCGGGCCGGTGAAGCCCATGAACTCCAGCGCCAGCGAGGCATCGAAGGTCGGGCCCGCCATGCGGTACCAGTTGTTGAGCGCGTACTTGGTAAAGCGGATAGCGCTGGAGGCGCCTTCGGCCAACCGGGTTGCGACCTCGACCGACTTCGCGTCCAACTCCCCGTCCGGCACGGCAAGAGAGATCAGGCCGATGCGCTCCGCCTCCGCCCCGCTGACCGCATCGCACAGCAAAAGATAGTATTTCGCCTTGGCCATGCCACAGAGCAGCGGCCAGACGATGCAGGCGTGATCGCCGGCAGCAACGCCGAGGCGCGTATGCCCGTCGATGATGCGCGCGTTCTCCGCCGCGATGGAGACGTCCGACAGGATGCCTGCCACCAGACCCGCGCCCACCGCCGGGCCGCGGATCGCCGAGACGATGGGTTTGGAGCAATTGATGACGTTGTAGACGATGTCGCGGGCTTCCTTCCACACCCGGACGCGGGTGTTGTAGTCCTCCATGATCTCCTCGATCATCTCGAAGTCGCCGCCGGCGGAAAACGCCTTGCCGGCGCCGGTGAGAATGGCGCAGTTGACCGAGTGATCGGCATCGACGACCCGCCAGATCTCCGCCAATTCGCGGTGCATCGCGGCATTGGCGGCGTTCAGGCGCTCCGGACGGTTCATGGTGACGCGCAGCACCCGCGGATGCGGGCGGTCAAACGTTAGTGTCTCGAAAGCGGCGTAGGGGTCGGTCATGGGCTGGTCCTCGGTTGTTCCGGCGCGGATGATGCCCCCTCGCCTAGGGCTTCGGCAATGCTTCTTTGCCGTTTCAGCGCCCACAGATAGGCCAGGATACAGATGGCGCCGCCTGCGACAACCGGTATCCGCAGGCCAAACCACTCGCTGGCCGCGCCCATCAACAGCGCCCCAATCGCGGGGCCGGCGCGGGCGCTCAGGCCATAGAGGCTCAGCACCCGGCCTAGCATCTGTGGCGCGCAGGCGTATTGGATCAGGCTCTGCGCGGCGACGCCGTTGACCAGCATGAAGCAGCCGGCCATCGCCGTCGCCACGAGGCCCAGCCAGAAATAATCGGTCGCGCCCAGCAAAAACATGGCGATGGCCATCGCCACCAGCGAGTGCAGCGCCAGATTGGTCAGACCCTGCAGCTTCGCGACCTGGCTCATCCAAATGCCGGCGATCACCGCGCCGACGCCGGTGGCGGAGGTTAGCATCGCCAGTCCATCCGCCCCCCTGCCGAATACCGCGTCGGCGAAGCCCGGCAACAGTTCGGCGAAGGGCCGCACGAAGACGGAGCCCATCAGCAATAGCGCGATCAGCGGCCCCAAGCCCTGGTGCCGGCGCACATACTGGAAGCCCTCGACGATCTGCGGCAGCACCCGGCCGCCGGTGACCGCCGGCGCTCGCGGGATGTCGTTCCGCAGTTTCTGCAACGCGATCAGGAAGGCGACGAAGCTCAAGCCGTTGACGATGAAGGCCCAGCCGATATCTAAAAAAACGATCAGTACACCCGCTACCACCGGCCCGACAAACCGCGCCGCATTCCACAGCACGGAGTTGATGGCGATGGCGACGGGCAGGTCCTCGGTCCGCACCAGATTGCGCACCATCGACAGACGCGCCGGCTGGTTCACCGACGTCACCACGCCCAAGAACACGCCGAGAGCGAACAGCAGCCAGATATCGGCGAGCCCGTATAAGGCCAGCGTGCCTAACAGGAAGGCCTGGAACGCCTGCAGGATTTGCGCGGTTCTGATCAGCTGGAACCGGTCCATGCGGTCCGCCATGGCACCGCCCAATGGCCCAGCGACGATAGACGGCAGCAGCTCTGCCGCAGCGATAATACCAAGCCACGCGCCGGAGCCGGTCAACTCCCACACCAGCCAGCCGGTCGCAACCCGCTGCACCCACGTCCCGATCAGAGAGATGAAGTTGCCTTGGGTATAGATGCGGTAGGCGCGGTTGTTGAATACCTTCACCGCGCCGATGGATGCGAGCCGGGCCATGCGGGCGGTATCAGTCCGTCTTGATCCCCTGGGCTCGAATGAATTGTCCGAACTGATCGCGCTCGGTCACCGCGGTCTGGCGGGCCTTGTCTTCGGACCAGCCATAAAGCTCCGGCTCGCCCCATTTCTCCACATCGCGCCAATTCTCGCGCGGCGTCGAGAAACGGGCGTCGCGACGTTTGTCGTAGCCCTCGATATCCGCCTCCAAGTTGCTGTCGTCATAGCTATCGGTATGGACGAAGCAGGAGAGCGGCAGCCGCATCGACGAAAAGCCTTCTCGCGAAGGATAGCCGAGGCACAGGCCGGCATAGGGAAAGACGTGCTTCGGCAACTCCAGCATCTCCGCAATCTTGGCCGCGTGGTTGCGGACATTGCTGATCGGGCAGCAGCCGAGCCCCTCGCTCTCTGCGGCCAGGATAAAGGTTTGCATCGCCAGCGCACAGTCGGTCGCCGCGTTCAGGAAGCTGTCCAGATGATCGTTGCCGAACGGCTTGCCCCGCATCTCGCAAATGCGGCGGATGCGGCGGTTGTCGCCCAGCCAGATCATGAAGACCGGGGCGTTGGCGATCCAGGGCATCGCCGGGATCAGGTCGGTGATCGCCTGCTGCTTCGCCTTATCGCGCACGACGCAGACGGCGGACTGCTGCAAGTCCGACTTGGCGCTGGCCGAGAACGCGCAGGCGAACAGCAGATCGAGCAGGTCGTCGGGAATCGCATCTTCCTTCCAACGGCGGTGCGAGCGCCGGTCGAGGATGCGGGCCAGCGTGCCCTCCGCCGGACGGTCGGCGCCGATCTCCGTCGGCAGGCCATAGCGATGGGCGACGAGGTCGGCGAGGGTCTTGGGCATGGGGCGTGAGCATCCGGGCGACGGGAGAGAGAGGTCGCGCCCATCATCCCGCGCCTTCACGCCAAGCGCAAGTTATCCCAGATCTTCGCGAATTTATTCAGTCGGTTGAGCGTTCACCGGCGCATTCGACCGGCGGTTGGCAAAAATCAGCGACAGGCAGAGCAGGTTCATGACGTTGAAAGCAACGCCACCACGAGCGCGGTCTTACAGTCCAGCGTCATGTCGAAAATCACCCCGCCGAGAAAGATCGTCTAACACTCGGGGATATCGTCATGATCCAAAATCTCAAGACCCAAGGCCTATCGATCAGCCAAATTGCCCAGAGGACCGGGCTCGATCGCAAGACCGTCCGCAAATACATCGGCCGTGGCCTCGAAGCTCCGGTCTACGGCCCTCGCCAACCACGCGAACGCTTGCTCGAACCGTTCGAGGCTTATTTGCGTGAGCGCATTTCCGCCTTCCCGGACCTCACCGGCCAGCGCTTGCTCCGCGAGATCAAAGGGCACGGCTACAAGAGCGGCTATACCGCCGTTACCGGCTTGTCTCACGGGAAGCGCGACCGCCAAAATCAACCGCATTCGAGCGCCGGTCCGAGGCGCCGCCTGGTCGGCGCTCTGTCACAGCGGCCAAGCCATGGCCGGAGAACAAAGTTACACCACGCCCCGGGAACACTATCGCTGGGGCACCTACCGCCAGTGGCAGGAGAAGGACTGTCAGGTCCGCGGGGGTGAGAAGTCCTCGCTCGTCATCTTCTACAAGAGCTATGAGGTCGAGGCCGTGAACGAGCAGACCGGCGAGACCGAGGCCGCCGGCCATCTGGTCGCCCGTGCGAGCCGGGTCTTCAACGCCACGCAGGTGGACGGTTTCGCAACCGTGGCCGAGGAACTGCCTGATACTCCTACCTTCGATCCGCCTTACGGCGATTGCGTGCAACCGCCTACCGGCCAACGAATCGAACGGGCCGAGCGCTTCGCTGCTGCAACCGGTGCTGAGATCGAGGAGACCGGCGACCGGGCTTGCTTCATCCCTCCCCTGGATACGATCCGCATGCCGGAGCGCCGCCGCTTGACCGGCACCGACACCCGCCAAGGGCTTCTACTCGACGCTCTGCCACGAACTGGTGCATAATGCCGTAATCGAGATTATGCCGCGTTGTTTTCGGAGAGGGTTGGGTTCTCGCGGTTCGGCATAATCTGATGTGGGAACGGCGCGGCATCGTTTGCGACGCGATGATTTCAGCGTAAGCGGCGCGGCTCGTTTATCTCTTCTGCGTCCTGGGTGGCCTCATGCACCTCATCGCGGATGATCTTTCTGGTAATTTCGTCGAGATGGGCGGTCAGTGCATGGCTAAGCTCCTCGAACTCCGGCCATAGCGTCGTCTGGACGAAGCTGGCCGGGCCGCGGACTATGACCGTCTGGCGGTGCATTCGCGGATAGCGGAAGGGCTTAATACCGTAGCGACGGCACAACGCGATAAAGAGTTGGCGCGACCACGGATTGGGGATGGAGAACTTGAACTCCTCGGCCCGTTCCTTTTGGCTGGCGGCCGCAAGCTGGTGCCGAATGCGTTCGGCCGCCGCGCCTGCAGCGGATTTTTCGCCGGCGGTCGTGGCGCCGGCATAAAGCGCCTCGATCTTGCGCAGCTTCTCGCGAAGGGGATCGTCGGACAGCATAAGGTTAGCAGCCCGTTGAAAAAGGCGCACATGCCCGGGTGTCATCCGACGGCGAGCCATAAC
>CAXBDI010000002.1:0-77872 GCA_963974445.1 uncultured Alphaproteobacteria bacterium
TGAATCGATTTGCCCTCTATGCGCCAGTAGAAAATCTCAAATGCGATTCCCCTGCCGGCTCAGGACGCGCCCAGCATCGCGGCGGCACGCGCGTCGGCGCTTTCGACCGCCGGGCGTAGCGCCTGCTTGAAGACGGCGGGATGGCGCAGCAGGTAGAGGGCCAGCGCCAGGTCCTCGTCATGCGGCTCCAGCGCTGCCGGGCAGGACGAGCGCAGCGAGGCCGCCAATGCCGCATCGACGCGGTCGTAACGCTTCCAACCCACGGCCTGCAGCGCATAGGCGTCGACGCTCGCCGACAGCTTCGCCGGGCTATCCAGCGGCTGGCGGCTGGCGGTGCAGATGCTGGGCAGCACGCCTAGTCCATCCAACATATAGCCCGATGGCGCCTGCATGCGCGACCAGGTGATGATCAACTCGCCGCCGTTCGGCATTTGGGCCAGGTTCTGCACCGTGCCCTTGCCATGGGTTGTGGTGCCGATGGCGACGGCGCGGCCGCGGTCCTGCAGCGCGGCCGCCATTAACTCCGCAGCGGATGCGGACCGGCCATCGATCAGGATCGCCATCGGCACGTTGGCGGCGATCTGCCGGGCGTCCGCGATAAATATGCTGTTGGAAGCGGGATGACGGCCAAAGGTGCTGATGACCAAGCCGTCGCTCAGAAACAGATCGGCGGCGAGCACTGCCTGATCCAGCAAGCCGCCGGGATTGCCGCGCAAGTCCAGAACGATGCCGCGGACCCGCCTGGGCCCGGCGCTCAGGCGGCGGTATTCCCGCTCCAGATCGGCGGCGGTGTTCCGGTTGAAGCTGGAGATGCGTATGATCGCCAGCCCTTCATCCATCCGTCCGACAACCGTCGCCGGCACGACATAGGCACGGCGGATGCGGATCGTCAGGGTCTGCGGCGGCGCCGGGCGTTGCAGCGTCAGCACGGCCTCAGTGCCGATAGGGCCGCGCAGCTTCTCGACGACGTCGATAGCCTCCAGCCCGCCGAGCGGCTCACCGTTCACGTGGGTCACCAGATCGCCGATTTGCAAACCCTGCTGCGCCGCCGGCGTTTCCGGAAGCACATCGACGACAGTCGTCTGGCCGTTCTCTGTCTTGATCGAGACGCCGATGCCGCTGAACCCTTCGCGCGATGCCCGCTGAGTGTTGGCGAAGCGCGCGCCGGTATAGCGGGAATACGGATCCAATTGTTGCACGACCCCATCCATCACCGCCTGATACAGGTCTTCCGCCGGCATGGCTTGCAGCGCCGGCTCTGCCTGGTTGGCAGAGTCCATGAACTGAGCCGTCAACTCGGCCCAGCCGTCGCTATCGTGCGCGGCGGGCCGCCGGAAGCTCGCGAGCGTGCTGCCGCCGGCCATCAGGCTGACGGCGTTCGGCTGGTCCAGTAGACTAAGCCGGCTCGGCTCCTGCTGGGCCAGCAGGCTACGCATGCCGCTGACCGCCAGCGGTGCGATGTCCACTGGCTCGATATACCGCCCCTGAATATGCGCGAAGGCCTCCTCAAACAGATCCCGCGCCTCAACTTCGGAGAAGTTCTGCGAAAACTGTTGCGGCGTGCGGGTAGCGCAGGCGGCGAGCACCAAGGCCGCCACCGCAATTCCGACAAACCGCACTCCTGCCGCCACCGAATAGTGCAGCCGGAAGCGCGCCCAAAGAGGCGAAGTGCTATAATTCTGCATGGTGAAATCAATAGCAGTTCCGGCAGCCGAATCCTAGCGGCGCAACAGCGAAGTGCAGGCGGATAAGCCGTTGGCCCATGCGCTCAACCGATCCGCGCACGCTGGCAATTTCATAGAAATTCAGGACGTTGCCGTAGATATTCCGGCACGGGCCGAGCCTGCGCCAGAGGCGCGCACGGCTGATCACATCTCGCTTATCGCCGTTTGCGCCCGCCGCCGCGCTTCGGTCCGCCCCCCGGCTTGCCCGGTGGGCGCTTCGACCCCGGGCGTTTCGCGGAAGGCCGCGACGGTTGCCGGGCGCCTTCGATGGCCGCGGCAAAGATCAGGCCGCCGCTGATCGGTTCGGCGGATTGCAGCACCACCTCGATCTCGTCGCCGAGGCGGAATTCCAGCCCGGTGCGCCGCCCGATCAGCAGATGCCGGCCCGGATCGACATCCCAGAAGTCGTCCGGCAACAAACCGCGCGGCACCAGCCCCTCCGCGCCAATCGCATCGATGCGCACGAAGACGCCCGCCTTGTGCACGCCCGAAATCCGCGCCTGGAACGTCTCGCCGATGTGGTTGGCCATGTAGGCCGCGGCAAAGCGCTCGTGCACCTGCCGCTCGGCGGCGGCGGCGCGGCGCTCGGTCATCGAGATATGCTCCGCCACCTTGTCGAGGCGGGCATGCTCCTCCCGCGGCAGACCGCCCTCGCCAAGCCCGAGGCTGGCGATCAGCGAGCGATGCACAATCAGGTCCGAATAACGCCGGATCGGCGAGGTAAAGTGAGCGTAGCGAGCCAGCGCCAGGCCGAAATGGCCAATATTCTCCGGATGGTAGACCGCCTGCGACTGCGCCCGCAGCACCAGCTCACTGACCAGCGCCGCATAGGGCGTGTCGGCTGCCTTGCGCACCAGATCGGAGAATTGCCGTGGCCTGGTGATGGCGCTGGCCGACGCCTTGATCCCCATCTCGCCCAGCACGCCAGTCAGGGATTCGATGCGCAGCGGGTCCGGCTTGTCATGGATGCGGAACAGACAGGGCGCCTGCCGGTCCACCAGGGTTTCCGCGGCGGCGACGTTTGCGGCGATCATAAAATCCTCGATCAGCCGGTGGCTGTCGAGGCGCGTGCGCGGCGTGACGGTCTGGATGCGCCGGCGCTCCTCGTCCATCTCGAACACCCGCTCCGCCATTTCCAGCTCCAGCGGGCCGCGGTGCGCCCGGGCCTTGGCGAGCAGGGCGTAGGCGGCGTAGAGCGGCTTAATCACTGGCTCCACCAACGGGCCGGTGCGGTCGTTGGGCTCGCCGTCGATAGCCGCCTGCACCTCCTCATAGATCAGGCGAGCGGCCGACCGCATCAGGCCGCGCACGAAGCGGTGCTTGCGTTTGATGCCGTCGGCGTCGAAGTCCATCACCGCCGCCATGCAGGCCCGGTCGCCGTCGGGCCGTAGCGAGCAGAGGTCGTTGGAGAGCGCCTCCGGCAGCATCGGCACCACCCGGTCCGGGAAATAGACCGAGTTGCCGCGGCTCTCCGCCTCCTCATCCAGAGCGGAGCCAGGCCGCACATACCAGGCGACGTCGGCGATGGCGACGGTGATGCGCCAGCCGCCATCCTCCAACGGCTCCGCATGCACGGCGTCGTCGAAGTCGCGGGCGTCGGCGCCGTCGATGGTCACCAGCGGCAGGTGGCGCAAGTCAACCCGCCCGTCTGAAAGATCGACCGGTTGCGCCGCCTCGGCCTCGGCGACGGCCTCTTCGGGGAATTCGAAAGGGATATCGTGTTCGGCAATGGCCAGTGCGCTGATCGCGTTCGGCTCGTCCAGATGGCCGAGCACCTCGGAGATCGTTGCCGCCGGCACCGACCGCCGTCCCGGCTTGGCCGACGCCCAGACGATGGTGCCAGTGGCGGGCGCCGCCCTGCCGCCATCAATGCGGTAGTCGTTGCGGTCGCGCTTGTCGGCGGCGCGTAGGAATTTCGCACCCTCCTGCTCCGCCACCACCGCCAGAAAGCGGGCGGGGCCGGCCTTCAGATGCCGGATGACGTCGGCCTTGTAGCTATCCTCGCCCCGTTTGCTGAGCCGGGCCAGCACCTGTGATCCAACAGCCAGATCGCGTGTGCCACGGTCGCGGGCGTAGAACAGGATTTCCGGCGCCGCGCCCTCGCCGCGCCAATTCTGCGGTTCGGCGACCAGATCGCCATCGCCGTTGATTCGCACCACGTTGACCACCGTGACGCTGGGCAAAGCGCCAGGCGCGCCAACCTGTTTGCCGGGACCGCGCTCGATCAAGCCTGCCGCCTCCAAGTCACGTAGCGTATGTTTCAACTCAATGCGGGCATTGCCTTTGACGCGGAAGGCGCGGGCCAGCTCGCGCTTGTCCAGCACCCGGCCGCTGTCGCGGATAAAGTCCAACACCTGATCGCGGGTCGGGGCGGCGGCGGGCGGCTTCATGGGAGGTGCGCGAAGGCGAGGCTCATTCGGCCGCCTTTTTTGCCGCAGCTTTCTTCGGCACGGCTTTTTTGGCGGGAGGTTTCTTTGCCGCCGGCTTCTTCACTGTCGCTTTCTTCGCAGCCGGCGCTTTCTTGGCCGCCGCGGCCTTGCCCTTACCGCCAGCGGCGCGCTCCACCTTGGCGGCGATCAGTTCGAGCGCCTCCGCGATGGTCATGGTTTCCGGGTCGTTGGCCTTGCGCAGGCTCGCCATGGTCTTGCCGTGCTTCACATAAGGCCCAAAGCGGCCGCGGTTCAGCGTGATCGGCTTGCCGTCGTCCGGGTGTTCGCCCAGCTCACGCAGCAACCCCTGGCCGCCGCCTTTGGCTTCCGCCAGCAGCGACACCGCCCGGTTCAGGCCGATGCTAAGCACGTCATCATCGCCCTTCAGCGAAACGAACTTCTTGTCGTGCGCGATATACGGGCCATAGCGCCCGATAGCGGCGGAAATCGGCTGGCCGCTCTCCGGATGCAGACCGATCTCACGCGGCAAGGCCAGCAGCGCCAGCGCCATTTGCAGGTCGACATCATCAATGGGTGTGCCGCGCAGCAGCGAGGCGCGCTTCGGCTTTTTGTCCTCCTCAGTCGCATCGCCTAACTGCACATAGAGGCCGTAGGGACCCTTGCGCAGCGAGACTTCCAGGCCGCTATCCGGGTCGATGCCCAGCGTCTTCGGCAGGGCGACCTCGTCGTCCTCGCCCGGCACGGCTAAAGCCCGGGTATAATTGCAGTCCGGGTAGTTCGAGCAGCCGATGAACGCACCCGTCCGCGACAGCCGCAACCCCAGCCGCCCGTCACCGCCGCAGGCCGGGCATTTGCGCGGCTCGCTGCCCTCTTCGCCCGGCGGGAAGAAGTGGCGGCCCAGGTCCTCGTCCAGCACGTCGATCACTTGCCGGATGGTCAGGTCCTTGGTCTCCTCGACCCGGGTGAAGAACGAGTCCCAGAACTCGCGCAACAGTTCGCGCCAGTCGCGGTCGCCGTTCGAGACGTCGTCGAGCGATTGCTCCAGATCGGCGGTAAAATCGTATTGGACGTAGCGCTGAAAATAGTTCTCCAGGAACGCTGTTACCAGCCGCCCGCGATCCTCCGCCTTGAAGCGGCGGCGGTCGAGCGTCACGTACTGCCGGTCCTGCAACACCTGCAGGATGCTGGCGTAGGTGGAGGGGCGGCCGATGCCCAATTCCTCCAGCCGCTTCACCAGGCTCGCCTCGGTAAAGCGCGGCGGCGGCTGGGTGAAGTGCTGCTCCGGCGTAATCTTGTCGGTGGTGACGGTCTCGCCCTCGGCCATCGGCGGCAGCAGGCGGCCTTCATCCTTGTCGTCTGCCGGGTCGTCCACGTCCTCCTGGTACAGGGTCAGGAAGCCGTCGAACCTGATCGTCGTGCCGACGGCGCGCAGTACTGCCTGCTTGTCAGCAGTCGCGATATCCACCGTCACCTGGTCCAGCACTGCGTTCGCCATCTGCCCGGCCAGCGTGCGCTTCCACACCAGCTCGTAGAGCGCCAACTGCTGCGGCTCCAGATAGCCCTTCAGGCTGGCCGGATCGCGGGCCATGTCGGTCGGGCGGATGGCCTCATGCGCTTCCTGCGCGTTCTTGGCCTTGTTCTGAAACAGCCGCGGCTTGTCCGGCAGATAGGGCGCGTCGTAGCGCTTGGCGATCAGTTCCCGCGCTTGGGACAACGCCTCGTTCGACAGGTTGACGCTGTCGGTCCGCATATAAGTGATGAGGCCGGTGGTCTCGCCGCCGAGCTCGATGCCCTCGTACAGTTTCTGCGCGATACGCATGGTCTGGCTGGCGGCAAAGCGCAGCTTGCGGCTCGCCTCCTGCTGCAGGGTGGAGGTGGTGAAGGGCGGCGGCGGGTTGCGGCGCACCTGGCGCTTTTCCACCGAGTCGATTTTGTAGGCCGCCGCGTCCAGCACTTTGACGATCTCGTCGGCCATGGCCTTGTCGGTGATGGCGAGACGGTCCAGCCGCTTGCCCTGCCATTGGCTGATCCGGGCCGTAAAGGGCTTGCCGGCGGCGGTCAGGCAGGACGCCTCAATCGACCAGTATTCCTGGGGGACGAAGCTCTCGATTTCGTTCTCGCGCTGGCAGATCAGGCGCAGCGCCACCGACTGCACCCGCCCGGCGGAGCGGGAGCCGGGCAGCTTGCGCCACAGGATCGGCGACAGGGTGAAGCCCACCAGATAGTCCAACGCCCGGCGGGCCAGATAGGCCTCGACCAGTTCCTGGTTGAGTTCGCGCGGGTGGGCGATGGCGTCCAGCACCGCCGACTTGGTGATCTCGTGGAACACCACCCGTTCCACATGGCGCGAGCCCAGGGCGCGGCGGCGGTCCAACTCCTCGCGCACATGCCAGGAAATCGCCTCGCCCTCACGATCCGGGTCGGTGGCCAGGATCAGGCTATCGGCGTTTTTCAGCGCGCGGGCGATATCCTTGATGCGCTTGTCGCCATCCGGGTTCACGTCCCAGTCCATGGCGAAATTTTCATCAGGGCGGACGGAGCCGTCTTTCGGCGGCAAGTCGCGCACGTGCCCGTAGGAGGCGAGCACGATGTACTCACCGCCCAGGTACTTATTAATGGTCTTCGCCTTGGCCGGCGATTCGACGACGACGACTTTCAATTGACATCCCAATTCGACGCTTATGGCCGCTCAACGCAACGAAACATACTGACCCGGATGGCGTTCCAGCCGTCCGTCGAGTTCCAGTTCTGCGAGGGTTCGTGCCACCTCAACGCTGGACAAGTGGCACTGACGGCAGAGTTCGTCAACGGTGACGGGTGTAGCGCCCAAGGCTTGCAGCAGGCGCGAGGCATGATCGTCCGCCGCATCCAGCGGCTCGTCATCGGCCGATTCCGGACGGTTGGGCAGCCGGTCGGCATAGCCGTAGAGCGGCGGTCGCTCGTTCGCGGCGGCAAAGGCCGGCAGCACTGCCAGCACGTCCGCCGCTGTCTCGATAAAGGTCGCGCCGGCGCGCAGCAACTGGTTCGGCCCGGCGGCGCGCGGGTCGATGGGTGAGCCGGGCACGGCGCATAACTCCCGCCCCTCCTCCAGCGCATAACGGGCGGTGATCAGCGAGCCAGAGCGCTGTGCCGCCTCCACCACCACCACTGCCAACGAAAGGCCGACGATGATGCGGTTGCGCCGCGGAAACAACTCGGCACGCGTCTCGGTGCCGAGCGGCATCTCGCTCACCAAAACGCCGGCGGGCAGGATCGACTCGGCCAGCCGCGCATGCTCCGCCGGGTAGATTTTGTCGAGCCCGCCGGCCATCACCGCGATCGTACCGGTGGTGAGCGCGCCCCGGTGGGCGCCGCCGTCGATGCCGCGGGCCAGGCCGGAGACGATCACAAGGTCGTGAAGACCCAATTCTTTCGCCAGGCCCTCGGCAAGACGTGCCCCCGCCGCCGATGCGTTGCGCGCACCGACAATGGCGACCGCGCGCTTTTGCAAGGCCGGCAGGTGGCCGACGACCGACAGCACCGGCGGCGGCGCGGCAGAGTTGGCCAGCAGGTCGGGATAGTCCGGGTCGCCCAGCAGCAGGAACCGGCCGCCCATCGCCTTTAGGCCTTTGCCCTCCGCGACGATCCGGTCCATCGCAATCGGCTTCCAGTCATCGCCCAGCCGCTGGCGCAGGTAGGCGGTGCGCTTCAATACCTCCTCTGCCGAGCCGAACCGCTCAATCAGGCTGCAGAAGCGTTTCGGGCCGATGCCGTGGCTGCGCGCCAACTGCAACCGGGCCCGCCGCTCGTCCAGATCGGTCGCGTGCTCGATAATCGGAACTCTCCATCAGCCGCCCCGAGGGTTCAGGACGCCTTAACGAAGATTAATGTCCGTTCAAATTGGTTAATGAGAGACTAACGAAACAGCGAAGCATCCTCGCCGCTATTTGCCTTTGCCGATCCGCGGCTCCTCGCCCTTCAGCAGGCGGCGGATATTGGTGTAGTGGCGCGCGATCACCACCAGGGCGATGAAAATGGCCACGTCGCGGATTTGCGGCAGACCGATGAAATGCGCTGCTATCGGCGCGGCAACGACCGCCAGCAAGGACGCCAGCGACGAGAAGCGGAACAGCACCGCCACCGCAAGCCAGGTCGCACACGCGACAGCGCCGACCGCCGGGCCCAGTGCCAGCAGGACACCCAAGGTCGTCGCAACGCCCTTGCCGCCCCTGAAGCGCAGCCAGACCGGGAAGCAATGGCCCAGCACCGCGCCGGCGGCGGCGAACACCGCCATGTCCGGCCCGAACCGCCAGGCGATCAGCACCGCCACCGCCCCCTTGCCGGCATCCAGCAGCACCACGGCCAGCGCCAACGGCTTGTTGCCGGTGCGCAGCACGTTGGTCGCACCGATGCTGCCGCTGCCGATGCTGCGGACATCGCCGAGGCCGGCCATCCGGGTCAGCAGCAGGCCGAACGGGATCGAGCCCAGCAGGTACGCCAGCACGAGTCCGGCATAGAACGGCCATTGATAGCTTATGTCGCCCAAGAGATCAGGCATCGCCGTTCAGTCCTCTTTCGTCCCGAGACAACCGGGCAGCTGCCACGCCGCAGCCTACGCTTCCGGCACCTGGTAGACGATACGGCCATCGACGACGGTCATGCGCACCTGGCCCTGCACCGGGCGGCCATCATAGGGCGCGTTCTTGGACTTGCCGACGCCGCCTTTCACGTCCAACCGCCAAGGGCGGTCCAGGTCGAAGATCACCAGATCCGCCGGCTTGCCCACGGCGAGCGTGCCGAGCGGCAAGCCCAGCAGCTTCGCCGGCGCCGCCGTCATCTTCTCCAGCACCTGCATCAAGGATAATGCGCCGCTGTGCACCAGTTCCAGCGCCAGCGGAAGCAGCGTCTCGACGCCGACCATGCCCGGCTCGGCCTGGGCGAAGGGGATGCGCTTCGACTCCTGGTCGTGCGGAGCGTGGTCGGAGGCGATGACGTCGATGGTGCCGTCGCGCAGCGCCTCGACCACCGCCAGCCGGTCCGGCTCCGCCCGCAGCGGCGGTGAGACCTTCGCGAACGTGCGGTATCCCTGTACCTCCAACTCGTTCAGCGCGAAATAGGGTGGAGCAGTGTCGGCGGTGACGCGCAAGCCCTCCGCCTTGGCGCGGCGAATCACCGCCAACCCCTCGGCGGTCGAGAGGTGGGCCGCGTGATAACGGCCGCCGGTCAGCGCTACCAGCCGCCGGTCGCGCTCCAGCAGCATCGACTCCGCGGCGGGCGGGATACCGACGAGGCCGAGCCGGGTCGCCAACTCGCCCTCGTTCATGTGCCCGCCGTGAGAGAGGTCCGGGTCTTCCGGGTGCTGGATCAGCAGGGCGTCGAAGGCTTTGGCGTAGGAAAGGGCGTTGCGCATCACCTGCGCGTTCCGCACCGCGCGCAGGCCGTCCGTGAAGGCCAGGGCGCCAGCCTCGCGCAATAGCCCCATCTCGACCAATTGCTTGCCGGCAAGGCCCTTGGTGACGGCGCCATAGACGAAAATCTTCACCAGCTTCACTTCGCGGGCCCGTCTGGCAACAAACTCGACGACGGCGACATCGTCAATCACCGGGTCGGTGTTCGGCAAGCCGACCAGGGCCGTGATGCCGCCGGCCGCGGCGGCGCGAGAGATGCTGTCCAGCGTCTCCTTATGCTCCTGCCCCGGCTCACGGAACTGAGTGCGCATATCGACGAGGCCGGGCGCCAGGCAATGGCCGCGGCAATCGATCCACTCGATATCAGGAGAGAGTTGATCCGGGCGGATGTGCGGACCGACATCGGCGATAGCCTCGTCGATAACCAGCAGGCCGCCGGTCTGGTCCATGCCACTCGCCGGGTCGAGCAGCCGGGCGTTGACGAAGGCGCAGCGCATCAGGACGAGCCCCCCGCCGCGGTTTCATCTTCGGCATTCGCCACCAGGTTGCGGGTCAGCAGGTCGAGGCAGGCCATGCGCACCGCCACCCCCATCTCCACCTGCTCCGGTATGACCGAGCGGTTGATGTCGTCGGCCACGTCCGAATCGATCTCGATGCCGCGATTCATCGGCCCCGGGTGCATGATCAAGGCGTCGGGCTTGGCGGCGCGCAGCTTCTCCGCATCCAGGCCGAAATAGCGGAAATATTCCCGCTGCGAGGGGAACAGAGAGCCCTGCATGCGCTCGGTCTGAATGCGCAGCATCATGACGATATCCACGTCTTTCAGGCCCGCCGCCATGTCGTTGTAGACCTCGACGCCCAGCCGATCCGCATCCGCCGGCACCAGGGTTGGCGGTGCTACGATGCGCACATAGGCGCCCATGGTTTGCAGCAGCAGGATGTTGGAGCGCGCAACGCGGCTGTGCGCGATGTCGCCGCAGATCGCCACGTTCAGCCCGGCCAGCCGGCCCAGCCGGCGGCGGATCGTCAGCGCGTCGAGCAGCGCCTGCGTCGGGTGCTCATGCCAGCCATCGCCGGCGTTGATCACCGAACACTCGACCTTCTCGGAGATCAGTTGCACCGCGCCGGAATAGGGGTGGCGCACGATGAGCACATCCGGGTGCATGGCGTTCAGGGTCATGGCGGTATCCAGCAGCGTCTCGCCCTTGTTGATGGCGCTCGCCTCGACCGCGATGTTGATCACGTCCGCCCCCAGCCGCTTGCCCGCCAGCTCGAACGAGGTGCGGGTGCGGGTCGAGCTTTCGAAGAACACGTTGATGACCGTGCGCCCACGCAGATCGCTGCGCTTCTTATCTCGCCCGCGGTTCAACGCGACATAGCTCTCGGACAGATCGAGAATGGTGGAGATGGCACCGGGACCCATGCCCTCGATGCCAAGAATATGCTGATGCGGGAATACGATGTCGGCCATAAAGTCAGCCATGTACCCGCGAGTCGGAAAGGGGGCAAGCCCGCCATGCCGTGTCTGTGCCGACCACTATGCCACGAGGGTTAAGGCGATACTCGGGCAATCTTGCCGATCGGAAGCAAAAGCCCGGCAGCGTGGGCTGCCGGGCTTAGAAGAAACTTGCCGTTATGCGTGGTTATAGAACGATACCGCGCAACGGCAGAAGGCTTACGCTACCGGAAACGGCGGCGCACAAAGCCCAGAGCGATCAGGCCGCCGGCAAGCAGCGCAATCGGAGCCGGCGTCGGTATCGGCGTCGGGTTGGTGACCGAACCGCCGGCCGCGCCGATGATGATGGCGTTGTTGGTCGCGTTGGACGTACCGAACACCGACAACCCGCCAAAGTTATCAAAGCGGTTGTGGTAGGGGCCGGAGCCCAGATCGGCGTTCGTCAGGCCGGGAAACGCAGCGTTGCCCGCTGCGGTAAGATTAATGCCAGTGGTGAATTCACCTGTAACCGTTAGTCCGGGGAGCAGCGAAGCCACCCAGCCATAGCCGTTCGACTGGCTGAACAGGCCGCCGCCATTGCCCAGGAAGGTGTCGATCACGGCCGCGTTGGCGGTAAAGATCGCCAATTCGGCCGCGGTGGTGCCGCCGGGAACATTGCTGGCGGAATCCATCATGATGATGCCGACATTGTTGACGTTGACGCCGCCGGAACCGTCAAAAAAGGCAGTCAGATCGGCGACGCCATCGACATTCTGGAACGTCCAACCCGCGCCCGGCAAAGACGACAGGCCGAACGCCGACGTGGCCGCATTCTGCGCCGTGCTGCCGGTGCTGCCGAGATTGGCTACCACCATATTCGTGGTGGTCAGGCTCGGTGCGCCCGCCAGGTTCTCGATCGCGCGTTGCATGAAGAACCAACCGTCTTGATTGACGCCTGCATTCACGAACCCATGATCGTCGGCGTCGGTGCCGGAGAGAATAAACGGACCGGCATACGCGGCGCCGCTGAACAATGCCGCTGCCACGGTAGTAGCGGACAGCAGGCTTTTGATTGCAAACTTCATTTTTCGACCTCCTCAGTTAATATACAGGCATAACAACTATTGCCATGCTTCACCTCCCTTGCAATCAGAATGCCAAAACCACTCATCGCCTCAGTAAAATAAAATAAATATAGGCGCATCAATAGCTTGCGACGCCGGTCATCCGTCAAACGAAAACCGAAGCCGGGCGCGGTAGCAGCAAACTGTAAAAAATCTCTTACAAATGTAAGGCCGCTCTTACAGCCTCAAGGGAAATTAACTACAACTTTCAGTAATTTTGCGTCTGATCCAACATTCCCCACATGCCGCGCTTGCGGTGAGAATATTGCTCAAAACTTGGAATTAGACCTAATTTTCGAGCCTATTCGAGAGTTCGGTCCGGTGTTCGTACATCCTGGACGGGTGATCCGCACATTTTGGACTGCAAAACGCCATCGCCAGCGCGACGGTCAGGACGCCTCGCCGGGTTCCTCGCCGAGGTTGTCGGTCGCATCCGGCTCGTCATCCAGGTCCGGCGTCACCGGACGGATCAGGAAGTCCAAACAGCCCTGCAGGATAAAGGCGGCGGCAGTCTGGTCGATCAACTCCTTGCGGCGCGAGCGGGAGAGGTCCGCCTCCTCAAGCAGCAGCCGTTCGGCGGCGACGGAGGAGAAGCGCTCGTCCCAGAGGGCGACCGGCAGGCCGAAATGACTCGACAGGTTGTGCGCGAACTGGCGGCTGGCTTGAGCGCGCGGGCCCTGGCCGCCATCCTGGTTCAGCGGCATGCCGACGACGATGCCGCCGACCGCCTCGCCCTTCCAGAACGTCGCCAGACGCTCGGCGGTTTCGAAGAAGCGGTCGGCGCGGCGCACGACGCCGGCGGGCGAGGCGATGCGGCGGCCGGGGTCGGACAAGGCGACGCCGATCTTGCGCGAACCGACGTCGAGCCCGACCAGCCGCGTGTGACGTGGCAGCCCGGCGAGGTCGGCAGGCTTGCAAATCCGGGTTTGCTGGCTAGAGATGGGCACAGCCCTCCCAAGTGATTAACAGTTAAAGTACGAAGGAACGCGCGCATGGCGTTGGATCAGGCGACGGTGGCACGCATCGCCAATCTGGCTCGCATTAAGGTCACAGACGACGAACTGCAAGCCTGGGCCACCGATCTCTCGGCGATTATCGCATTTGTCGAGCAATTGGACGAGGTCAATGTCGATGGTGTCGAGCCGATGACCGGCGTCGGCGGCTTTCCGCTGCCGCTGCGCCCGGACGTGGTGACCGATGGCGGCTATGCCGATGTGGTGACCGCGAACGCACCGGAAGGCGCGCTCGGCTTCTACACTGTGCCGAAGGTGGTTGAGTAATGAGCAGCCTTACTGACCTGACTATCGCCGGCGCTCGCAAGGGCCTGGACGCCGACGACTTCTCGGCGCGCGAACTGACAGACGCGCATATCGCCGCAATGGCCGAGCACAAGATGCTGAACGCCTTCATCACCGAAACGCCGGAGCTTGCGCTCGCCGCAGCCGACGCAGCCGACAAGCGCCGGGCCGATGGCCAGGTCGCCAGCGTCATGGACGGCGTGCCCATCGCCATGAAGGACCTGTTCTGCACCGCCAATGTCCGCACCACGGCGGGCTCGCATATTTTAGAGCCGTTCATTCCGCCCTATGAGAGCACGGTATCTGCCAAGCTGAAGGTCGGCGGCTCGGTCATGCTGGGCAAGGCAAACCTGGACGAATTCGCTATGGGCTCTGCCAATATCACTTCCTATTACGGCCCGGCGATCAACCCGTGGGCCGCAAGTGGCGGCGATAACCGTCAGAGAGTACCCGGCGGCTCCTCCGGCGGCTCGGCAGCGGCGGTGGCGGCGCGGATCGCCATCGCGGCGACGGGCACGGACACCGGCGGCTCGATCCGCCAGCCAGCGAGCTTCTGCGGCATTGTCGGCATGAAGCCGACCTATGGCCGCTGCTCGCGCTGGGGGATTGTCGCGTTCGCCTCCTCGCTGGACCAGGCCGGGCCGATGACCCGGACGGTCGAGGACGCGGCACTAATGCTGCAGGTCATGGCCGGCCACGACTCGAAGGATTCGACCAGCGCGCCCTACGACACACCGGACTTCTCGGCGAAGCTGCGCGATGGCGTCAAGGGCCTGAAGATCGGCGTGCCGCGCGAATACCGCGTCGACGGCATGCCGGCGGAGATTGATCAGGTCTGGCAACAGGGCGCCGACTGGCTGCGCGATCAGGGCGCGGAGGTGGTGGAGATTTCGCTGCCGCACACCCAATACGCGTTGCCGACCTACTACATCATTGCACCGGCGGAGGCGTCCTCCAACCTCGCCCGCTATGACGGCGTGCGCTATGGACTGCGCGTGCCGGGCCGCGACCTGAAGGAGATGTACGAGAACACCCGCGCCGAAGGATTCGGGGCGGAGGTGAAGCGCCGGGTGATGATCGGGACATATGTGCTGAGCGCCGGCTATTACGACGCCTACTACCTGAAGGCGCAAAAGGTGCGCTCGCTGATCCTGCGCGACTTCACGACGGCGTTCGAGGATGTGGATGCGATCCTGACGCCAACCGCCCCCAGCGCCGCGTTCGCGCTCGGCGAAAAGCAGGACGACCCAGTGCAGATGTACCTGAACGACGTCTTCACCGTGCCGGCCAGCATGGCGGGCCTGCCGGCGATCAGCGTACCGGGCGGCTTGTCGGCGGAGGGCCTGCCGCTGGGATTGCATCTGATCGGGCGGCCGTTCGATGAAGTGACCCTGTTCCAGGTCGCGCAAGCGCTGGAGGAAGCGGCGGGATTCGAGGCGCGGCCGGTGGGTTAAGGCCTGAGAAAATGATACGCGGCGCGCTCTGGCTGTCCATTGGCGTGGTTGCCTTTGGCTGCGGTTTGATGGTCATCAATCTGGTGGGGTTAGCGATGTCGCCGCGCAGCCCGTTGTTACGAGAATATCGTGAACCGGGCTGGACCCGGCCGCTTCTGGCGGCCTCGGAAGTATTTGACCAATTGTCCAGTTTGTCTCCCGAGCAGCCGGATTTCATTGCCAACGTGCACGCCGTCTTTACCTACGCCATTGCGCACCCCGTCCCCGAGAGTCTGCGCGCGCTCCGCAGGGATGCCGATAAGGCAAAGCTAAACGACTCCGAAAAGCAGGCGTTCGGGCTGACGATCTCGCCATTTGACAACTGGTTGCTGTGGCTGTTCGATCTCGTCAAGGAGCCAGGCTATTACGGTCACGTTTTTTGCGATTGGCGGCGTGCTGTTCACCGAGGCATCGGCGACTGCGAACAGCAGTCAATTGCCATCGTCGATTTCTTTGCGGAGCACGGCCTCGATACTGGCTTCTTAATGGGCTGGAGCCACGTCGCACCGATGGTAAAGGATCGAGCGGGCCGCTGGTGGCTGACCGACCCAGATTTTGGGGTTCTGGCCCAAGTCTCGCCGGATGCGCTGCTTGAAGAGCCTGCCCGGGTTCAGCAAGTTTACCGGGGCGTGCGAAACCGTGGTGACGGGGAGCCATTTGGCATAAACCCGCCAAACCCACCCCGCTTCCAAACCGGGAGTGCGGCGTCGCGCTATCCCATGGCGTGTCCAATCGAGCAGTTATCTTATGTGTTGAAATGGGCAATCCCTCTGATACTGATAGCCTTCGGAGCATTTATCCTGAGTTGCTCCCGCCAACCGCACCGATTTAGAGAGAAAAATGGCTGAACTATTAGAACACCCCAAACTCCTCAAAGGCGACGGGCATGAGTGGGAGATGGTGATCGGGTTGGAGGTCCATGCCCAGGTGATCTCCAACGCGAAGCTGTTTTCCGGCGCACCAATTGCCTTCGGTGCGGAGCCGAACACCCAGGTCAGCCTGGTCGATGCGGCCTTCCCTGGCATGCTGCCGGTGCTGAACGAGCATTGTGTCGAACAGGCCGTGCTGACCGGGCTTGGCATTAACGGTACGGTCAACAAGTACTCGCGCTTTGACCGCAAGAATTATTTCTATGCCGACCTGCCGCAAGGCTATCAGATCAGCCAGTTCGAGCATCCCATTGTCACCGGCGGCTTTGTCGATGTCGAGCCGGAGGGCGAGGTGGCGAAGCGCATCGGCGTCACCCGCCTGCACGTGGAACAAGACGCCGGCAAGTCGATCCACGACCAGCACCCGACGCAATCCTATATCGACCTGAACCGCTCCGGCACGGCGCTGATGGAGATCGTGTCGGAGCCGGACATGCGCTCTGGCGAGCAGGCAACGGCCTATCTGACCAAGCTGCGGCAGATATTGCGCTATCTCGGCACCTGCGACGGCAATATGGATCAGGGCTCTATGCGCTGCGATATCAATGTCTCGGTGCGCCACCCGGGCGACGAGCTTGGCACGCGCTGCGAGGTGAAGAACGTCAACTCCATCCGCTTCGTGCGCCAGGCCATTGAGTACGAGGCGCGCCGCCAGATCCGTCTGATCGAGAATGGCGGCACGGTGGTGCAGGAAACCCGGCTCTACGACCCCGCCAAGGGCGAGACCCGCTCGATGCGCTCGAAGGAAGACGCGCACGACTACCGCTACTTCCCAGACCCAGACCTGCTGCCGCTGCGCCTGGAAGATGCCTATATAGAGCGCATCCGCGCCGGCATGCCGGAATTGCCGGATGCCAAGCGGGCGCGGTTCGTCAAGGATTACGGCATTTCAGACTACGATGCCTGGGTGATGACGGCCGACCAGGCCACCGCCGATTTCTTCGAGAGTGTTGTGAAGGGACGCGACGCCAAGCTGGCGACCAACTGGATCACCGGCGACTACTTCGCCTACCTGAACCGCGAAGGCTATGACGTCACCAACGCGCCCATCGGGGCGGAAAGGCTGGGCGGGCTGATCGGCCTGATCGCGGATAACACCATCTCGGGGCGCATCGCCAAAGACGTGTTCGAGGCGATGATCGAAAGTGGCAAGGACGCCGCCGCCATCGTCGAAGAAAAAGGCCTGGTCCAGATCACCGACACCGGCGCTATCGAGGCGATGATCGACGACGTCATGGCCAAGAACGCCGATAAGGTCGAGCAATACCGCTCCGGCAAAGACAAGCTATTCGGTTTTTTCGTCGGCCAGGTGATGAAAGCGACCCAAGGCAAAGCCAACCCGGCGCTGGTCAACCAGTTGCTGAAGCCGAAGCTCGACGGCTGAAATCAGTCAAGCCACTGCCTGCTTCGCGTTGGCCGCGGCGTCGCCCGTGGCGGCCCGTGTGCCGATGCCGAGCATCGTGTGCAACTGGTCGCGGGTCTTTTGCAACTGCTTCAGTTCGCGCGCATCCTCCCGGTCGTAGATCTCGACCGAGCCGAGGCGGATTTCGACCAGGTCCAGCAATGTTTCCAATGCATCGTGGGTGAGTCCGGTGGATGGCTCTATGGTGCGGTGGCGGGCCATAGTCGATTCCCTTTCAGGTCAAGATAAAATTGACCGTAGGAACATCATGATTAACAACGATCTAACACGATAGCCATGAGAGCTAATCCTAATTCGGCAATATTACTTTAGGCCTTGAGCATCCGGTGGCGCAATTGGGTTTGAAAAGTCGGAATAGATGCGGATGCGGCGCATCGCAGATTGGTTGATCCGCGGGACCTCAGCCTCCGCCTCGAGGCCGCCCCTGCAAAAGCAGGAGCGCATGCCTGAGAGGCTGTTGCGCGGGAGAGACCGCTGGCGTGGATCCGGGGCCAAGCCCGGGACAGATGAATCAAATTGCCCGGGCGCCGTCTTGGGTGACGCCAGACCATGGACGTCTCAAATCACGTGACACATGATGGATAGTCTAGCGCCACGGCAATTTTCGCTGCCTCCGCCGCATTGTTTTGCAGCAGCGCGATATTGGCCGCCAGCGTGCGGCCGCCGCTCAAGACCGCGAGCCGTTTCAGCAGGTAGGGCGTGATCGCCTTGCCGGTTACGCCCTCGGCCTGCGCATCGAGGAGCGCCGTCGCCACCCAACCCTCAACCTCGTCCGGCGGCAGCGCCTCTTCAGCCGGAACCGGCACGCCGATGACGACGCCGCCAAGGCCGAGCGCCCGTTGCACGCGGATGATGGCGGCAGCCTCCGCCGGTGTCTCGCACCGCCGGCCGACCGGCAAACCGCTGGAGGTGACCTGGAACGCCGGGAAATGGTCGGTGCCTAAGCCCAGCACCGGCACGCCCAGGGTTTCCAGCGCCTCTATAGTCTTGGGCAGGTCCAGGATCGACTTGGCGCCGCTACAGACCACCGCGACGGGCGTGCGGCTGAGTTCGGCCAGATCGGCGGAGATGTCCAGGCTTTCCGCCACCTGCCGGTGCACACCGCCCAGGCCCCCGGTCGCGAACACCGCGATGCCGGCGGCATGCGCCAGAATCATCGTGCCGGCAACTGTCGTAGCCCCGGAGCCACCTTCGGCCAGCAGCGGTGCGATATCGCGGCGGGACACCTTGGCCAGATCGGCGCCACGGGCGAACCGCTCGACCTCCTCTGCCGACAAGCCGACGCGCAAGCGGCCAT
The DNA here is from genome assembly GCA_963974445.1 of uncultured Alphaproteobacteria bacterium. Taxonomy (GTDB): domain Bacteria; phylum Pseudomonadota; class Alphaproteobacteria; order Bin95; family Bin95; genus JACKII01. The sequence continues at coordinate 18,501 of CAXBDI010000002.1, forward strand.
CCAGAATTCCACACCAGGCAGGCGTGCCGCCGTGCGCGCGAACCGCCGCCTCCAGGCTCCGCGCAACATCCAGGTTCTGCGGATAAGGCAGGCCGTGGGCAATCGCCGTCGTCTCCAGCGCGACCGGAGCGGCAGCGGCGGCAACATCGGCTGAGATATCGAGGAAATCGGTCAAAGGCATAGGCGCATCGTATACCAAGGGCGAGGATATTGACCCACGATCCTATTTCTACCTCCGCCCCGGCCGCGAATCGGCATCCAGGATCGCGGCCGGGGCGGCCCAGGTCTTCGACCGGCTCATCGGGCGCTTCCCCTTCATCGCGAAGATCTGCGGCGATGGTGCATATCAGGGGCCAATCGTGCAGACGTCAAGCCCCAGGCCCACCGAGATCGTCAAACGCAACCAACGCGGCTTCGAGCGCTTCGCGCCCACCGGCCTCGCCTTCATCCAAGCCGCGATGATCAAGCTCATGGCAAGGCGATTGGCCCGCTTCGGCTATTCTTGAACAGGCCCTGAAAGATTTCGTGTAACGATCTGTGACCGCCTTACGTCTTTAGTTGCATGCTGGGAATTTTGGCTATCGTGCCGGTTCGTCGCAAACAGCGGAAGGTCGAAAACTGTTGGCTGACAAAGTGGAAAGTGAAACCCGTGCTGCCTGAGATGCAGACGTGATTACGCACAACATCGAACGGCTCGCTGACTCCGAAAGCAGCCAGCCACCTCGAATCCCGCCATGCCGATTGGGGCAAAAACCGCGAAACGGGAGGGCGAATTGCTATTGCGTTGCGGCAGGCTCAATCGGGGATGGGGATGGCGACAATGAGGGTGGATACTGCGGTCCGACAGACCCGGACGGTTTCGACGACGGCGAACTGAAAGAAATCCTGCGGGAGTTCATTGGAACGCTCATCGAACTCTTGGAGCCCCACTACGCAGAGGTTGTTAGACGTGCAGAAATATTGGATCAACCCCCATCCGAGATTGCGGATGAAATGAACCTCAGTGAATGGGAGGTTGCTAGCCGCTTGCAAGCAGGTCGTCGCACACTTCTCCACCTTGTCATGTTGACACTACAACCGGACCTGCAGGAATGATCGAGCCGCCCGCCCGCGCAGGCAGAGATAAAAAACTCCCCCGCTCCCCTCCAATCCCGCCGCCTCAAAGCAGCGGAACGGAAAAAAAGAGTGGCGGGCCACTTTTAAACCTGCGTTGACATCGGCGGGCACAATAGATTAGGTGAACCGGAAATGAAGAAAATTGCGGTTTTCGGCGGCGCGTTTTTGGCGGTCTATGCGAGCGCCTCGCTCGCATGGGCTCAACAGGTCGATCCCTTTTGTAGACCATCCATGATGTGGGATGACGGTTGGTACGGTTGGTTCTTAGGCCCTGTCATGATGATCCTATTTCTCGCAATCGCAGTTGTGGTCGTCGTCCTCATCGTCCGATGGCTTGGAGGGACCGGGCACAGCGGTTCGGCGGCGCCTCCCCCGCCCACAAGCAAGCACGCCATCGATATTCTCAAGGATCGCTTTGCCCGCGGTGAGATCGATAAGGAAGAGCTCGAGGAAAAGCGGCGGATTCTTGAGGAATAACGCATCTCTCTGATGCGATGGGAGCGATGCGGACACTGTCGCTTGGGTATCCTGAGCGGGCTGAAGGAGGGAGAGCGAATGATGAGGTGAGGGCACCCTTCCATAGTTCTGCCCGGAACGCCGGAGCGGCCCCTTTCGCCCGATGATCTGCATCGTAAGAATGACTTGCGTCTGATCGCCTCGGCATCGGTAAGCTGAAGAATTCCGTACCAAGGCCGCCGAACGTCTCCATATGAGGCTGCGGTGACGATGAATGAGTGAAAGGAAATGATGATGACTGTTGATCGCGCGGTTCTGGCTTTCGCTGGAACAATGGTGCTGCTCTCCGCCGTTCTCGTTTATTGGGCCTCGATCTGGTGGCTGCTGCTGACAGCCTTCGTCGGGCTGAACATGCTGCAATCGGCTTTCACCGGATTCTGCCCGGCCGCGATGTTCTTCAAGAAACTCGGGATCCAGCCGGGCGCGGCGTATAAGTGATCCTCAGACCGGCAGGAGATCAGATTGTCACTCGAGCTGGTTGCGCTCCCCCGCAACAGTTTCAGGTGAATGGGGATTGTCCGCCGCTTGCACACAAGTTACCCCGGATTACCCATATGGATACGGTCTTTACCCGGAACGAAGCTCTGTTACTCTCGTGGAGTCAGTGACTTAAGCGAGACGGAGCGGCGGTTTAACGGCGAACGCAACGGGTGAAGCAAAATCGAGCCCGTTAGGGCTGGAATTTAACGGGGCGGTTCGGCTGCTGTTTCGCGCCTCGGCGATCAGTTCCGATGGAGGCCGGCCGGTCTATCGCGAGTTCGACGACGCGCCCGGGCTGGCCGATCTGGCGTCCACTGTGCTGATCGATGACCGCACCGGCAAGAATGGCCGTCACACGTTCGCGGGCCTGCTGCGGCAGGCGATCTTCTCGCGCGTGGCTGGGTATGAGGACGTCAACGACGCCGACCGGCTGTGCCGCGACCCGGTCATGCGCCAACTGGTTGGCGGAAGGGCGATCTGGAGCGCTGCGCCTTGCGGCCCGGCAACATCCATAGCGCCGATGGCTGGGAAGACATGCTCTGTCCCGTGCTGGCTCGCTATCCGGCAGAGGCCAAGCCTTCAATCATCCGCCGCCGTTTCCGGGCCGATGCGGCGTTTGCCATCCCGGCCCTGTTCGACCTGCTGGAGGCTGAAAGCTGGGGCTTGCCGCAGCAAAGCTCAACACTCCCTCAGCCAGGGCTAGAGTTTTCCGGCTTCGGTCAGACACATGGGCTGGGTGCAGTGCTGATTTAATACGCGCTGCCGGAATGTTGTTCCCCATGGCGCTGTGTGGCCGGTACCAATTGTATCGACCCAACGGAATCTGCACAGGTTAAGCAGCTAAGGCATATGCCTCGGTTGGTGTTTTCATGCTCAAACGATATTCTTGTGCGTATGCCGAAGATTCGCATACCCATGGGCTCAAGGGAATCCCAGTTCGGACTCTTCCATCAGACCAATACCACTAGGGCAACTTCCGCTACTCAAACGATTCCATTTGAATGGGCGTTGCCCTAGCATGCGCGCCTCCGCAGTCATGGGTGAAGGCGCAATGCTGAAAGACGTTGTCAAGGTAATCGGGCAATTGAGCGACAAGCGGCTGCAGCGGCCCGTGCTGCTCGGCCTGCTGGTGTCGGCACTGGCGTTGGCGCTGCTGGTCGCCGGGTCTTTCTGGCTGCTCTCCGACATGTTGCCTACCATCGAGGGTTGGGTCGGCCGGCAACTCGACGCTGTGGGCCTGTTGGAAATTTTGGGGTCGGTTGCCGTTGGGTGGCTGGCTTTATTGCTATTCCCGGCGTTTGCGCTGGCGATCCAAAGCATATTCGTCGACAGCGTGGCCGACGCCGTCGAAGCCAAATACTACCCGAACAAGCCGCCGGGCCGCGATGTGCCGATCGGCGAGGCGCTGATCGCCACCGTGAGGCTGGTGGCGATCGTCTTGCTGATCAACCTTGTGCTGTTACCGGTCTATCTGATCCTTCTGTTCATCCCGCCGACCGGATTGCTGCTGTATTTCGCGGTCAACGGCTATCTGATCGGCCGCGAGTATTTCGAGACGGTCGGCATCCGCCGCCTGACCCTGGCCGAGACGAAGGTCACCCGCCGCCAGAACCGCAGCATGATCTGGATGGATGGCGTGCTGCTGATGCTGGTATTCACGGTACCGGTGTTGAACCTGGCCGGCCCGACGCTGGGCACTGCCTACATGGTCCACCGCTTTCACCGCATCTCGTAGCAGGGACCCTGCCCAGTCTACTCGACCACCTTGTCCTCAAAGGCGCAGAGGTCGGCGACAATGCATTTCACGCAGTCGGGCTTGCGCGCCTTGCAGACATAGCGGCCATGCAGGATAAGCCAGTGGTGGGCGTGGCGCTTGTAGTGCTCCGGCACCACGGCCTCCAGCTTCTTTTCGACGGCCAGCGGCGTCTTGCCGGGCGCCATGCCGGTACGGTTGGCGACGCGGAACAGGTGCGTGTCCACGGCAATCGTCGGCTCGCCCCAATAGTTGTTCAGCACCACGTTCGCGGTCTTGCGCCCGACGCCCGGCAGGCTTTCCAGCGCGGCGCGATCCCGTGGCACCTCGCCGCCATATTCGGCAATCAGCTTTTTGGCCATGGCGATGACGTTCTTCGCCTTGGTGTTGAACAGACCAATGGTGCGGATGTGCTCCTTTAGCCCTTCCTCGCCTAACTCCAGCATTTGTTGCGGGGTAGAGACCTTCGCGAACAGGGATCGGGTCGCCTTGTTGACCCCAACATCGGTCGCTTGCGCGGACAAAGCCACCGCCACCAGCAGCGTGTAGACGTTGGTAAATTCCAACTCGGTCACCGGCTCAGGCGTCTTGGCTGAGAGGCGGGCGAAGAAGGTCTCGATCTGATCGGGGGTCATAAGGTTTGAACCGGCGTTGCCCAGGGAAAGCGGCACGCTAGTCGATTTTGCGCCCAGGGCTCAACTTTTCCATTTAAGCGGTGAGCGAACTGCTGTATGAGGGCCGCCATGACACAGCTAATGCGACGACGAGTAAGCCTCAAACGCGCCTCCTGATTCAAAAGGGGGCTGCGGACCCGCGCCTTTACGCGGTCTGCCCTCGCCTCAGCGTTTTGAATGTCTCGTCGGAAGTTTGTTGTCATGGTTACCATTACCCCTCCCACATCGGCGCATGCGCAGATCATCGGCCAATTGCTTGATCACGCGTTCGGGCAGAACCGGCAGGCGAAAACCAGCTATCGCTTCCGCGACGGCGTGGCGCCCATCGCGTCGCTGGCGCGGGTGGCGGTTTCCGGTGAGGCGGTGATCGGCTCGATCCAGTATTGGCCGATGCGGCTGGGCCGGGAAACCGTGCTGCTGCTCGGCCCGCTCGCGGTCTGGATCGGCTGGGCGAACCAAGGCATTGGCGGCGCGCTGATGGCCACATCGATGTCCGCCGCCCTGACCGAGGGGTGGGAGCACGTGTTCCTGGTCGGCGACCTCACCTACTACGGCCGCTTCGGTTTCGAGCCGGCGGCGCAATGGGGCGTCTGCATGCCGGACGAGCAGCAACACCGCCTGCTGGGCCGGTGTCTCGGCAACGCGCCGCCACCCGCCGGCGCGCTTCAGCCGATGCGGCAGAGCAGTTCGGCAATCGCCTTGTCATCAACGGCGCCGGCCAAATAGCCGCGCAGGTTCGCCGCCGCCAGACCCTGATAGTCTGCGGCGCACGAATCCGGCCAGGGCGCCAGAGAATCGACCAGCAATTGCTGCTCGGCCCGCTCTGCCGCCAATTCGGCGGCGAGCACCGCCTGGCGCGTTGCTGTCGCATCAAGGGCGAGGCCGGCCCACTGGTCTTTCAGGCGGCGGCGCAGACCGCGCAACGGCTCCACCGCCGCCGCATGCCAGCCGGCTATCGCAGATTTCGCCTGCAAAAATGCGGCGGCATCGAGCCGCTGGCCCCTGGTTGAGGCCCAGAGGCAGAGCAGCGCGATGTTCACATTCGCCCCCGCCTGGTCCTGCCATAGCAGCAGTTGTGCCGCCACGCCCGGCCGGCGGTAGACCGCGCTGCTGAAATCCCAGAATTCCTCCCCAGGTGATGTGGCACTCGGCATGGTTCACCATCGACTCCCATGGTTGCATCGCGTTATTCTGCCTCGGCATGCTAGCGCCGCGAAAGCGCGGTGAAGCGCGCCGATATCGTCACAACAGCATGGAGTCCTCATGGCAGACGACAACGGAACCGGCAAGCCGGACCAGAAGCTAGAGATCTTGCGTGCAGAACATCGCGACCTCGACTATGCCATCGCCACCCTGACCGAACGTGCGCCGTACGATCAGGTGCAGGTGCAACGGCTGAAGAAACGCAAACTGTCGCTACGCGATCAGATCGAACGCGTGGAAGGCTTTGCCCGACCGGACCTGATCGCCTAAACAGCGCTCTCGTCCGAACTCCATTGTCTTTGTGTGCGGCCCCTCTCGGTCCGCGGTGGTAAGTATTATTGTCAGATAACGCGAAATCCGATACCGCGCCGCTGGTTGGCATAGTGATGGGCAGCCGCTCCGACTGGCCGACCATGCGTCTTGCCGCGGACATGCTGCAAGAATTGGCGGTGCCGTTCGAGGCCAAGATTGTATCGGCGCATCGCACGCCCGACCGGCTGGTCGAGTACGCGAAGTCGGCCAAGGACCGGGGCCTGCGCGTCATCATCGCCGGCGCTGGCGGCGCCGCCCACTTGCCGGGAATGGTTGCTGCGATGACGGTGCTGCCCGTGCTGGGCGTGCCGGTGCAGAGCCGGGCGCTGAGCGGTTGGGACAGCCTGTTGTCCATCGTACAGATGCCGAAAGGCATACCGGTCGGCACGCTCGCTATCGGTGAGGCTGGCGCGGCCAATGCCGGACTGCTCGCCGCGGCCATGCTGGCGACCAGCGACCCGGCCTTGTCCGACCGCTTGCAAGCTTTCCGCCAAGCCCAGACCGACGCCATTCCCGAGACGCCAGCAGGCTCATGATCGCACCCGGGGCCACCATCGGCATTCTCGGCGGCGGCCAGTTGGGCCGTATGACCGCCCTCGCCGCCGCCCGCCTCGGCTATCGCGTGCACGTGTTTGCGCCGGAGGTGGACAACCCGGCGGAGCAGGTGTGCGCCGCCGCTACCCACGCCGCCTATGACGATATCGACGCCCTGAGGCGGTTTGCCGACGCCTGCGACGTCGTCACCTACGAATTCGAGAACGTGCCGGTCATCGCAGCGGAAACCATCGCCGCCAGCACGCCGGTCCACCCGGCCCCGGTCTGGCTGCAAGTCGCGCAAGACCGCCGGCGCGAGAAAGCCTTCATCCAGGCCGCCGGTGCAGAGGTCGCGGACTTTCGCATTATCGAATCCAAGCGCGACCTGAACCAGCCCGGCCTCAGCTTCCCCGGCATCCTGAAAACGGCGCAGAGCGGCTATGACGGCAAAGGCCAGCTGCGTGTACCATCGGCATCCGCCCTGGCCCAAGCCTGGGACGACCTCGGCCAAATGCCCTGCGTGCTGGAGCAGTTGGTGCCGTTTGAGTGCGAAGTCTCGGTCATCGTCGCCCGCGGCCAGGACGGTGCGGTCGTGTGTTTTCCCACCGTCGAGAACATGCACGAAAACCATATTCTGGCCGAAACCATCGCACCCGCCCGGGTCGCCGACGCCGTTGCGGCCAAGGCGTTACTCCTCGCCGAAAGCATCGCTCGCCACGGCGACCTCGTCGGCCTGCTGGCGGTGGAGATGTTCGTGCTCGCCGACGGTCAGGTCATCGTCAACGAACTGGCGCCGCGGCCGCACAACAGCGGCCACTGGAGCATGGACGCCTGTCAGACCGATCAGTTCGAACAGTGCATCCGCGCCATTTGCGGCCTGCCGCTCGGCGCAACCACGGTTCTGGCGCCGGCGCGGATGCGCAATTTGCTGGGCGATGCGATCGATGGCTGGGCCGGCTATTTGGCCGACCCGACTGCGCACCTGCACCTCTACGGCAAGGGCAAGGCCAGACCCGGCCGGAAAATGGGCCACGTCAACTTCGTGCCGCCTACAAAACCCCTTGCCTGACCCGCCGCGACGGCGCTATACAGCGACCCTTCCTGGATGGGCGGTTAGCTCAGCGGTAGAGCACTGTGTTGACATCGCAGTGGCCACTGGTTCGATCCCAGTACCGCCCACCATCCCGGCATTTCTGTACCAAATCGCCTAGCCACGGGCGGCGAGCCGCGCCGATAGACTGCTGCATAATTTCTCAGCGGCAATGTTTGGTTGAATGCATTGGCTGACGGCGATATCGTTAGGCACCTACGTATTTGGTAGCAGCCATACCGATTCAGCAGCGGGAAACTCCAATCGATGTCAGACACAAAAGTCAAAGAGTCCACTACGAGGCACAACGATCCGAACAAGATGGCCGTCCGCGCCGCGTTCGATCCCACCGTGCCGACCGACAAGCCCCAGGAATTCTACGACCAGATCAAAGCCAAATTCGCGGAGGAGCGCGACAAGCGCCTCAACGCGCGCCCGGACGGCCTGAGCCAATACACGTCGGAGCTGACCGGTGAACTCGCGAAATACGAGACCGATCCCTGGGCCGAGGAGCGGATCGAGCGGGAGCCGATTGAGGACCATGTCGAGACGCTGTTCATCGGCGGCGGTTTCTCCGCCCTGCTGACCGCGGCCCGCCTGCGGGAGCGCGGCGTTGAGAGCATTCGCATAGTCGAGAAGGGCTCCGACGTCGGCGGCACCTGGTACTGGAACCGCTATCCGGGCGCGGCCTGCGATGTCTCGGCCTACGATTATCTGCCGCTGCTCGACGAGTTGGGCTATGTGCCGAAAAGCTTCTTCGCCAAAGGGCCGGAGATCTTTGCCCACTGCCAGGCCATTGCCGAGAAGTACGATCTTTATGATCTGGCGATCTTCCAAACGACCGTCACAGCAACCCATTGGGATGAAAAAGACAAAATCTGGCGCTTGACGACCGACCGCGGGGATAAGCTTACCGCGAACTTCGTCATCGTCGCCAACGGCACGCTCGCCAAACCGAAGCTGTCGAAGATCAAGGGGATGGAGACCTATCAGGGCCACTCCTTCCACACGTCACGCTTCGACTATGCGTATTGCGGCCACGATCTGGAGAACCTGAAGGACAAGCGGGTCGGCATTATTGGCACCGGCGCCACCGCCGTGCAGATCATCCCGCGGCTGGGCCGCGCGGCGAAATCACTGCACGTCTTCCAGCGCACACCATCTGCCATCGACATCCGCGATGATATTCCGACCGATCCGGAATGGGCGGCCAGCTTGAAGCCCGGCTGGCAGAAGGAGCGTCTGGACCGCCACGTGCTCGGCACCAGGCCGGACCCGGACAAACGCAAAGAGATCGAGTCGCTGCCGCGCGAATTGCGGACGCAGCGTTACGAAAACCAGAACATCGAACACCAGATGCGCATCCATCGGCGCGTCGAAGAGCTTGTCGAGGACAAGGCGACCGCGGAAGCCCTCAAGCCCTGGTACATGCATCGCTGCAAACGTCCGACCTATGACGACGAATATCTGCCGGCCTTCAATCTGCCGAACGTCCACCTGGTCGATACCGACGGCAAAGGCGTCACGGAAATCAACGAACGCGGTGTGGTCTTCGACGGTGTCGAATACCCCGTCGACGTGCTGATCTACGCCACCGGCTTTGAAGTGCAGGTGACCGGCATCTACAACGACATCCGCGGCGAAGGCGGGCTGGAGTTGAACGACAAGTATTCCACCGGCATGCGCACCGTGTTCGGCATCCACTCAGCCGGCTACCCCAACCTGTTCATCATGGGCGGCTATCAGGCCTCGTTCCAGTTCAACCTGACCTTCATGCTGCAAACCCAGGGCTTCCACATCGCCGAGTGCATCAAATACACCCGCGAGAATGGCTACAAGACCATCGATGCCAAGCCCGAGAGCGAGCAGTGGTGGGTGGACGAGGTGATCAAATTCCGCGGCACCACCAACCGCAACAAGGAATGCACGCCCGGATACTACAACTTCGAGGGCCAGGAAAACCGCCGACAGGACGGTAACTACAACGGCGGTATGTATCAATACGTGCAACATCTGGACAACTCGAAGACCAAATTCCCCGAGTTCTTCGACTTTCAGCAATAGGCGGCCTATAGGGCAGCGGCCGCGATAGCTGCCGCCCTTACCGCCGATCAGGCCCGATCATCATCATGAACGCGGCGCGGCGGCCGCCTTTGAACATCAAAATGCCGATGGTCGTGACCACCTGATGGTGGCCGTCTTTGAAGGTCGCGTTGATCTCATAGTCTTCATAGCCCTTCGGCAGGGTCGCCTTGTCGACATACTCCATAAACGCCCGCGTGATGCGCACCGGCGTTTGCGACATCAGGCCGTCGTGCGCCTCAAATGTGTAGGTGCCGAGGGTGCCGGATTCCGCATCCATCATCTCCGCTCTATAGGTCGGCATAGCGGGCTGTCCTTCTCCATTCCGGTGCTATCCCAAATGTCATAAGCGCCAGCGACGGCTCTTGCACGATGAATCCGGTCCAGCCGGCCGCGATCGCGACGGCGCCTCCGCCGGGCGGATTGCGCACACAGCAAAAACTGGGATTTGCGATTGACATAATTGCGAACAGTTCTCATTACTGTTCGCGACAACCATCCCCCTCACTACGGAACCGCACGCATGATCAAGCCAAAAGATACGCCCCGTTTGGTGCGCCCTCGCGTCTGGACCGCTCTCGGCACCGTTGCTGCCGCCGGGCTTGCCGCCAGCACCCCTGTCGCCACCACTGCCGCCGAGGTTGGCGCCAGCGTCGCCCCGCCGTCCTTTGAATTGGCGCAGAACACTGGCGCCGGTAAAGGCACTGCCAGTCAGCTACGGCAGGGTGGTGAGGGCGAAGGTGCGGAAGTCGGTGGCGACGAGGCGGACTTTCTGGCCGCTATCGGTTTCATGGAAGGGCACTTGCGCGCCGGTCTGAAACTCTATGAAACGGGCGACCTCGCGGCGGCCAAGACTCACATGGGCCACCCAATCAAGGAAAAATACAATGCCGTCGCGCCCAAGCTTGAAGAGCGGGGTTTCGGCGATCTCAAAGCAACAATCGTGGCACTTGCGGACGCAGCCGAGGCGGAGCAATCGGTAGCAGAGATCCAATCTCTGTTTGCCGCGGTCAGCGCACGCATCGACGCGGTGCAGGCCGGCTCTCCGGGCGGTGCTGGCGCAGGTTTGTTGTCGCTTTCGCGGCTGACTCGCATCGCCGCGGCGGAATATGCAGACGGCACCAAAGGCGGCGAGATCTCGAACCTGCATGAATACCAGGATTCCTGGGGCTTCCTGCGCACCGTAGAAGCGGAGGCCAAGACATACGCAGCGTCTACGGACGCGAGCATCGCGAAGGCCGGCCAGGCGATCCTGGAGCAGGTTCGTGGCCTAGACAGCGCCTTTGGCGATATTCAAGGCCAGGGCGACATGACCATGGACTCGACCCTATTGTATGCCGCAGCGGCGCGAATCGAGCTTGCCGCCCTTACGGTGAAGTAATCGGCGGCGATGATTTTTGTCATCGACCGCGTCCTCGACCAACACGAGTTGGCGGCTGTGCAAGCGGCCGCCACCGCGCTTCCCTATGGCGATGGCCGAACCACATCGGGGCGGTTCGCACAGGCTGTCAAACGCAATGAACAAGCGGCGGATACGCCGGCGCGTGCCGCGATCTTGGCGAAGGTCAGGTCTGCCGTCGCCGCAAATCCAGTTGTTCAGGCCGCTGCCCAACCGCGAGCATTCGCCCGCCTCGCCATCTCGCGTTATACGCCCGGCATGGAATACGGCTTTCATGTCGATAACGCGATCATCGACAGCAACCGCACCGACCTCTCGTTCACCTTGTGCTTGTCGTCGGCAGCCGATTATCAGGGCGGCGAGTTGGTGATCGACGATCCCCTGGAACAGCGGGCGGTCCGGTTGGATGCCGGCCAGTTGGTGCTCTATCCGTCCAACACCCTTCACAGGGTCGCCCCGGTGACCGGCGGGACGCGGCTGGCTGTGGTCGGCTGGATCACCAGTTGGGTAGCCGATCCTGGCCGCCGGACGGTCCTCTACGATCTGGCTGTGGCGGCTCGTGCGATGCATGCCGTCGCCGGGGATAGCCCAGGCTTCTTGAGCTTGCAGAAAGCTCAGAGCAACCTGCTGCGGATGTGGGCCGGCGAATGAGTTGCCGGTGATCGGGCTGTTGCCCAGACCCGCCCAAGGAAATCGCTTCGCACTCGCACACGTCGGACTGTAAGCTACGCGCTCGCCCTACAGCCTCGCCAAGAGAAAGCCCTATATGCCCCGCCTGCAACTCTCGACCTGGCAGGAGGTCGATGCGTATCTCGGCCAACGCCGCGACATCATCATGCCCATCGGCTCGACCGAGCAGCATGGCCCGAACGGCCTGATCGGCACCGATGCAATTTGCCCGGAGGTGATCGCCGATGGTGTTGCCGAAAAGTCTGGCGTTATGGTTGGGCCGACGCTCTCCATCGGCATGGCCCAGCACCATATGGCCTTCCCCGGCACCATCACCTATCGCCCGGTCGTGCTGATCGAAACGCTGAAGGACGTGGTCGCCTCCCTCACCAAGCACGGGTTCGAGCGCATCTATTTCCTGAACGGTCACGGCGGTAATATTGCGACGATCACCGCAGCATTCAGTGAGATTTACACGGAATGCAGTTTAAAGGGATCGAACCGCCCATTCCGGCTGAAGCTTCAGAGTTGGTTCATGGGCTCGCGCTTCCGCAAGCTCAGCAAGGAGTTGTACGGCGACAGCGAGGGCAGCCACGCAACGCCATCGGAGGTCTCGCTCAGCTACTATGCCTATCCGGACTTCGTGAAGACGGCGGAGATGTCGCCGAAAATTGCACCGAAAGGCCCGATCCGCGACGCCGTCGACTACCGCAACCGCTTCCCAGATGGCCGCATCGGCTCCGACCCCTCGCTCTCGACGGTGGAGCATGGCGGGCGTATTTTCAAAGCTTCGGTCGAAGACGTGACCGAAGACCTGAAAGCGTTTGTGGACGAGGCCTGATCATCCAATGACGATGCGAGTGTTGCGCGAGCCGCGCATGGACCACGGAATTCCGCCGATGCCGGAGGCCGCAGCCGCCATCGGCGCGGTGGAGGCCGACGCGGAAATCCTCAAGACTCCCTCAGGCGAAGGCCATCAGATCTGGCGGGTGTGGGAGTTGGGCAGCGGCAAGCCGAACCTGGTATTTTTCCACGGCGGCTATGGCTCGTGGATCCACTGGATTCGCAATATCCCGTTCTTCCGCCAGCATTTCACCGTCTACGCCGCCGATTCGCCGGGCCAGGGCGACAGCGACCCGCCGCCGGACGTACAGAATGCGGACAAGATCGGCCGGGTGATCGCCGACGGCTTGCAGCAGCTCTTCCCCCGAGCCGAAGACCGCTTCGATCTGGTCGGCTTCTCCTTCGGCGCCATCCTCGGTGGCCACGCGGCGCAATATCTGGATCAGCGGCTGCGCAGTTTTACCCTGGTCGGCGCCGGCGGCATGGGCCTCACCCGGGCGGAGGGCATGCCGATGGCCCGCTTCCGCCGCGATATGAGCCATGATGAGTTCAAGGACCTCGCCCGCAACAATCTCGGCATTCTGATGCTGTGCGACCGGCAGAAGATCGATGACGTCGCGATCCTGATGCAGATGCTGAACACCACCCGCGCCGTCACCAAAAGCCGCAATATCAGCCGCGACGCCAGCCTTGCCCGCGTTCTGCCGCTTTGCCCGTGCCGCATCTCCGGCATCTGGGGAGAGTTGGACTCGACAACCTACCCCTTCGTCCACGAGCGGCGGGAATTGATGCGCCGGGTTCAGCCGGACTGCCGGTTCGAAACGATCCCCGATGCCGGCCATTGGGCCATGTACGAACAACCGGAGGCGTTCAACCAAACGTTGCTGGCCCAGCTACGCCCGTAACGCAGAGCGGTAAGCCGGGTCTTTCGGACAATCCGGCCAAAAATGCCACCACGGCTAACGATCCGTTTAATTGCGTTGATTATGATGATGCCCTAGGATCGATCTTGCGGTCCGGAACGAGTTGGCCGCCGACAAGCATTCTGAGTGTAGCGGCGCTAGAAAGGGGGAGCTATGCCCTTTGCGTCAACCTCAAGGTGTATTTGATGACGGGCGTGCGCGACCAGAGAAACTTGGCAGGGGTCATGGTCAGTGATAGCGGTTCAGTGCCGGAAGGCACCTCGGTCGATCAGGCCCCGGCGGGCGACGGCTCGACGGTCGCGATGGCGCGCGATGTCGATCACGAACTGGAGGAGCGGCTGTCCTTCATTTATGCGCTATGGAAGTCAAAGCGGAACGGCAAGGAACTGCCATCCCGCCAGGATCTCGACCCGGCGGAATTCCATCGGCTGTGGCCGGTTGCCTTTCTGCTGGAGTGGGATGCCGCGACCTCCGATTGGTGTGTGCGCTTTGCCGGGTCGGCTTATGGTTCGGTATACGGTCGGGAAATCACCGGTTCGCGCATCAATGATATCGTACCCGAATCCTTAGCCCCGCAGGTCCGCGAAGACCTGCGCCGCTGCGTGGACGTGCGCGAGCCGATTGTCATCGACGGCGAAACCACCTGGCCAGACCGCGGCAACGTCTACCGCTATCAGCGCGTACTGCTGCCGTATGGACGGGATGACGGCGAGGTCACGCATTTGTTGGGCGTCGCAGCCTTCTACAACTCCTCCGGCGCCACGGTTTTTTAGCGCGGCGCCCGGGCCGTGCCGAGGCGGCGGGGCTCACCCGCAATCCGAATATGGACATAACCGCGCGGGCCGCGGATGATTGGCCGTGACGCCGATACGGCGGATGACGGAAAGCGAGGGAACGGTCGATGGCGAACTCCGAATGGTATGACAAGGGCGTTCAGATGCGCCGCACGCTGTATGGCGAAGCCGCGGTCGAGCGCTCCAATGCCGCGAATTACGACGACCCGATCATGCAAAAGTTCATCGCCTACGCGCAGGAGGCGGTGTTCGGCGGTTTATGGACACGGCCCGGTCTCGATCTGAAGACCCGGGCGATGATCTGTGTGGTGTCCGATACCGTGATGGGCCGAGAGGATGAGTTGGCGATTCACCTGCGCTTTGCCCTCCGCCAAGGCTGGACGGAGGAGGAGTTGACCGAGGCGATCCTGCATCTGGCCGGCTATATCGGCCTGCCGCTGGTACGCGGCGGCCTGCTGAAAGCGCGGGAGGTGTTCGCCCAGATCAAGGCGGAGGGCGGCGCCTGATATCTCTGCGCCGCCGCTTCATTGAGCGGCGGCCACAACAGGTTCCGTTTGCGGCAGGCATATGTCCACCGCAACGCGGTTGTCGCCGAATGACCACTCAGCCGTGGCCGCCGCGTCGCGAATTTGGATGTGTGCGAGGTGCGCCAGGATCACCCGGCTGTCAAGTTCGCCGGGCGGCACCTTGCCCTGCACGGTCGACGCGATCCGCGGGTTCAAGGCCGCATTCCGGCCCTCCCCGGCGATCGCTGCCCTGATCGCGTGGTCGCCTGCCGACAGGTGTACCGAAAGCGTGCCGCCGCGCGGCATGGCTTCGGCAATCAGCAACATCAGGTTCAACACCAGCTTGCCGCCGCGCCCCTGAATATCTTCGACCGTCGCGTCCGCCCGCCAATGCAGGTCAACCTTGCTGTCGGTCATCATGCCGCGGGCCAATTGACCGAGTTCGGTCGTGCCCCAGCCGCCGCGGCCGCCGGCATAACCAAATGCGACACGGAAGAACTCCAGCCGCCGCCAGGCAGTCCTGGCGCTGGCATCGGTCATGTCGATGATATCGTCGCCCTGGCCATTGCCCAGTTCGCGGAGCAATTCGATGCCATTGGCCGCCGCCCCCACCGGCCCGACCATATCGTGGCAGAGGCGCGAACAGACCAATTCAAGAATCGACAACTCGACCTGGGTCGCCATGTTACTACTCAACTCCTGAATCCAGACACTCGCTTCGCGTCCCCATCCAGTATGGCGAAACCGATCTGTACCATGCAACCTGTAGCTTAAAGCATCGTTAATCTACGCTCCAGAGTCTTGATATCGCCCGTAGAGTTGATATTGGTAAATGCAATCGCGTCCTTGAACGGCACCGCGGTGTAGCCGGCAGCCCGAACCGCGGCCTCCACCCGCCGCAAGCCGCCGCCAATCGCGCCGGTCAGGTCGAGGGCAGCGTCCATGGGCCAGCGCGCAACGGCCCACTGCATACGGCTATCGGTTTCGGCAACCGCAATCCTATTTTGATCTGCTGCGGCCATCCGCACCACCAGGTCCGACGGTGGACACGGCACGTCCACCGGCACGGTGAGAAGGAAGCGGACATCGGGCCAGCGCTCGGCGCAAAACTCCGCCGCCGAGGCAATCCCGCCCAAGGGCCCCGCGTCCGGCATCGCATCGGCGACCACCGGCAGGCCATACGCCGCAAACCGGCCAGGCTCGCCGTTCGCACTGAGGACGATGCGGGTCGCCTGCGGCCGCAACCGCTGCAAGCTCCAGTCGAGCAAGGGCCGGCCGGCGACGTGCACCAGCGCCTTGTCCGCCCCGCCCATCCGCCTGCCGTGGCCGCCCGCCAGGATCGCTACTGCAATAGTCTGTTGCACTCGCCGTCTCCGCCAACCATCTGGTAAAGTCGGCATACAATCTTTAAACTATAGTGTCGACGGACGGGTGAGCGAGCGTGGCTCGCGTGCCGCCCGCACCAGACACGTAACTTATGGGCGCAAGCAACATGGCCGCGACCACCGACCACAAACATAGCATCACCGGCGCTCCCGCTACAGGTCTTGAGACGCCGGCGACGGAGCCGATGATCGACCCGTTCGGCCGGTCCATCACCTACCTGCGCGTTTCGGTCACTGACCGATGCGACTTCCGCTGCGTCTATTGCATGGCGGAGGATATGACCTTTCTGCCGAAGAAAGACATCCTCAGCCTCGACGAACTCGATCGCGTCTGCAGCGCATTCGTGCATATGGGTGTGCGCAAGCTGCGGCTGACCGGCGGCGAGCCGCTGGTGCGGCGCGGCATCATGAACCTGATCAACGGACTGGGCCGGCACCTTGAGTCCGGCCTGCTCGATGAGTTGACGCTGACCACTAACGGCAGTCAGTTGGAACGCTTCGCCGACCAGCTTTATGCCGCTGGCGTGCGCCGCATCAACGTCTCGCTCGATACGCTGGACCCCGACACGTTCAAGATGCTGACCCGCTGGGGCCGGCTGGATCAGGTATTGCGCGGCATTCAGGCGGCCAAGGATGCCGGCCTGAAAATCAAGATCAACGCCGTCGCGCTCAAAGGCATCAACGATGTCGAACTCGACCGGCTGATCGGGTGGTGCGGCGATGAGGGCTTCGACCTGACCCTGATCGAGGTGATGCCGATGGGCGATATCGGTGAGCAGCGGGTCGATCAATACTGGCCGCTGTCGATGGTGCGCGCCGACCTGGCCCAGCGCTGGACCCTGGAGGAAAGCGACCACAAAACCGGCGGCCCGGCCCGCTATTTCGACGTGAAGGAGACCGGCGGCCGCCTTGGCTTCATCACGCCGATGACCCACAATTTCTGCGAAAGCTGCAACCGGGTGCGCCTGACCTGCACCGGCATGCTGTATCTCTGCCTCGGCCAGAACGACAGCGCCGACTTGAAAGAGGCGGTCCGCGTTGCCGAAAGCGATGCGCCGCTGGAAGATGCGATCCGCGCTGCCATCGCGCTGAAGCCGAAAGGCCACGACTTCATCATCGACCGCCGGCGCCGCGCCGTGGCGGTACCTCGCCATATGTCGACGACCGGCGGCTGACGCGAGCGATGAACGCGCCGCTGCTCGCGCCTTCGATCGCGTTCGTCGCCTCGCCGGCCGACCCGGCGCAACATGCATTGGCGGAGTTGCAGCGCCATTATGATTCCGTGCCGCCGCAGCGGGCCGATGTGATCGTGGCGCTCGGCGGCGACGGGTTTCTGCTGGAAACGCTGCACCGCTATATCGGTCGCGGTGTGCCTATTTTCGGGATGCATCGGGGCACTGTCGGCTTCCTGATGAATGCCTTCGAGCCGGACCACCTGCGCGAACGGATCGCCAATGCCACCGCGGTCGAGTTGACGCCGCTGAAGATGCGCGTCGAGACCACCGACGGACGCCGGTTGGAGGCGCGGGCGATCAACGAAGTCTCGTTACTGCGCGAAACCCGGCAGACAGCCCATCTCTCCATCGAGATCGACGGCGTCGTCCGCATCGAGGAGTTGATGTGCGACGGCGTGATCGTCGCGACGCCGGCCGGCTCCACCGCCTACAACCTCTCAGCGCACGGCCCGGTGGTGCCGCTGTCGGCGCAGGTGCTCTGCCTGACGCCGATCAGCGCCTTCCGGCCGCGGCGCTGGCGCGGCGCCATCCTGCCGCGCAATGCCCTGGTGCGCTTCGACATTCGCGATCCGGAGAAACGTCCGGTCAGCGCCGTCGCCGACTTTACCGAAGTGCGCGACGTCCGCTGGGTCGAGGTCGAGGAGGACACCGGCGTATCCTTCACCCTGCTGTTCGATCCGGAACACGATCTGGAAGAGCGGGTGCTGAAGGAACAGTTCGTCTCGTGACCGCCGCACCGGGCGGGCCCGTCCCGCCTACGGCATCCGGCCCCTCCAAACTACCGAGCGCACCGGCATCGGCCCGCGGCAAAGCCGTGCTGATGGCGCAAACGCTGGCCGTCGGCGGCACCGGCGGCGCGATTTTCGCTTATCTCGGCACACCGCTGCCGTGGATGCTGGGCGCGTTGTTCGCGACGATGATCGCGTCGATGAGCGGCATCCACCTCTACATCCATCAAATGTTTCGGCGGCTGTGGATCATCGTCCTGGGCGTCACTTTGGGCTCGTCGTTCACGCCGGAGGTGCTGGACAACCTGCATCTCTGGGTCGTCAGTTTCGCCGGAATGTGCGTCTTCGTCGTCTTCGGCACCTGGCTCAGCTATCAGATTTTCGTCCGCCTCGGCCATATCGACCGGGTCACCGCGTTCTTCTGCGCCTCGCCCGGCGGTTTGGGGGAAATGATTATTCTTGGCCCGGCCCTCGGCGGCAATGAGCGCACCATCGTGCTGATCCATGCGACGCGCGTCATGCTGGTCATGGCGATCATACCGCCGGCCTACAGTCTGCTGGCCGGCTATGTACCGCCGGCCAATCTGGGTGGCAGCGGCTTTTTCTGGGAGTTGCAGGCGTCCGACCTGGGCTTAATGGCGGTGGCCGGCACCATCGGCGCGGCGGTGGCCAAGGTGTTGCGCATTCCTGCCTGGCAGATGATCGGCCCAATGCTCGCCAGCGCCGCAGTGCACGCCGGCGGCTGGACCGAGGCCCGCCCGCCCAGCGATTTCATCGCAATCGCGCAATTGGTCGTCGGCTCCGGCGCCGGTTCCCGCTTCAGCGGCATTCGCCTGCACGAGTTGGCGCGGCCGATGGCGATCTCGGGCATGGCGACCGTCTGCCTGCTGCTGCTGGCCGCCGGGGCCGCGGTCACCGTGGCCGAGTGGACCGGCCTGGACTTCCGCGCCATCCACCTGGCCTACGCGCCCGGCGGCTTTGCCGAGATGAGCCTGATCGCGCTGACGCTCGGCATTGAAGTGCCCTTCGTCTCGCTGCACCATCTGGGCCGCATGATCATCGTCGTCACCGGCGCTACCGCCGTCGCCAGTTGGGCGAAGCGGAAGAAGAAAATCACCGGAAGCGGCGTCTAGCTCAGATAAGCGGCAATGGCGTCCGCGGTCATGGCCCGGGACTTGTCGTCATGGGCGACGATCTGAATGCGCAGGTCGGTAGCGCCCGCCTCGCCATAGGCCGCCAGCCCATCCAGCACCTCTTGCCAACTGCCAATCAGATGGATGTCGGAGGGATCGTCGAGCCCTTCGTGCGCCGTCACCGCCGCATAAGACGGGATCGCCTGGTAATGGGCCGAGATCTCGCGCGCCAGCACCTTGGCGCCGGCCCGGTCCTCGGTCACACAAATCCGCACCAGAGCCATGACCCGCAAATCGGAATCGCCCCGGCCGGCGCTCTCGGCGCCCTCCCGCAGGTGCGGCCAGATATAGGACGAGATGGTCTTCGGCCCACATTGGCCAAGTGTCGTGCCCGCAAGGCGGCCGCCGGCGAAGCGCAGCATCCGCGGCCCCAGTGCCGCCAGCAGGATCGGCGTTGGCTCCGCCTCGATGCCAAGTTGGGCATGGGCTGTGATCTGCTCGCCGTCCACGTCCGCCTGCTTACCAGCCAACAGCGGCTCCAACGCGTCGATGAATTCGCGGGTGTAGGAGAACGGTTTGTCCCAATTGAGGCCGAGCACGCTTTCGGCATGGCGTTTCGACGCAGCGCCGACGCCCAGCGTCAGCCGGCCTTTCAGGGCGTTCTGCGCGGTCATCACCGACTGGGCAAAGCCAATCGGGTGCCGGCCATAGAGCGGCACGACGGACGTGCCGACCTCGCCCAGGCCAGGAATATCCTCGGCGATGCACGCCAGCGCCATGACCGAGTCGACGCCCATCGCATGAGAAATCCAGAAACTGTCGAAGCCCGAGGCTTGCGCAAACCTAGCAGCCTCGCGCGCCGCGTCGATGGAGGCCAGCGTCGTGCCGCCAGCCAAGCCCCATCGTATGCCAAAACGGTCGTTGCTCATCGCTGCTAGCCCTCATCTGTCCACGTTCAATGTCGGCAATCGCGCACGATGCCGTCTGCCACCGATCCTACGCGGCGGAAGCGCGGCCCTACAAGCCGCGCCGTCGCGGTTCCGCGATCATTCTATCGCCTGTCGGTCCGCAATCGATTACAGTCACCGCATGAGCCCTCATCCGGGCTGAACCTGTTGAGCGCAGCAAAAATGGAGGAAACGATGGCGTACGAAGGCATGATCGCGGAGTCCTTGTCGATCCGCGGCCACAATGACGAGATGATCTCCGCCTATTCGGCGCGGCCAACCGGGCCGGGGCCCTTTCCGGGTGTCGTGCTGATCCATCACCTGCCCGGCTGGGGCGAGTTCTATCGGGAGATGACGCGGAAATTCGCCCACCACGGCTACGCCGCCATCAGCCACAACCTGTATCACCGGGTCGGCGAGGGCAATGCGGAGGACGTTGCCGCCAAAGCGCGGGCGGAGGGCGGCGTCGCCGACGATCAGATGATCGGCGATACCGAAGGCGCCGTGCAATGGCTGCGCGCCCAGCCCTATGTCAACGGCAAGATCGGCGTGATCGGCAGTTGTTCCGGCGGCCGGCAGGCGTTTCTCTATGCCTCCAAGACCGACAGCATCGACGCCGTGGTCGAGCTTTGGGGCGGCCGCGTGGTGCAGGCTGAGGATGACCGGCCGGAAAAGCAGCCGGTGCCGCCGATCGACTTCACCAAGGACCTGTCCTGCCCGCTGCTCGGCCTGTTCGGCAACGAGGACCGCGCGCCCAGCCCGGAGCAGGTCGATCAGCACGAGGCCGAATTGAAGAAGCACAACAAGGATTACGCATTTCACCGCTATGACGGCGCGGGCCACGGCTTTTTCTACTATCACCGCCCGATGTATCGGGTGGAGCAGGCACTGGACGGCTGGCAAAAGGTCTTCGCCTTCTTCGAAAAGCATTTGGCGGGGTAAAGCATATGTGCACATCCATCGTCGAAATCGTCGAGGCAGAGGGCGCTGGCCGCAGCACCATCGGCTGGTTTCCACTTACCCACGCCGTGGTCTCTTACGACCATCCGCACTACGCCTTGCTGGAAGACGCGATCCTGATCGATTTCGTGAACAGGGACAGGGATCCGGGCGCCCGCGCCGCCGTCGAGCTGACGCTGGAGGCGGCCAAGGCGCTGCAAGCCGCGCTGGCCGACGCAATCGCACAGGCCGAGACAGAAGAGAGCGAGCATCGTGGACGCAAAGCCGAGCCGGCATTGGTAACCGACCGCGCCGCGTAAAGCAGTCGCGCTCAGTTCGAGTCATCTCAACCCCTCTGCACCCGCCCCTGCGAAAGCAGGGGACCTGAGAGGCAGTCGGGCGTTAGAGACTCTTGGGCATGGGTCCCAGGTCAAGCCCGGGACCCATGCTAAATCGCTCGGGAGCCGCTCTACCCCGACTTCTGCACCAGAACCCGTTCGATTTCGTGCACCGGGTGATTGGTCAGGTTCTTGTTCACCTCGACGACGATGCGGTCCTGCACCTCCTTATGGAACGCGTGCCGCAGTTCGCCCAGAATCCGCGGCGGCGCCACGACGATCAGTTTATCGAATTCGCCACGGTGGGCGGCCTTGTACAACCGGTCCGCCATGGCCGCAGCAAAGCGGTCCTGCTCGATCCGATGCCAGTCGGTCTGTTCGACGGCGCTGCGGTGCAGGTTCATGCCGTCATTGACGCGCCCCGGCTTGTCCGTGCCCTGCTCCTCGGTACGGGGGTTTTCCTGTTCTTCCACCGCCATGGTGATCAGGTTGGGGTGAACGTCGTCGCCATCATTGATAAAGAGAAGGGCTTTTTCGCCGTCGCCGACGAAAACCCAGGCGTTGTGTGGAATCGATAAGGTCATGAGAATGGTCCGCTCAATTGTTCCGTAGGGCTTTGATGAGATCCGCCTTGTTCATCGACGAACGCCCCTCAATCTCCAGTTCTTGCGCGCGGTCATAAAGTTCCTCCTTCGTCCACTCCTCATACGGCGGCTGACGACCGCCCTTCGTGGAAGGATTCATGTTGGGATTGGCTTGAGCGTTCGCAATACGGGCCGCCTTTTCCTTACTGGCTCGATCGTCGCGCAACGCTTCGTAAGTTTCGGGGTCTTTAATGTTCGGATCGCCTTTGCCCACAGCCGGTCTCCCGCATATCAAAGGTTCAAGGCCCCCGTGTAACCTCCCAAATCGCTCCAAAGTTCCGCGGCGCTCCTGGCGTTCGCGTCCGGAAAGGCTCCGCTCACTCGTCTTTACGCGGCCCCAACTGCACGCCCGCCGCCTTCTCGTACATGGTGACGGTGATCGAGCTGTCCTTCTTGTTGTAGCCGAGCCCGCGCGCCCACTGGAAAATTTGACGGGTGGTATTGGCCAAGAACAGCGGCACGCCCAAGGCGTTGGCGAAATCGGTTTGAAGGGTCTGGTCTTTCCAGGTGATGTCGACGGTGCCGCCCGGCTCGAAATCGCCGCTAAGATAGCGCGGCGCCCGCATCTCGAAGGCGACCGAATGGCCGGTGGACTGCCTAATCACGTCAACCATCTGCTGTGGGTCGAGGCCGGCTTTTTTGCCCAGCACCATGGCTTCCGCCACCGCTATCGTGCCGACCTGGATCAGCATGTTGTTGCAGAGCTTCATCGCCAGGCCCTGGCCGACCTCACCCATATGGAACACCTGGCGGGCGCAGGAGTCGAGCAGTGGCTTCACCCGCTCCACCACCGCCGCATCGCCGCCGCAGATAATCGAGAGATCGCCGGATTCGGCTCGCTCCTGTCCGCCGCTGACCGGGGCGTCGATCAGGTCGATACCGCGTGCTCTGAGCTCCGGATGCCAGCGTTTGACCGCCAGCGGGTCGATGGTGGCCATCGACAGGATAACGTCGCCGGCCTGGGCCTCCGACTGAAAGCCCTCCGGCCCCATGATCACCTCTTCCGACTGCGCCGTCGTCTCGACCATGCAGATCTGGGTGGCCGCCTGCCGCGCCACGTCAGCGGGGCCGGTAGCAGCGATGGCGCCCAACTGCACGAAATGCGCCACACGGTTGGGGTTGAGGTCGTAGACGACCAGCCTGGCGCCGCCCTTCAGCAGGTTTTCCGCAATGCCGCCGCCCATGACGCCGACGCCGACAATGCCCAGAGTTTCGGAACGCTCGCTCATAGCTGGCCTCCGTTGACGTCGATGGTGACGCCGGTAACGAAATCCGCGTCGGAGGATGCCAGGAAGGCGATGACCTTGGCCTGATCCTCCGCCACCGCGACGCGGCCAAGCGGGAAGCGTTTCAGTTCCGCCGCCTTGTCCGCCTCGCTGCGCCGCTCCCAGTGGGGCGTGATGCGTTCGGTCAGCGTCAGACTCGGCGCGATGGCGTTGATGCAGATGCCGTGCGGCCCCAACTCGAACGACAGCCGCCGCACCATGGCGATGATGCCGCCCTTGGCGACCGCGTAGGGCGAGGAGCTTTCAAAGCTGGTGCCGCGCCCGGCAATGGAGGCGAGGTTGACGATCTTGCCATACTTGTTCGCCTTCATGTGCGGCACCACCGCATTCGTGAACAGGAAGGTGGCGGTCAGGTTGAAGTCGAGGATTTTCTGCCAATCGCTCATCGGCATCTCGTCGATGGAGACATTCGGCTTGGGAATGATCGTCGAGCCGCCGACCGCGTTCACCAGAATGTCGATGCGCCCGAACTCATCCGCGACCTCCTGCACGGTCTGACGCGCCTGCGCCTCGTCCATGGCGTCGATGCATTTCGGCACCACTTTGCCCGGCTGGTTGTCGAGGCTGGCCACCAACCGGTCGAGCCGGTCCTGCTGGTTCTCCACCGCGATCACCGTCGCGCCTTCGCGCACCATGATCTCCGTCGTGGCCTTGCCGATACCGGCGCCGGCAGCGGTAATCAGCGCAATTTTTCCTTCGAAACGCATGGCCTTATCCTCCCATTTGGGCGCGAAGCGCGCTCATGGCTTTCAGTGAACTCTCATGGTCGCCGGCAAAGCGGATGCAGATGTGTGACGCGCCGCCATCAACATAGGACTTTACGAAGGCCGCAGCCTCCTCCGCCGAGCCGGCGAACGAGGCCATGCGCTTGCGCATCACCGGGCCCGGAGCGCCATAGTAAGCCTCCAGGAACTTGTCGATGCGGGCGAGGCCTTTGTCGGGATTCTCGTCAATCGCGATGGTGACGTAGGAGGCATAGGTCAGGTCGTCCGGCTTGCGGTTTTCCTGCACCGCGTACTTCCGAATCTGCTGCCACTGATCGTTGCATACCTCGGCGCTCGGCCCCGTCGGGAACCAGCCGTCGAAGTGGCGGGCGGCGCGTTTGAGCGCGTCCGGGTGGCTGCCGCCGATCCAGACCGGCGGCCCGCCCTTCTGCGCCGGCACCGGGCCAATCTGCTGGCCCTCCAGCTTCCAATAGCCATTCCAATCGACCTTCTCGCCGGTCCAGAGCGCCTGGCAGAGCTTCAGGCCCTCGATCATCCGGCCGATGCGTTTCTCGAACGGCACGCCGCACGCCTCGAACTCGGCGCGTATGTTCGGCACGTCGCCGGCGATGCCGTAGCCGAGGATCACCCGCCCGTCGCTCACCTGATCCAGGGTCGAGACGATGTGCGCCAGCACCACCGGATTGCGCAGCGCCGGCAACAATACCGCCGTGCCCAGCTTCACCCGCTTGGTGCGCCCCGCTATCCCGGCCATCAGCGTCAGCGGCTCATGCCGGGGCCGCGCGGTGATCGAGTCGCCGATCCAGACCGAATCATAGCCCAGGTCTTCGGCGGTTTCGGCAAGACGCATGAGGGGTGCGGCCTCGTGCCGGCCCTCCATGATCGCTTCGCGGGTCGGTATCAGATAGCCGATTTGGGCTGGGGCTGGCATCGTGGCGTTCCTCTCGATGGCGCTTGGTTGCCGGCATTGTCGCTGCAATCGGCCTTCAGTGCCAAGGGGGAAGTGGCGGGAGGCCGCCGCGCCAGCGTTCCCCCTTGCCGAACCGGGTCGGCCCGTGGACGATGGCGCCGCCGCAACCTGGAGCTTTCAATGGCCGCGACGCTGACCTTTTACACCCTGGCGGATTTTCCCCATGTCCGGCCGGGCGATGACCTCGCCCGACAAATCGCCGATTGTCTGGCCGCCAACGACCTGACCTTGCAGACTGGCGACGTAGTAGCGCTGGCGCAAAAAGTCGTCTCCAAGGCCGAGGGGCGCTATGTGCGGCTCGCTGGCATTCAGCCAAGTCAGGAGGCCGAAGACTGGGCGGCGCGCACCGGCAAGGACCCGCAACTGGTGCAAATCACTTTGGACGAGGCCAACCACGTCCTCCGCTTTCGCCCCAACCTGCTGGTGGTCGAGCACCGCCTCGGCATGGTCATGGCGAATGCCGGCATCGACCAGAGCAATATCGACGCCGCCGGAGAGCAAGTGCTGCTGCTGCCGGAAGACCCGGACCGCTCCGCGGAAGCATTGGCGGCCGCGCTGGAGAGCCTGACCGACGTGCGCCCCGCGGTGCTGATCACCGACAGCGTCGGGCGGGCCTGGCGCATCGGCACTTGCGGCATCGCCATCGGTGCCGCCGGCATCCGCACGGTCGACGACATCCGCGGCGACCCCGACATGATGGGGCGGGAGTTGAAGGTCTCCATCGTCGGCCACGGCGACCAACTGGCCGCCGCCGCCTGCGTCGCCATGGGCGAGGGTGCGGAAGGCACGCCGGTCGTGCTAATCCGCGGCCTGCCGGTCGAGCCCGACCCCCTCCCCGCCGCAGAACTGGTGCGGCCCGCCGTGGATGATATGTTCCGATGACGGTTGTCGCTCTCTCCGGCGGCGTCGGCGGCGCCAAGCTCGCCTCCGGCCTGCAAGACATCCTGGCGCCCGGCGAGCTGGTGGTGATCGCCAACACCGGCGACGATTTCGAGCATCTGGGCCTGCATATCGCCCCGGATATCGACTCGGTCTTCTACGCGCTGGCCGGCCTGAACGATACCGAGCGCGGCTGGGGCCGGGCCGGCGAGACCTGGGCCTGCATGGCGGCGCTTGGCGCCCTCGGCGGCGAAACCTGGTTCAACCTGGGCGACCAGGACCTGGCGCTGCATCTGGAGCGCACCCGCCGCCTGCGCGCCGGCGAGAGCCTGAGCCAGGTCATGGCGGCTCTGTGCGAGGCCGCCGGCATCCCCACCCACATCCTGCCGATGAGCGAGACGCTGGTGCCGACCATCGTGCACACGAGCGACCGCGGCGACCTCTCCTTCCAGCACTATTTCGTCCGCGAACACTGCGAGCCGGTGGTCATCGGCTTCACCCATCAGGGCGCGGACGCCGCAGCACTGCCGGCGGCTTTGCGGAAGTTGCGCGACGTCGAGGCCGTGATCGTCTGTCCCTCCAACCCCTTCATCTCGATCGCCCCGATCCTGGCCGTGCCCGGCATGCGCGAGTGGCTTCGAAGCCTCGGCGCGCCCATCGTCGCGGTCTCGCCGTTGATCGGCGGGGCGGCGGTGAAGGGACCGACGGCAAAGATGTTCAGCGAACTCGGCCTCGCCGTCACCAATGCCGGCCTCGTGGCGCACTATGACGGTCTGCTGGCTGGCTTGGTGTTGGATCACGCCGACGCCGACAATGTCCACGATCTGCCTATCGCCACCGCGGTCACGCACACGCTGATGCAATCGGCAAACGACCGGCAGCGGGTGGCGGAAATCGCCCTCAACCTCGCCGATGCCATCAGGGAGCATCGGGAATGATGGCCTCGGCCTCCCACTCGGCCTCCCACTCGGCGTCATTGCGAGGCGCCCGAAGGGCAACGAAGCAACCCACCGGCGCTTCCAACAGGCTGCGACGCTCGTGGGTTGCCGCGTCGCCTGCGGCTCCTCGCAATGACGCCGAGTGGAGGCCGAGGGGGAAATGTGGCAGGGTTTGATTCAACTGCCATTCTCGAAAGACACGTTGCCATGAAATACGGCCTCTACCTCAACCCACAATTCCCGAACGGCGACGACCCACGGAAGGCTCTAGACGGGCTGTTGGCGCAGGCGCGGGTGGCGAAAGACACGGGCTTCAGCTCGATCTGGCTGCCACATCACTTCGCCACCAATCCGGTGCGCATGTTCGACACCCACACGCTGATGGCCCGCCTCACCGCGGAGGCGCCAGACACGATGATCGGGCCGGCGGTGCTGCTGCTGCCGGTGCAGAACCCGGTGTTCGTGGCGGAGCAGGCTGCGACGCTCGACTGGCTCTCCGGCGGCAATTATGTGCTGGCGGCGGGGCTCGGCTATCGTGAGGAGGAGTTTGCGATCCACGGCGCCAAGCTCTCGGAACGGGTCGGGCGCATGGTCGAGAGCATCGAGGTTATCCGCCGCCTCTGGACCGAGGAGCGGGTGACCCATCACGGCAAATACTATCACCTCGACGATATCGGCCTCTCCATGCGCCCGGTCAGGCCGGAGGGTTGTCCGATCTGGGTCGGCGCCAGCGTGCCGACGTCGGTCAGGCGGGCGGCGAAGGTCGGCGACGCCTGGATCGCCAGCTTCACCCAGACCTTCGACCAGTTGGCCAGCCTGAAGCGCGACTACGACGCCGCGCGCAAAGAAGCCGGACTGCCGCCGCCCGCGACCCAGCCCGTCTGCCGCGAATGCTTCATCGGCCCGGACAATGCGACGGCGCTGGCCACCTGCCGCCCGGCATTACTGTATAAATACAAGGCCTATGCCTCGTGGCGCGGCGAGGATACCGCGGCGCTTGAGGCAAACTTCGACGCCTTCATCGACGACCACTTCATCGTCGGCGACGCGGCCAAGGTGCGCGATCAGATCGCCAAGGTGATCGAGTCGACCGGCGGTGACCACCTGATCCTGCGCATGCACTGGCCAAGCCTCGATCCGGCCGAAACGCTGAAAAGCATCGAGCGGGCGCGGGCGATCATCGGTTAACGACGAGAGCTCGTCAGCACGAGGCGTCCGGGCACTCACTTTGGCCACGCTCGAGGCTGTTCCAAGCGCGATCCACAGGGGGCCACGGGGAACTTCCAACGCACGGATGGGTTTCACGGATTAGGCGCGCACACTATATTCCAACCAATCGCGGCCTGCCGGTGGTGCGGCCGTTCCCGTTCTTCTTGGATAAGGTGCAAGATCAATGCAGTTGAACGACCCGAAGCTGTTCCGCCAACAGGCTTATATCAATGGCAAGTGGTCCGACGCCGACAGCGGCGAGACGGCGGAGGTCACCAATCCGTCCAACAATGAAGTGATCGGCACCGTGCCGAACATGGGGCCGGACGAGACCCGCCGCGCCATCGAGGCCGCCAACGCCGCATGGCCGGCATGGCGGGCAAAGACCGCGAAGGAACGCTCCGACATCCTGCGCCGCTGGTACAACCTGATGACGGAAGCCACCGACGATCTGGCCAAGATCATGACATTGGAGCAGGGCAAACCGCTGGCGGAGGCCGCCGGCGAAATCGCCTATGGCGCCAGCTTCGTTGAGTGGTTCGCAGAGGAAGCGCGGCGGCTCTATGGCGACGTCATCCCACCGCATCAGGCCGACAAGCGCATCGTGGTGATCAAGCAGCCTGTCGGCGTTTGCTGCGCCATCACGCCCTGGAACTTTCCGAACTCGATGATCACCCGCAAGGCCGGGCCGGCGCTGGCCGCAGGGTGCCCGATGATCTTGAAACCGGCATCGGCAACCCCGTTCAGCGCTTTGGCGCTGGCCGAACTCGCCGAGCGCGCCGGCGTGCCCGCCGGGATTTTCAGTGTCGTGACCTGCGCCGGCAAGAATTCCGGCAAGGTCGGCACCGAAATGTGCACCAACCCGATTGTCCGCA
The DNA here is from genome assembly GCA_963974445.1 of uncultured Alphaproteobacteria bacterium. Taxonomy (GTDB): domain Bacteria; phylum Pseudomonadota; class Alphaproteobacteria; order Bin95; family Bin95; genus JACKII01. Next base: position 47,626 of record CAXBDI010000002.1, read on the forward strand.
AGGTTACGTTCACCGGCTCGACGCCGGTCGGCAAGATGCTGATGAAGCAAACCGCCGATACGGTGAAAAAAGTGTCGATGGAGTTGGGCGGCAATGCCCCGTTTATCGTGTTCGAGGACGCCGACCTCGACGCCGCGGTCGAAGGCGCAATTGCCAGCAAATACCGCAACGCCGGCCAGACTTGCGTTTGCAGTAACCGCATCTATGTGCAGGACGGCGTGTACGATGCATTCGCGGAAAAGATGACGAAGGCGGTTGCCGAACTGAAAGTCGGCGACGGCATGGAGCCCGGCGTGGCTATCGGCCCGCTCATCAACCAGGACGCTGTCGATAAGATGGAAGAGCACATCGGCGACGCCGTCTCGAAGGGCGCGCGTGTGGTGCTCGGTGGCAAGCTGCACGCGCTGGGCGGCACCTTCTACGAACCGACTGTGGTCACCGGCGTGACTCAGGAAATGCTGGTCGCCCGCGACGAGACGTTCGGCCCGCTTGCTCCGCTGTTCCGTTTCGACACAGAGGAAGAAGCCGTGCAGATGGCGAACGACACCGAGTTCGGCCTCGCCAGCTACTTCTATACCCGAGACATGTCGCGCGTTTGGCGCGTGTCGGAGGCTCTGGAATACGGCATTGTCGGCGTCAACACCGGCCTGATCTCGACGACCGTCGCCCCCTTCGGCGGCATGAAGGAGAGTGGGATCGGCCGCGAGGGCTCGAAGTTCGGCATCGAGGATTACCTTGAGGTCAAATACGTCTGCATGGGCATTTAAGACGGCCGGATGCAGCCCCGCGGCAGGACATCATGAAAGAGACCCTGCCAAACCTGTTGACGGCGCTCCGGATCGCAGCATCGCTGGCGCCTCTGGCGGTGCTGGCCAGCGCGCCTGCGACCGCAGCCGGCGTTGCGCTTATCGTCCTGATCGTCGCTGGCCTGACCGACTATCTCGACGGCAAGCTGGCCAGGACCTGGGGCGTCACCTCCCGGCTGGGGCAGGTGCTGGATTCCATCGCCGACAAGCTGATCTTCGCCAGCCTCATCGTGCTCGCCATTGTCCATGGCCTGTTCGGGCCGATTGGTGTCGGCATCGCCTTGCTGCTGCTGTTGCGCGAAATCTGGGTCGGTGGATTGCGCGAGGGTTTAGGCCAAGCCTCGGCCTTGCTAAGCGCCTCCAAGATCGCCAAGTGGAAGACGATGTTGCAGTTTGCCGGACTGATTGTCGTGTTTGCCAACGCTTGGGCCGGCCTCGGGTTCAGTTGGATCGCCGAGTTCGCCTTGGCGCCGGCGCTGGTGTTGAGTCTAATCAGCGCCTGGGACTATTCCCGTCGCGGGCTTCCGGCGCTGGCTCAGCACCACCCGCAAGACAAATGAGGATGCGCTGCGATGAGGCTGTTATATTTCGCCTGGCTTCGCGCCAAGATCGGCACGGGGCGGGAGCAGTTGGACCCGCCGGCCACGGTCGTCTCGGTCCGGGATCTGGTGGCGTGGCTGACACAGCGCAGCCCTGGCCACGCTGAGGCATTCGCCGATCTTTCCTGTGTGCGCGCTGCGATCAATCAGGAGTTCGTCGACCTGGACGCCGCGATCCCCGATCAAGCCGAAGTCGCCTTCTTCCCACCGGTCACCGGAGGCTGACGGGCGATGACCGTGCGAGTCCAAGCCGACCGCTTCGACGCCGGGACCGAAACCGACCGGCTGGTCGGTGGCAACACCAAGATCGGCGGTGTCGCCAGTTTCATCGGCTATGTCCGCGATTTCTCAACGGAAAGCGGCGTCGTCGCCATGACGCTGGAGCACTACCCCGGCATGACCGAGCGCATGCTAGAGCAGATCGAGGCCGAGGCACGGCAACGCTGGGCGTTGGAAGACGCCCTGATCGTGCACCGCTTTGGCCGCATGACCGTCGGCGAGCCCATCGTGCTGGTGGTCACCGCCGCCGGCCACCGGCAGGCAGCGTTCGACAGTTGCGCTTTTCTGATGGACTGGCTCAAGACCAAGGCACCGTTCTGGAAGTGCGAAGAGACCGCCGACGGCGCCGAACACTGGGTCGATGCCCGCGAAAGCGACGACCATGCGGCCGCCCGCTGGGGCAAGGCCTGAGCGCTCGCACCCTCTGATCCTCCGACATTAAGACTTCATCCCTTCTCATCGTGAGCCCATGCGCTTTCTGCGGGGCAGCTTTGCGTTTTGGGCCCTGTTTCGGCGTGAAATAGACCCCATCTTTGCGCCATGATCCAAAATGGAAAGGACAAAGACCATGGGCTCCGTAACATTTTTCGCCCCCTCGATCCCCCGCAAGGCTCCCTCCACCGACTTCGTGCATCGCGGCGTCAAGGCGGTCAAATCCTGGCTGCAACGCCGTCGTGAGCACGCTCAACTGGCGGCGATGAGCGACCACCAGTTGAAGGATATCGGCCTGACCCGGGGCGATGTCTTCCGGGAGTTGAACAGCTAACCGCCGACACAGGCTGCCTGTACTAGCGGCGGCAAACGGTTTCGACCCGTTATTTCGCGTCATCAACACAGTGCCGGGTTAGGCCGGATGCAAGCGTCCCGGACGCGGGCATTGTGAGGGCGAGCGGGCATTGACGCAGGCCCGCTCAAAGCCCCGGTGATCGGGACGCGATCCATCCCTGCAGCGCCGATGGGTTGCCGCGCCGCCCAATGCCGGCTCGCAATGACGCTGGAAGGCGGGTGATTGAGGCCGTCGGTATTACGCCACGCCTGGCGCATTTTCCTGGAGCCAGTCTTCCAGGCCGGCGGCCTCCTCTGCCGTAAGCCGCAGACCGAGTTTCGAGCGTCGCCATAGGATATCGTCGGCGGACCTTGCCCACTCGCGTTCGACCAGCCACCGCACCTCCCGCTCCGTCAGGTTCCAGCCGAGGCAGCGCCCAAGGTCGCCGGCACTCTCAGCTTCGCCCAGCACGTCCGCGGCCTGCGTGCCATAAGATCGCCAGAGCCGCTGCGCCCAAATCCGATCCAGAAAGGCGTAGCGCTGCCGGAGCGCCGCGATTTCACGGTCCCGCTCTTCCGCCACGAAGTCGCCGCCGGGCAGTGGCGCCGTCGCGGTCCAACTGCCGCGCATGGCGGGAAAGTGCGGCTGTAGCTTCCACAGAGCCACTTCGCTCAGCCGCCGGAAGGTGGTGATTTTGCCGCCAAGAATGGTCAGAAGCGGCGGCTCACCCTCTCCAGCCTCCAACTTCAGCAGATAGTCGCGGGTGGTGGCGCTAGCCGAGGCACTGCCATCGTCGACGAGCGGCCGCACGCCGGCAAATGTGCGCACGATGTCAGAGTCTTCCAGCGGTTTTCGGAAATAGGTGGACACGATGTCGCGCAGATAGGTCACTTCCTCCACTGTGCATCGAACCTCGCTCGGATCGTCATGATGCTCCCGATCCGTAGTGCCGATCAATGTGAAATTTTCCTCGTAAGGGATTGCAAACACGATGCGATTGTCGGCGTTCTGCAACACATAACAGCGGTCGTGATCGAACAGGCGCTTGGTGACGATATGCGAGCCGCGCACCAGCCGGACCTTCGGCGGATGCTGCGCCTGCAACCGGTTCGCGCTGATCTCCCCGACCCAGGGGCCGGCGGCATTGACCAGCGCGCGCGCTTTCACGCTGAACGAGGCGCCGCTCGACAAGTCCCGCAGTTCGGCATGCCATAACGCGCCATCGCGCCGCGCGGTTTCCAGACGGGTCCAGGTCATGATCGTAGCGCCGCGGTCCGCGGCATCGCGGGCATTGAGCACGACCAGCCGGGCGTCATCCACCCAGCAATCCGAGTACTCAAAGCCGCGCACGAAGGCGGCCTGCAATGGCACGCCGACGGCATCTTTGCGCAGGTCGACGACCCGTGTCGGCGGCAAATATCGCCGCCCGCCCAGGTGATCGTAGAGGAACAGACCGAGGCGGATCAGCCAGAACGGCCGCAAGCCCTTGTGATGCGGCAGCACGAACCGCATCGGCCAGGCGATGTGCGGCATGTTCCGCCACAGGATTTCCCGCTCGATCAGGGCCTCGCGCACCAAGCGGAACTCATAGTGCTCCAGGTAGCGCAAGCCGCCATGGAACAGCTTGGTCGAGGCGGAAGACGTTGCTCCGGCCAGATCGCCCATCTCGCAGAGCGTCACCGACAGGCCACGCCCGGCGGCATCCCGGGCGATGCCGCAGCCGTTGATGCCGCCGCCGACGATCAGCACATCGACCGGGTCACCTGATGCCGGGGGTTGCACCAGGCCGCCTTAGAATTTATCGATCCGAATCAATTTGTTCCAACCAAAGCATCGACCTCAGCCTTCTCCTCGGCACTCAAGGTCCAGCCGGCGGCGCTGACATTGCTCGCAATCTGCTCTGGCCGGGTGGCGCCGGCGATGACGCTGGCGACCGCAGGTTCCGCCAACAGCCAGCCGAACGCCAACTCCAGCAGCGTGTGGCCATGGCTTTTGGCGTAGGCGTCCAACGCCTCCACCTTGTCCCAGTTCGCATCGGTCACATAGGCGCGGTTCGCGAACTTCGGCGTCGTCGTGAGGCGGGCGCCATCCGGCATCGCATCGCGCTTGTATTTGCCGGTCAGCAAACCGCTCGCCAACGGGAAATAGGGCAGCAATCCAAAGCCATTGCGGCGGGCGACCGGCAAAACGTCCGTCTCGATAGCCCGGTTCAGCAGATTGTATTCCTCCTGCGCCGAGACAAACCCGCCGATATTCGCCAACTCCGCCGCAAAATGCGCCTCTACCATCTGCCAGGCCGGCAGGTTGGAGCAGCCGATATAGCGGACCTTGCCTGAGGTCACCAAATCCTCCAGCGCCCGCAAGGTCTCGTCGATAGGCGTCAGCGGATCCGGCTGATGCAATTGATAGAGGTCGAGCCAGTCGGTGCGCAGGCGGCGCAGCGAATCCTCGATCGCCTGCATGATCCACCAGCGCGAGCCGCCGCGCTTCTTACCTGCATCGTCCATGTTCATGCCGAATTTCGATGCCAGCACGATGTCCTTGCGCCGCGCACCCAGCACAGCGCCCATGTGCGTTTCCGAGCCACCGCGGCCACCATACATATCCGCCGTGTCGAACAGGGCAATGCCGGCGTCGATGGCCGCATGGACGACCGCGCCGGTGCCGGCCTCATCCAACTTGGCGCCGAAATTGTTGCAGCCGAGGCCGACGGTAGACACGCGCAGGCCGGAGCGGCCGAGATTGCGGAATTCCATGCCAAAACAGTCCTTTGTAATGTGGTCCGGTAATTGCCCCATGACTAGGCGGGCACGGTACGCTAGCATCGCTGTCGCCCCGTGGCGAGATCGCGTAACCGCCGCGCATTCAGCTTGTAGCGCCGGCGCCCGCTCCTCTAGGATCGCACGATCAATCGCTTCAGACGAATTTTCCCGGAGGACGCCAAACCGTGATCGACCTATTGCAAGTCTCGCCCCTGCCCCCGTTTCTGGTTGAACGGTTGCAGAAGGAGTACACCCTCCACGACTTCGTCAATCCAAGCGACCCGGACAAGCTGCTGGAGCAGGTCGGCCCGCGCATTCGCGGCATTTTGGCCGGTGGCGGCAAGGGACCGAACGCCAACCTGATCAACCGGCTGGAAAATCTGGAGATCATTTCGTCCTTCAGCGTCGGCTTCGATGCGACCGACGTTGTGGCGGCCCAGGCCCGCGGCGTCATCGTCACGCACACGCCGGAGGTCCTGACCGGCGACGTCGCCGACCTCGCCATGACCTTTATCCTGATGATCACCCGACGGATCGGCGAGTCGGAACGGTTCTTGCGCAACGGCGAATGGCTGAAGGGGCGGATGGACCTGGGAACGACTGTGCGTGGCAAGCGGCTGGGCATTCTGGGCCTTGGCCGCATTGGCAAGGCGGTCGCGCGGCGGGCGGAGGTGTTCGGGCTGCACATCCAGTATCACGACATCAAGCCGCTGGGCGACCTCACCTACCGCTCCTATCCGACATTGCTGGACCTGGCGAAAGCCAGCGATATCCTGCTGGTCACCTGCGAGGGTGGGGCCGCCAACCGCGGCATCGTTAACGCGGAGGTGCTGGACGCCCTCGGCCCGGACGGATTCCTGGTCAACACTGCCCGCGGGCCGATCATCGACCAGCCAGCGATGGTCAAGGCATTGCAGGACGGCCGTATCGCCGGCGCGGCGCTGGACGTATTCGACGGAGAGCCGGAAGTGCCGCAAGCCCTGGTCGAGATGGAAAACGTCGTGCTGACACCGCATATCGCCAGCTCTACCCACGAAACGCGCCGCGCCATGGGCGACCTCGTCTACGACAATCTGAAGGCGCATTTCAGCGGCAAGCCGGTGCTGACGCCGGTGCCGCCACAGGTCTGAGTCGCCGGTCCTACCCTCCCCTCGCAGTTTGATTGTCCTCGCCTATGATTTCCGCTCTGCGCGCGTCGATATTTCAAGCGATCTCTCCCAAAGTGTTCTACGGCTGGGTGATCCTGGCCGTAGCTGCTCTGATTATGTTCGGCACCGGCCCGGGGCAATCGCACCTGATCGGTCTGTTCTTCGATCCGATTTCGCAGGAACTGGGTCTGTCGCGCACCAGCATTGCCGCTGCCTATGGCAGTGCCACCTTGATCGCAGCGTTGGCGTTGCCGCGCATGGGCAGGCTGGTCGACCGGCACGGGCCGGCAACGATGCTGTCGATCATCGCCTTCGGGCTCGGTGCATTCGCCATCCTGTTCAGCTTCGCCACCGGATGGATCTATCTGGCCGTCGGCTTTGCCGGCCTGCGGTTTCTGGGCCAAGGCTCGCTGATGCTGAACTGCGCCAACATGGCGGCGCAGTGGTTCGACCGCAAGCGCGGCTTCGCCGTCGGGCTGATGACCCTGGGCTTTCCGATCTCCATCGCCGTGCATCCGCCCATCGTGCAATGGCTGATCGAGACCGTCGGCTGGCGCGAGGCGTGGATCTGGCTCGGCATCTCCACCTGGGTGATACTGATCCCGCCGATCATCCTGTTTCTCTACAGCAAGCCCAGCGACGTCGGCCTGCGCCCGGATGGTGACGCGGTTCCTGCCGACAACAGCCCGCCGCCGCCGCTGGTCGGCTATTCACGGCAGCAGGCGCTGCGCATGCCGGCGTTCTATCTGATCATCGCCGGCATGAGTTCGCTGTCGATGCTGGTGACCAGCCTGCATGTGGAATACACCGGCATCCTGAAGGCACACGGGCTCGACGGCCAGACGGCGGCGACGATGTTCACGATCAGCGGCATCTCCGCCGCCATCCTGATGCCGATGGTCGGCCGCATGCTCGACGTGTTGCCGACCAAGTGGATGTATTTCAGCGGACTTTGGGTGATGAGCGCGTCGCTGCTCTCCGCAACCCTGGTCGAAGGCCTGGTGAGCGCGATTGTTTTCGCGGTGATTTTCGGCCTGAACAACGCGGTGACCATGACCTTTGTTGGGTTCTTGTGGCCGCGCTATTTCGGGCGGAAGTATCTGGGCTCGATCCAGGGCACCGGTCAGATGATCATGATCATCGGCGCCAGTCTCGGGCCGCTGCCGCTGGGATTCGCGCTGGATCGATGGGGAGCTTACGACGGCATGCTGATCGCGCTCGCGATGATCCCGCTCGGCGTTTCCGCCGCGGTCGCCGTGTTGATGCCGCACCCGAAAATGCCGGAGCCGGACGAACAGGCTCCGGCCGCCCGGTAGGCTATTTCTTCACGCCAACGACGGCGGCGCCGCATGTCTCGGCGCCTTCCGGGCCTTTGAAGACCAGGTAGTAGACGGACATCCGCTCCGGCTTGAACGTCGTCATCGCCTGCATCGCGTCGCCTGACTTGTTCGAGAGCACCGGTTTGCGCGTGCTCGTCTCCAGCGCGAACTCCGTCGAGTCCGCCGCCGGGCCGCAAATCGCCACCTGGTAGGACATCCGCGAGGTCATGACATTGTCGTCCTCGACCATCAGAGTCTTGCCGGCCTCGCTGGTCAGTTCGTAGGTGTTCAAGACCGAATACCCGGACTCCAATTTGGCCTTGCACTCTTCGACGATTGCGGCGGCATCGCACGCCGCATAGGCCGAACCGGCAGCAAAAATGGTAACAACCGCCAGGCCGGCGGCTTTCAGATTTAACATGCTTGGGGGTTCCTTGATATCGATAGAGATCGCCGCGAACTTACGACAATAGGCAGGACGACGAAACAGGATAGCAGGTGGCTAGATGGACGCGGGCGCGGTTATCCGCAGGTGACGCAGTAGATATCCTTCACCTCGCCCGGGATCGACATCTCGGCCCAGGTCTCACCGCCGTCCTGGGTGCCGAACACTTCGCCGTCATAGCGTGCGCCGATGTAGACTTGGTTCGGGTCCTGCCGGTGCAGGCCGATGGACATGATGGTGCCATGCACCTGCACCTTGTCGAACCGGCTCCAGGACTTGCCGGCGTCGGTGGATTTGTAGAGGCCGCCGTCATGGCTGGCCGCCGCCACGCTCAGCGCCGCATAGAGGGTGGCCGGCTCGCTGGGGGCGACGCGGACGTCGCGGCCGTAGGTGGTCGGCGAGAATTTTCCGGCCTCCTTGTCCTGCCAGGTCTTGCCGCCGTCGCGGGTCTCGAACAGACCCATCCGCAGCGCGATAATCACCGCGTCAGGGTCGGCTGGCGCAATCGTCAACGCGTGACCGTCGAGCATCCCCTCCGCCGTCGTTTCCGAGACGATCTTGCTGGAGAGGTGCGGCTGCTTTGACATCTCGGCCAGCGGGTCGCCGCAATCAGTCCAGCTCTGGCCGCCGTCGTGGCTGACCATAGCGCCGCCGAACTCCAGCGCCGCAAACAGCGTGTCCGGCTTGGTCGGGTGTTGGGCGAGGCGCATGACGCGGCAGGCAAACGGGCTCTTCAGCCGGACCGGAACGCCTGGGTCCGGCAGCGCCTGCCACGACGCACCCATGTCTTCGGAGACGAACACGCCCACCGGCGACGCGCCGGCATAGATACGGTTGGCGTCGCGGGAATCGACCAGGAACGACCAAATCTGCCGCCCAGCCTCGGGGAACTTGGCGCGGACGAAGGTCGAGCCCTTGTCGGTCGAACGGTAGACGCCGTCGATAGTGCCGGCCAGCACGATATCCGGATTGGCCGGGTGCACCATCACATAGTGCGCCTCATTCTCGCCGAACACGTTCTGCCACTCACCGCCAGGCGCGGCAGGCCGGCGGAACACGCCATAGGCGCCGGTGGCATCGGGACGGCCGACATAGCCGGCGACGGCGGCAAAAATATGGGTCTGGTCAAGCATGGCGCGGTTCCTCCGAAAGGTGAGCGGCCCTTGTCATTGATCTATGGGATTGTAGCGCGTCTGCGACATAGGGGAACAGCCATACAACCCCGTACAGAATTGTTCCCCGCAGAGGCGGAGCCATCATCCGGGGTCGGCCTCGGAGTCACGCACCGCCTGGGGTCCATGTTCGCCGCGGGGGCGGCCCCGGCTCACCGCTCCGCGGCGGCCGGGGAATACTGAACCGGTTACTCCGCCGCCATCGCCATGGGCTCCGGCGCCGGGCGTTGGCCGCGGACGAGTTTGCCCGGCAGCACGCCGGTGGGCTTGCCCGCCTCATGGGTCACCTCACCCGCAACGATGGTGTAGGCGTAACCGCTGGCGCCCTGCATCAGGCGCTTGCCGCCGGCCGGCAGGTCCTGCACGACGTAGGGCGCTTCGAAGTCGAGCGCTTCCCAATCGATCACGTTCAGGTCGCCCTTCAGGCCAACCCGCACCGCGCCGCGGTCGCCCAGGCCAGCCGCACCCGCCGTGTCGCTGGTCAGGCGGCGGATCAACTCCGGCATCGCGAATGTGCCGGCATTCTTGCCCCAATGGGTCAGCAACCAGGTCGGGAAACCGGCATCCAGGATGAAGCCCACATGTGCGCCGCCGTCGCCCAGGCCCATGATCGCCATTTTCTCGCCCAACAGCTTCTCGGACGCGGAGAGCGAGAAGTCGGAGTAGTTGGTGATCGGCATATAGATGAAATTCTTGCCGTCGTTCTCCAGCAGCAAGTCATAAGCGACTTCCGGCGCGGACTGGTTGCCATTCGCGGCAATCGATTCAACGGAGTTCTCTTGCTTCGGCTGATAGTCCTTTTTGCCGAAGCGGAACATGTAGCCATAGCTCATGCGGTGGATCAGCGGGAAGGTGCTTTCCTTCACCGGGTCCTCGCTGAGGATCTTGGCGCGGATTTCCGGGTCGCGCAGCTTCGCCACCTTCTCTTGCAGCGGCAGATGGTTCAGCGTCTTGAAGGTCGGGCAGCCACTGAACGGCGTCTGGCTCGCCTGCAAGCCCAGCAGAATGCCGATGGCGCGCGGCGGGAACACCGGGCGGATATTGACGCCCTCTTCCTCATAAGCCTTGCGGTTCATCTCCAGCAGATCGGCGAACACGTGCGGGATGCTGTTGCGTTGCGCCAGCGTATAGACCATCGGGCGGCCACTGTTCTGCGCCACCCGCTTCAGAATGCCGAACGCCTCGACCGGGTTCGGCTCGGCGTTGATGGTGTTCGGCGTCTCGTCGGTAATCCAGTCGGAGACCGCCTCGATAAAGCCGGAGCCGGCATCGCTGAGCCCGCCCGCCAGCCCCATCAACTCGTCCTCATAGACGCGCAGGGTCGGGATGTACTCGCCCGCCAAAGTCTTGTGGCTGGTGGTGCGACTGGTCGAGACGCCGAACGCGCCGGCCTCCACCGCTTCCTTGGTAATCGCCCGCATCTTGGCGATATCGTCCGGCGTTGCCGGCTCGAACGCGACGGCGCGGTCGCCCATCACGTTGACGCGGACGGCGGAGTGCGGCAGTAGCGCGCAGACATCCACATCGCGCGGTTTAGCCTCCAGCGCGTCGAGATATTCGGGGAAGCTCTCCCAGGTCCACTCCAGACCCTCGTGCATGACGGCGCCGGGGATATCCTCCACACCCTCCATCAGCTCGATCAGCTTGTTGCGGTCTTCCGGGCGGCAGGGCGCGAACCCAACGCCGCAATTGCCCATGACCACCGTGGTCACGCCATGGAGGGATGACGGGGCCAGGTGCGAGTCCCAAATGGCTTGGGCGTCATAATGTGTGTGGATATCGACGAAGCCCGGCGTCACCAGCTTGCCTTGCGCGTCGATCTCCCTGTCGGCAGTGCCGGAGAGGTTGGCGGCGACAGCGGCGATCTTGCCATTCTTGATAGCCACATCGGCCGCGAATGGCTGAGCACCGGTGCCATCGACGACGGTGCCGTTGCGAACGATCAAATCATAATCTTTGGACATGCAGTATTCCTCCAGTGAAACTTGGGGTGGAGAATAGGGCGAAAGTGCTGGCCCGTCATTAGGTTTATGCAGTGCCGGCAGCGGATCGGGAGCCCCGGCCAGCGAAATCCTGAAATCCCCGGCCACAGCGGCCTAAACCAAAGTTATAGACGGCTAAACCTTGTGTTCTGGGCGGCGCCGCTTACAACCTGCGTTGACTGGCGCGGCCCCCGGCCAGCACACAAATCAGGGCCAAGGCGGCGTCTGGTGATGTTGCCTGACTTTTTTCGGCTTTCGTCAGGAGTTTTGACATCATGAACCGGATTGCTTCCCTCGCCCTTGCCGCCGCACCGATATCCGCCGGAGTAAGACTGCCATGACCACACGTCATCGCGTCTGGGACCCATTCGTCCGCCTGTTTCACTGGTCGCTTGTGATCCTTTTTACCCTGAACGCGCTCATCATCAACGATGCGAGCAAATGGCATATCTGGGTCGGCTATGGCGTGGCCGGGCTGGTGGCTTCCAGAATCATCTGGGGCCTGATCGGTACCCGCTACGCCCGCTTCCGCAGCTTTCCGCCCAGCATTTCCGCCGCACTGGCGCAGGCAGGCGACATGGTCGGCAGCCGCGTGAAACAGCATGTTGGCCATACGCCGCTCGGCGCCTGGATGATTTACAATCTACTGCTGGCGCTGGTGGCCATCTCCGTTTCCGGCTATCTGATGACGACCAATGCCTTCCTGGGGGTGGAGTGGATGAAGGGAGTCCACGAAGCTGCCGCAACCTGGGCCGAAATTTCTGTTGTGGCGCACATCGTGGCGGTGATTTTCGAGTCCCGCCGCACCGGGATAAACCTTCCCCGGGCTATGGTGACGGGCTATAAGGACCTGCCGTCCGACATCCATGATGAGTGAATGCCCGGTCCATTTAAGGTTCAAACCGCGCTCCCCTGGCGCCTCCTCCTGCTGATTTCAGCGCAGACCGTTAGTGCCGTCTTCTTCGGTGCAGACGTGGTTGCGGATTTTCTTTCGTCCGAAGGTACCGCCAGGTCGGCGTCTGGCCACTGGCATCTGGCCGTTGAACTGTTGGCGACCTTGTCGCTCTGGGCGGCCATCGTCTTTGAAGCCTGGTATATCACCAGGCTCTTGCGGCGGAAGGCCCAGTTGGAGCAGAACGTCTCCATCGCTTCGGCGGCGATGCACGAGGTGATTGAGGCGTTCCTCGGCGAATGGCGGCTCACCGCGGCGGAACGGGAGGTGGCGAACCTGCTCATCAAGGGGCTGACGATCGGCGAGATCGCCAAAATCCGCGGCAACGCCGAAGGAACGGTCAAGGCGCACTTGAACGCCATTTACCGCAAGTCCGGAACCCGCAATCGCGGCGACCTGCTCAGCCTGATTATCGACCAACTGATCGACGGTGGCAGCCCGCCAGTTGAGCTTGCCCGCTATGCGGGTGCCGTTCACTGATGAGAGGGCAACGACCGGCGATTAGACCTAGCGCCCCGCCGGCCGATGCGCTTTGCTAGGGACAGACTCGCAGTGAAATGCATCGTGCAGAGGCTGCCTTACCGCTGCGCGCTCCACAGGAAAGGAATTGCCCCATGGATGTCGGTTTGCAAATGGTCTTCGCCACTTACGGTTGCCCGCCTAGCGTGACCGACCAGCAATGCTGGGACGAGGAATTGGCCATCGCCGCCATCGCAGCAGACGGCGGCTTCGACTGCCTCTGGGCGGTGGAGCACCATGACGACGACTACTCGTTCTGCCCGGATAACCTGCAACTGATGGCGCATCTGGCCGCCAAGCATCCCAACATCGACGTCGGCACCGCCGCGGTGATCCTGCCCTGGAACGATCCGTTGCGCGTGGCGGAGAAGGTCTCGGTGCTGGACCATTTCACCAATGGTCGCCTGCGGTTCGGCGTCGGGCGCGGTCTGGCCCGGCGCGAGTTCAACATCTTCCGCACCTCCATGGACGAGAGCCGCACCCGCTTCGACGAAGCCGCCAAGATGATCGTCGAGGCATTGGAGACCGGCTTCATCGAGGGTGACGGCCCGCACTATGTGCAACCGCGCGCCGAAATCCGCCCGCGCCCGCGCTTCCCGATACGCGACCGGCTCTATGCGGTGGCGTCGAGCGATGACTCGGTGGTCTCCGCCGCCAAGATTCAGGCCCGCATGGTCATGTTCTCCGACCGCCCCTGGAAAACGCGGCTGCCGGCGATCCAGAAACATCGCGACCTGTTCCTGGAGATGCATGGCCGCAAGGCGCCACCGCCGCTGATGGCCGACTTCTGCGTCTGCACGCCCTCCATGGACGGGGCGGAGGAGAAGGCGAAGGACTGGATGGGCAAGTTCGTCATGTCGAATTTCGACCACTACGAACTGCTGGGCGATCACTTCGCCTCGGTCAAGGGCTATGACGCCTACGCCGCCAAGATCGCGACGGCCAAGGAAATCGGCATGGACGGCATCATCGCCGGCTTCATGGAGGCCAGCGTCTGGGGCACGCCCGACCGCATCCTGCGGGTACTGGAGGAGCGGCGGGAGATCGTCGGCGATTTTGAGTTGGCTACCTCATTCCGCTTCGGCGGCATCCCCTTCCCGGACGCCAAAGCCGGCATCGAACTGTACATCAAAGAGGTGCTGCCGGTAATCAAACAGTGGAAGATGGACGACGAACTCTCGGCGACGCGGGTCGCGGCGGAGTAGGCGGTCATTCAGGGAGAGTAGGCAGGCGGCGAAAACAGCGCCGCCACCCTATCCCGACCGACCGACAGTGCTGCAACAACCTCACCGCGACTCCGGCATAGCTCACGCCGCAGCCCGCTGGCCAGAAAATCGGATGGCATGTGGGGTCAGTCGTCGTAAGCGACTAGGGCGCTGAACGGCACGTCCAGCTTGCTGCGGCCATTCAGGAACGTGAGCTCGATAATACAAGCCGAGCCCGCGACCTCTGCCCCGACCTTGCGGAACAACTCGACCGCCGCCGCCATGGTGCCGCCGGTCGCCAACAGGTCGTCCAGGATCACCACGCGCTGACCGGCGGCTATGGCATCCTGCTGGATTTCGATAGTGTCGGCACCGTACTCCAGGTCGTAGGAGTACGCCACCGTCGCGCCCGGCAGCTTGCCCGCCTTGCGCACCATGGTGAAGCCGCAGCCGAGCGCTAAAGCCAGAGGTGCGGCCACCAGAAAGCCGCGGCTGTCGATACCGGCCAGCACGTCGGGCTTATGCGGGCCGACGATTTCCGCGAGCCGGTCGACCGTATGACGCCACGCCTTCGGCTCCGCCAGCAGGGTGGAGATATCGTAGAACAGGATCCCGGGTTTCGGAAAATCCGGGATGCCGCGGATGTGGTCTTTCAGGTCCATGCTGTGGGCCAGGCTCCAGGCGGGCGAGATCGGGAAAGCGGACCATAGCGATGCCACGATGCAGGCGCTAGAGTCGACGCATCGCATGCACGAGGAACCCTGCCGATGCCCAACCATGTCTTCCCCCGCTCGTTCGCCACTCCGCCGCTGACCGCGGTGGCTGCCGAGGGCTCGTTCATTTTCGACGACCAGGGCAAGCGCTATCTGGATGCGTCGGGCGGCGCCGCGGTCTCCTGCCTCGGCCACAGCCATCCCAAAGTGGTGGAGGTCATCCGCCAGCAGATCGGCCGGCTCGACTACGCCCACACTGGCTTTTTCAGCAATTCGGCGCAGGAGGCGTTGGCGGACGATATCATCGCGCACGCGCCGGCCAACATGGCGCGGGCGTTCTTCGTCTCCGGCGGCTCGGAAGCCATCGAGAGTGCGATCAAAATGGCGCGCCAGTACTGGCTGGAAAAGGGCGAGCCGCAGCGCACCCGCATCGTCGCCCGCCGCCAGAGCTATCACGGCAACACCCTGGGCGCGCTGGCCGTCGGCGGCAACGCGGCCCGCCGTGCCCCCTACGCACCGCTGCTGACCGACGCCGCCAGCCATATCGCCCCCTGCTACGCCTACCGCGACCGCCGCGACGACGAAAGCGAAGCCGAATACGGCCAGCGCGTCGCCAATGAGTTGGAGGCGGAAATCCAACGCCTGGGGCCGGAAACAGTCGCGGCATTTGTGGCCGAGCCGGTGGTCGGCGCCACCCTCGGCAGCGCGCCGGCGGTGCCCGGCTACTTCACCCGCATCCGCGAGATTTGCGACGCGCATGGCGTGCTGTTCATCGCCGACGAGGTCATGAGCGGCATGGGCCGCTGCGGCACGCTCTATGCGCTGGAGCACGATGGCGTGCAGGCCGATCTGATCGTCATGGCCAAGGGACTGGGCGGCGGTTTCCAGCCTATCGGCTGCGTCGTCGCCAGCCAGGGCGTCGTCGATGCGTTCGAGCAGGGCTCAGGCGTTTTCACCCACGGCCACACCTATATGGGCCACCCGGTTGCCTGCGCCGCGGGCTTGGCGGTGCAGCAGGTGCTGCGCGACGAGGGCCTGATCGACCACGTCCACAACAACGGGCCGCGCCTCGAAGCCATGCTGCACGACCGCTTCGGCAACCATCCGCACGTGGGCGACATTCGCGGCCGCGGCTATTTCTGGAGCCTGGAATTCGTTGCCGACCGTTCGACTAAGGCCGTCTTCGATCCCAAAGAAAAGCGGCACGCCCGCCTGGCGCAGGAGGCGTTGGCCCGCGGGCTGATCTGCTATCCGATGGGCGGCACCATAGACGGCGTTCAGGGCGACCATGTCTCGCTCGCCCCGCCCTACAATGCCAGCCAACAGGAGTTGGAGCTGGCGGTGAGTTTGTTGGGCGAGGCAGTGGACGCAGCATTGCACGGCGAATGAGCGTGCCCCCCCGCGAGCACTATGGAAGAGCAGGCAGTATCGGCTACACTCAGCAATCGGACCATAAGATCGGAGACAGCGATGAAATTCTCGATCATGCTTGTAACCGTCGCGCTTATGGGCGGGTTATCGGTATCGGCCGCCGCAGAGCAGCGTTTCGTCTCCATCGGCACCGGCGGCGTCACGGGCGTGTATTATCCGACCGGCGGCGCGATCTGCCGGATGATCAATCGCGACCGCAAGAAGCACGGCATCCGCTGCTCGGCGGAGAGCACGGGCGGCTCCATCTACAATATCAACGCCATCCGCGCCGGCGAGTTGGAGTTCGGTGTCACCCAATCCGACTGGCAGTACCACGCCTACCACGGCACCTCGGAATTCGAGAGCCTTGGGCCGTTCGAAGGGTTGAGGGCGGTGTTTGGCGTGTATCCGGAGCCGGTCACGATGCTGGCCAGAGCGGACAGCGGCATCACTCACATCAACGACGTCAAGGGCAAACGCCTCAACATTGGCAATGCTGGCAGCGGCACCCGCGGTACGTGGGAAGTGCTGGAGGCTGCCCTCGGGTGGGGGCGTGCGGACCTGGCGCTCGCATCCGAACTGAAGTCCGCCGAGACCGGGCAGGCGCTTTGCGACGACAAGATCGACGCGTATTTCTGGCTGGTCGGCCACCCGTCGGCGCTGACCCAAGAGACCGTCTTCAGTTGCAATGCCAAGCTGGTCAACGTGACCGGCCCCGCCATCGACAAGCTGGTGGCCGACAACAGCTTCTATCGCTATGCAACGATCCCCGGCGGCATGTATAGCGGCAATCCGGACGACACGAAGACCTTTGGCGTCAGCGCAACCCTCGTGTCATCCTCCAACGTCCCGGCCGAGGTGGTCTATGTCCTGGTGAAGGCGGTGTTCGACAATTTCGAGCAGTTCCGCAAGCTGCACCCGGCGTTCGCCGACCTGAAGCCAGAGGATATGATCAGGGAGGGCCTCTCCGCACCGCTGCACGACGGCGCGTTGAAATACTACAAAGAGCGCGGCTGGATGTAGCCGCAAAGACCAGCACTTTAAAAGCCCTGGCGTTCGCCGGCGGCTTCGGCTGGTTCGGCGCGGTGGTCGCCCTGCTCACCGTCGTGAACTTGCTGCAATGGGCCCGGCGGCCTAAGGCGTAAGGCAGTCGACCAGCATATCGGTGAGGCCGGAGAGCGTTAGTTGATAGGCCGCCGGCCCTGCCGGCACGCTCGCGCCCAACGGGTCCAGCACGCCTTGCCTGAGGCTGGTGCCGCGCACCAATCCCGCGACGGCGCGCTCCGAAAACTGCGGCTCGCGGAAGGCGCAGATGGCTTGTCCCGCTACTACTGCCCCCCTCACGTCGCCCAGATGCCGGGCGCTGGCGCCGATGGTTGGCGAGAGCGCCAGCACGCCCACCTGACGCAGGCCGTAGGCTTCGACGAAGTAGTTATAGGCCGGGTGAAACACGACGAAGGGCCGGTCCCGCACAGGCGCCAGCCTAGCCGCGATTTCCCGGTCGAGCGCCACGAGCTTCTGATCCAGCACCAATGCGTTGGCCTCTAACTGCCTGGCCGGGACCAACGGCGCGAACACCTCCGCCAGATAGGCGGCAATCCGCCGAGCGTTTGAAAGCGATAGCCAGATGTGCGGATCGTGAGCATCGCCGTCGTCTGCATGGTGATCGCCGCCGTGCGTTTCCGCCAGCGGCAACAAATGCAGGTCCGGCGTCTCCTGCATCAAGGCTGCGGTGCGCACCCGATCCGGCAGCACGCTCAGCGGCTTGACCAGGAACTCCTCCATTCCCGGCCCGATCCAGACAACGACGTCGGCCCTCTGCAACGCCTGACGGGCCGACGGCTTGAGCGTGAAAGCATGCGGAGTGGCTTCGCCTTCCAGCAAAAGTTCCGGCTTGGCCAGCCCTTCCAGAAGGGCCGCGACCAAGCCATGCAGTGGCTTGATCGACACCACGATACGGGGCGCATCGGCGGCAGCCGGCCTGAATGCCAGCGCCAACAAGAGGACTGCCAGAGCCAGCCTCATACTGCCGGCTCCAGCCCGACGTCGGCCAATGCCTTCGCCTGCCGCTTTGCCAGTGCTGCCGTGTCGAAGTCCTCCACCAGGTCGTGGAACAGGCGGTGCCAGTTAATCTCCGCCTTCAGGTGCATAAAGACGCTGCCGAGGCCGATGGCGGCGCGGTCCATCATGACGAACTCGCGCGGCGGGCGAACCCCGCCCAGCTTGCGCAGTTCGGTATGCACCTTTTCGGCGACCTGCGCACCGTAATGGCTGTTTTCGCTCTGCTGGATCTTTTGGACCTTGTCTTCCATCAGCGGTGAATAAACGAACTCCGCCCACAGGTTCAGCACCTGGATCAACTCCTTGGACGGCTTTTCGAACCCCCAAGTTTCGTATGCGTGCACCGCCAACGCTTCGTTGTGATCGCGGATGGCCTTATAGAGGTCGATCACGCCCTCGACAAAGCTGGATGGAAACACGCGGATACAGCCGAAATCCAGCAGGTTGATGCTGTTGTCTTGCCGCACCGTGTAGTTGCCGAGATGTGGGTCGCCATGGATGATGCCGTAATTGTAGAACGGCACATACCAGGCGCGGAACATGTTGTAGGCAATCCGGTTGCGCTGTTCCGCCGGGCGTTGCGCCGCGTCCAGCAGCGGCACGCCGTCCAGCCAGGTCATGGTCAGCAAGCGGCCGGTGGAGAGGTCCTCAACCGGCTCCGGTATATGCACGCCGGGCTCATTCGCCAGCATGTTTGCGTAGAGGCGCATCTGCTTCGCCTCGCGCTCGTAATCCAACTCCTCACGCAGGCGGGCGGAGACTTCCTCGAAGATGTTCTCAGTCTGGATCGCCTTGTCGAAGCGCGAGTAGAGCGAAAAGATCAGCTTCAGTTGGCTGAGATCGGCCTCGACCACGCTGGCCATATCTGGATATTGCAGCTTCACCGCCGCCTGCCGGCCATCGTGCAGGGTCGCCTTGTGCACCTGGCCGAGGGAGGCGGCGTGGGCGGCGTCCTGGCTGAAGTCGGCGAATCGCTCCTGCCAGCCGGCGCCCAATTGGCCGGTCATGCGGCGGCGCACGAACAGCCAATCCATCGGCGGCGCGTTCGCCTGAAGTTGGCGCAATTCTTCGGCGTATTCCTTGGGCAGGGCGTCGGGGATGGAGGCCAGGATCTGCGCCACTTTCATCAGCGGCCCCTTCAGGCCGCCCAGCGCCTTGCGCAGCGTCACCGCGTGCTTCTCCCGGTCCATTTTCAGGCCGAGATAGTGCTCCCCCGCGACCTTCGCCGCCAGCGAGCCGACCGTGCGCGACGTGCCGACATAGCGCCTCGCCCTTCGCCCGAAGCGGGAGGCCTCGTCGTCGGGGGTCATGGGCAAGCCCCTATCCTCCGTCCCGGGCTTGACCCGGGATCCATGCCAGAGCGCCAGCCTCACCGCCTCGCTTGGCACAAAGTCTCAGGCGTGGGCCCCGGGTCCAGCCCGGGGAGGAGGTGGTGGGTGGAAAGTTCATAGAAATTTTGCCAAATCCTCCCAATTCGGATTCGAGGCCTCTATTAACTCGATCTTCCAAGCTCTCCGCCATTTCTTTATCTGCCTTTCACGTTGTCGAGCATCGAACAGAGTCGCAAAATCCTCGGAATATACCAGTCGGGTAACGCCGTATTTGGCCGAAAATCCATCGACAACCTTTCCCTTATGCTCGCCAACTCGTCGCGCAAGGTCCGTTGTGGATCCCGTTTAAAGTGTGCCATTCTTTTGACTGGCTAAGATGTACACATAGCCGGGCACGCCGCCTTCCTTCCCTCCCGGGCTTGACCCGGGATCCATGCCAGAGCGCCAGCCTCACTGCCTCGCTTGCCGCCAAAGCTCAGGCATGGGCCCCGGGTCCAGCCCGGGGAGGAGAAAGTTAAGTAAGATGCACAGGCACTATGCAACATCCAACCCCTCCAACTCGTCGATCATGCCGGAGATGATGTCGAGGCCCTGGTTCCAGAACGCCGGGTCGCTGGCGTCGAGGCCGAATGGCGCCAGCAACTCCTTGTGGCGGTAGCGGCCGCCGGAGGCGAGCAAAGTCAGGTATTTCTCCTGGAAGCCGTCGGGGTTGCGCTGAAACTCGGCGTAGAGGGCGTTCACCAGGCAATCGCCGAAGGCATAGGCGTAGACGTAGAACGGCGAGTGGATGAAGTGGCCGATATAGGTCCAGTAGCCGCGGTACGTGTCGTCAAAGCGGACCGCCGGCCCGAGGCTTTCCGCCTGGATTTCCATCCAGTAGTCGCAGATCTGCTCCGCCGTCAGCTCGCCCTCGCGCCGGCCGGCGTGCACCTTCTCCTCGAAGCAATAGAAGGCGATCTGGCGGACGACGGTGTTCAGCATGTCCTCGACCTTGCCGGCCAGCAGGATGCGGCGCTTGGCGGGGTCTTTTTCAGCATCCAGCACACGGCGGAAGGTCAGCATCTCGCCAAACACCGACGCGGTTTCGGCCAGCGTCAGCGGCGTCTGGCTGACCAGGTGGCCCTGCTTTTCGCCGGCCAACACCTGATGGCAGCCGTGGCCGAGCTCGTGCGCCAGGGTCATCATATCCCGCACGTTGCCCTGGTAGTTCAGCAGCAGATAGGGGTGAGCGCTGGGGACGCAGGGGTGGGCGAAGGCGCCGGGCGACTTGCCTGGGCGGGTCGGCACGTCGATCCAGGCGTTGTCGAAGAACTTCTGCCCCACCGCAGCCAGATCCGGCGAGAAGCCGCTATAGGCCGCCAGCACGGTCTCCCGCGCCTCGTCCCAACCGATGGTGCGGTCGTCGGCGTCGGGCAGCGGCGCGTTGCGGTCCCAATAGTCGAGCTTGTCGGACCCCATCCACTTCGCCTTCAGCGCGTAGTAGCGGTGCGACAGGCGCGGATAGCTGTCGCGCACCGCCGTGACCAACGCGTCGACCACCTCGTCCTCGACCTGGTTGGCCATGTTGCGGGCCGAGACCGGGCGCGGGTATTTGCGCCAGCGGTCGTCGATCTCCTTGTCCTTCGCCAGAGTGTTGGTGATGCGCGCGAACAGGCCGAGGTTCTGGGTGAAGACCTCGCCCAGCGCCAGCGCCGCCGCCTTGCGCCTTGCCGGCGAAGCGTCGGTCAGCAGGTGCAGCGCCTGGGCGCTGGTCAACTCCTCGCCATCGACGGTAAAGCGCAAGCCGGCCATGGTCTCGTCGAACAGGCGGTTCCAGGCGGCGGAGCCGACCACGTGCTGCTCGTGCAGAAACCTCTCCAACTCGTCGGAGAGTTGGTGCGGGCGGTTGATCCGCACATTGCGCAGCCATGGCGCATAGTGCGCCATTGCCTTCGTAGCGAGCCATTTCTCGACAACCGCGTCGTCGATCTTGTTCAGTTCCAGGGTAAAGAACAGCAGGTGGCTGGAGATCGTCACCACTCGCTCCTGCGCGTCCTGATAGAAGGTGCTGACCTGTGGGTCGACCTGGTTCTCCGCATGTTTCAGACCGGCGAAGCTCATGATCCGGCCAAAGCGTTCGCTCTGGTCCTCGTAGGCGCCGATCGCGTCGGCGACGCCTTGGGCGGACAGCGACGCGAGCTTGCCCTCGTACTTGGCGGCGAACGCTTTGGCCGCTGCGTCGGCGGCCTGGAAATCGTCCTGCAATTCCGGCGCATCCAGCCCAGAATAGAGGTCGGTCAGATCCCAGGCCGGCAAATCGGCGAGGACAGCGTCGGCAACGGAAGCGTCGGGCATAGGCTTTACTCCACAAGGTACTCAGCCGATATAAGAGGGCGAAGGCGCGGGACCAACCCGCGCGAAAGTCACAGGGAGAGACGGCTTTGGCAGACGCCCTCGACAAGATCACCGACCCTGCGCGGCGGCGCGCGTTAGAGCCCTATCTGGGCTGGTCGTCGCTGCCTGAAATGGCGTTCGAGAAGCTGGCGCACTATGGCGACAAGCCATTCCTGTGGAGCAAGTCAGGCGAAGACTACACCAGCCAGTCGTTCGCAGCGGTGGCCGGACTGATCGCCGACTGCGCACACGCTCTGGCCGACCTGGGACTGAAGCCGGGCGATAGGGTTGGCATTGTCGCGGAAAACCGCCCTGAATGGCTGGTGGCCGATATCGCGATTATGAGCGCCGGCGGCGTCACCGTGCCGGCCTACATCACCAACACGGCAGACGATCACGTCCATATTCTGAGCGACAGCGGCACGCGCTTCGTCTTTGTCTCGACATCCGACCTGCTGGAGCGGGTGCTGCCTGCCGCCGCTCAGATCGATAGTGTCGAACGCCTGATCCTGATCGATGGCCCGCCACCCGCCAATACGACGAAACCGGTGCAAGCCTGGGCCGACCTGCTGGCCGCCGGCAAGGCTGCGCGTGCCGCCGCGCCGCCGGCACCGATGCACCGGGCCAGCCGAAGCGATCTCGCCTGCCTGATCTACACCTCCGGCACCGGCGGCGAGCCGAGGGGCGTGATGCTGAGCCACGGCGCGATCCTCTGCAACGCCATGGGCGCGTGCGATCTGCTCTACGAGTTGGACGACCGCTACCCGGAGGACGAGGTGTTCCTGTCGTTTCTGCCGCTCTCCCACTCGTACGAGCACACCGCCGGCCAGTTCTTTCCGCTCTCGATTGGCGCGCAGATCTACTACGCGGAGAGCGTCGAGGCGCTGGCCCGCAACATGGCGGAGGCCAAGCCGACGATCATGACCGCCGTGCCGCGCCTCTATGAGACCTTGCACGGACGAGTCATCTCCGGCCTGCGCAGCCAGCCGGAACTGCGGCAGAAGCTGTTCTGGAAGACCGTGGAACTGGGCAAGAAGAACTACCTGACCGGCAAACTTTCGCTGGGCGAGCGCATCATGGATAGCGTCCTGACCAGGCTGGTGCGCAGCAAAGTGCGGGACCGGTTCGGCGGGCGGATCAAGGCACTGATCTCCGGCGGTGCGCCGTTGAACTATGAGATCGGCCTGTTCTTTACGGCGCTGGGGCTGCGACTGCTGCAAGGCTATGGCCAGACCGAGACCGCGCCGGTGATCTCCTGCAACCGCGCGCACAAGATCAAACTGGATACGGTTGGCCCCGCGATGCCGGGTGTAGAGGTAAAGATCGCCGAGGATGGGGAGATTTTGGTGCGCGGCGAGCTGACGATGCTGGGGTACTGGAACGACCCTGCCGCCACCGCCGATGCGCTGAAGGACGGGTGGGTGCACACCGGCGATGTTGGCGAGATCGATGCGGATGGCTTCATCAAGATCACCGACCGCAAGAAGGACATCATCGTGCTATCCGGCGGCGATACTCTCTCGCCGCAGCGGGTGGAGGGCTTTTTGCAACTGGAGCCGGAAATCGCGCAAGCCATGGTGGTCGGCGACAAGCAGCCCTACCTCGTCGCCCTGATCGTGCCGGACGCCGATGGCGCCCGCGACTGGGCGAAGTCGCTCAGCAAACCGACGGACCTGGCGAGTTTGGCCAGTGACAACGGGTTTCACGACCACATCGAAGCGGTGGTCGACCGGGTCAACAAGCGCCTGAGCCAACCGGAACGGGTTCGCCGTTTCCGGCTGATCGCAGACCCCTTCACCACAGATAACTCGATGCTGACGCCCAACATGAAGATCCGGCGGCACGTAATTGGCGCGACTTATTCCGACAAGTTGGCCGCACTGCGCGGCTAATGCCTTGCACAGCAGCGCCGGCCCGATTATACGAGCGTTTTGTTAGCGAGGGACCCGATGAAAGCCGATATTCACCCGGAATACCACGAGATCACCGTCATCATGACCGACGGCACCGAGTTCAAGACCCGCTCCACCTATGGCAAAGAGGGCGACACGCTGCGCTTGGACGTCGATCCGCTGGTGCATCCGGCCTGGACCGGCGGCAATCAGCGGCTGTTGGATACCGGCGGCCAGATCGCCCGCTTCAACAAGCGCTTTCAGGCGTTTGGGCTGAAACGCTAGCAACGCGCCGCGATGCGGCCTTGATCAGGGCCTAGGGACCGTGGCCGCACCAGATCCTCCTGCCGCTTCCGGCGGAAGCCCCGCGCCGCCGCCATACAAGCTGGTGTGGCCGGCCGAATGGCGGGTGCCCTGCGTGCTGTCGGTTCCGCATAGCGGTGCCGCCATACCAGAAGACGCACGGGATGCCATCAATCCGGATGCCGACATCGGCATGCTGGAGGACCCGCATCTGGACAGTCTGTCGGCCCGGCTGCAGGACCTCGGTCTGCCGGTGCTGACCAACCGCTGGTCGCGCGCCTATTGCGACACCAATCGGGCCGCAACCGAGTGGGATGCCGGCATGTTCCGTGAGGCGGTGCCGCCGCGGCTGGTCAGCGACTCCGGGCGGGTAAGAGCCGGGCTTGGCACGTTTCCCCGGTTTTTGCCTCCGAAGCAAACCGTCAACCGCCGTCGCCTCACCTTGGCGGAGGGCGAGGCGCGTTGGCTGAACGGCCACAGACCCTACCACCGGGCGCTGTCGCACCTGCTATTGGCGGGCCGGGCGCGGTTCGGATACGTGGTGCTGCTCGACCTGCACTCCATGCCCCAATTGCCGGGGGAGCGCCTGCCGGATCTGGTGCTGGGCGATGGTTTCGGGCGGGCCTGCGCCAACGCTCTGCCGCAAGCCGCAAGCCGCGCTGCGCAGGCGACCGGGCTGAGCGTCGCCCGCAACTATCCCTATGCCGGCGGCTTCATCACCCAACATTACGGCCGGCCGGCGGTTGGACTGCACGCGCTGCAATTGGAGTTTGCCAGACCGCTGTATATGGACGAGAAATCACGGGCGCTGCTGCCGCAAAGTCATCTGGTCACCGATACGATGATCGCCATCGTCCGGCAGATTGAAACGCTGGCACCCGCCCTGCTCAGGCCAACGCCGAGTGCGATGGCCGGCGAGGACTAGCGCATTTCACCGCTGGATCGGATCGGGCGTGGCTTCCGCTCAAGGCTGAATATCGTCGTCGCTGGCTGCGTCGGCCTCACCCTGCAAATCGGCGGGCGATACGGCTTGCGGCAGAGAGCGGGCGCCGCTCTGGCGCAACACCGCCTCCATCTCGATAGCTTTGAGAGCGGCTGCGCATTGACGCTGCCGGATGGCGTGGCTGTAGACCGTCTCCACCTTGCTCAACATGCGGTCGAGGGCGGCCTGCTGTAGGTGGCGCTGATCGGCGACAATGCGGTCGACCTCCTGCCGGACTTTGGCCTGATTCAGCAAGCGGGACGCCTGTTGTGTTGCGGCGTTGGCGGAATATCCTGCCTGCCGCGCCGCCTCCGCCCCCGAAGCGCCGGCAGCAATCCGGGCGCAGAACAGGCGCTGCCTCGGTGTTAACAAACCTTCGCATAGCACAACCGAGTGGTGGACGGCGAGCGTGGACATGGGTAGAGGCTCCTCAGCACAATCGGGCCAAAATTATACTGCCTGTGTTCGAATTTGTCAAGATTATATTCCTGTAATGAAAGCACCAAGCAGCGCTGTAGCGAGGACGGCCTCGGTTACTGGCATGGTGGTGGCGCCAATGCCGCCGCCATGCTGGGTCTGGCCGAGTTGGTCGGAGAGGGCCGCCGCGTTCTGGTGCCCGACTTAGCCGGGTATGGCGAGACGTCAGCCGCCAATCCCTCCGCCTCGCCGCTTGATGCACGCCTTGCGGCCCTACTTGAGGTGAAGGGTGGGCTGGTGAGGTCAGGAAATTGTGCCGCTGGTATCGTTCTTGGCCGCGATCCAACGCTGCTGCAATCTATCCATCCCCTCATGGGAAAGGCTGGAGTTCTCCACCGTGGCCGCCGCTTCCATCGCTTTGAATCGGCCTGTGAACTTGAGGTTGGCGAGGCGCAGGGCTTCCTCGGCATCGCAGCCGGCCTTGCGCGCCAGTTGGGCGGCGGCGAACAGCAGGTCGCCGATTTCCTCGGCTACCGCGTCGGGTGAGCCGTCGGCCAGCGCCTCCTCGATCTCCAGCATTTCCTCACGCAGTTTCGCCAGGACCCCCTCGGTGTCCGGCCAGTCGAAGCCGACCCCCGCCGCCCGCTTGCCCAGCTTTCCCGCCCGCATCAGCGCTGGGAGGGCGAGCGGCACGTCGTCGAGGACGCTGGCTGGCCGTCCCTGCGCCGCTGCCTTCGCCGCACGCTCTGCGGCTTTTTGCTGTTCCCAGGCGTCGGTCTGGGCCGCCGCGGTCCGTACCTCGGCGGAGGCGAACACGTGCGGGTGGCGGGCGATCATCTTGTCGTTGATGGCGCGAGCCACGTCCTGGAACGCGAACACCCCCTGCTCCGCCGCCATCTGGGCGTGGTAGACCACTTGCAGCAGCAGATCGCCCAACTCGCCGCGCAGATCGTCCAGGTCGCCGCGGTCGATGGCGTCGGCGACCTCGTAGGCTTCCTCGATGGTGTAGGGCTTGATGGTCGCGAAGTCCTGCTCCAGGTCCCAGGGGCAGCCGCCATCCGGGTTGCGCAATTGCGCCATGGTGGCGAGCAGGTCGTCGATAGCGGCCATGGGGCGGTCTCTCTCGGCTGGGCAGGGACGGTGGGGAACGCTAGGATAGCGCCAGTGAGGAGCCTCTGCCCATGTTACAAAGCAACTTTGCAGGATTGATCGACGACCGGCCGGAAGATCGGGTCTTCCGTGTGCACCGGCGCATCTACACCGACACCGATGTCTTTGCCGCCGAACAGGAGCGGATTTTCGAGCAGTCCTGGACCTATGTCTGCCACGAATCGCAAATTCCAAAGCCCGGAGATTATTATACGGTCAGGCTGGGACGCGAGCCGGTGATCGTCAACCGCCGCGATGACGGCTCGGTCGGTGGGTTGTTGAACGCCTGCGCCCACCGCGGGGCGCTGCTGACGCCGACCCAGCGCGGCAATGCCCGGGTGCTGGTCTGCCGCTATCATGGCTGGAGCTTTGCCGGCAATGACGGGCGCTGCCTGAAGATCAAGGAGCCAGCGGGCGAGGACCCCGCTTGTTACGCCTTGCGCAAAGTCCCTCGGGTCGAGAGCTACCGCGGCTTCGTCTTCGCCACCCTGAACGAGCAGGCCCCGCCCTTGGCCGAGCACTTAGGTGCAGCGGCGACGATCATCGACATGCTGGCCGACCAGTCGCCGGATGGGCTGGAAGTGCTGCCGGGCGTCTCCAGCTACATCGTTGACGGCAATTGGAAACTCCAGGCGGAGAACGGCGTCGATGCCTACCACGTCACCACGGTGCACCGGAACTTCGCCAATACCGTGAAGCGGCGGGACCAGATCAAGGGCAATGCGTCGGGCATGAAATCCACCGACGTTTCGCGCTTTTCCGGGGAGTTGCGCAACGGCGCGTATGACCTGGGCGGCGGCCACAACCTGATCTGGACGCAGCGCGGCGATCCTTCGGCAGCGCCCTTGTGGGAGGCGCGGGGCGAGGTCGAGCCGCGGGTCGGGCCGGTGAAGTGGGATTGGATGTGCGCGCGGGGACGCAACCTGTTCCTGTTCCCGAACCTGTTCCTGATGGACCAGTCCTCCACCCAAATCCGCGTACTGATCCCTTTGAGCGCCAGCCGGACGGAGATCAAGGTCTACTGCATCGCACGCAAGGGCGAGAGCCGCGAGGCGCGGGTCGCGAGGATGAGCAAGTTCAGGGATTTCTTTCTAGGCGCCGGGTTGGCGACGACGGACGATTCGGCGGCGCTGGAGGATACGCAGACGGGCGCGCACGCCTCCGCCGAGCCGTGGAACAGTTTCGTTCGCGGCTGGGACACGGTTGTCGAGGGGCCGGATGAGGACGCCAAAGCCCTGGGCATGACGCCGGCCTCCAGCAACTCCCGCTGGGACCCGGAGACCCACTATGTCGGCCAATACCGCCGCTGGCGTGAGTTGATGAGCGATGGGTGAGACCTTCAACCGGCGTCATTGCGAGGAGCCGCAGGCGACGCGGCAACCCACCTACGCCCGAGCTTGGCGCCAACGCCGATGGGTTGCTTCGCCCGCTGCGCGGCCTCGCAATGACGCCTGTCGGGATAGCATAGGGGCGCTGGGCGCATGACCCCCTTCCCCTCCCCCACCCTCCAACTGGAGGTCGAACGCCTGCTCTACCGGGAGGCCTATTGCCTGGACACCCGCGACTGGCAGGGCTGGCTCGATTGCTATTGGGATGAGGCCACGTTCTGGATTCCCGCCTGGGCCAACGAGACCGAGTTGACCGCCGATCCGGAGGTCGAGATGGCGCTGATGTACATGCCCGACAAAACCGGCCTTGACGACCGCGTCTACCGCATCCTTTCCCGCGACAGCTACGCCTCGACGCCGATGCCGCGGTCCTGTCACGTGGTCGGCAATGTGCTGATCCTGGATGGCACCGCGGACGAGATGCAGGTCGCGGCCAGTTGGACCGTGCACCTCTACCACATGCACAAAGGCGCACGCGTGCATGGCGGGAGGTATGAGTACGGTCTGGCCCGGCGGGAGGGGGCGTTGAAGATTATGGCCAAGAAGGTGGTTTTCCTGAACGACAAGGTCGACGTGCCGCTCGATATCTATAACGTCTGACGCACTTCTCTACAGAAGGAACGCCCGTATGAGCCACGCAGTTCGCTTTGGTTCGCTCGTCCTGCCGAACGACGACATGCCGACCCTGATCCGCAAGGCGAAGAACCTGGAGGATTGCGGCTTCGATATCTTCGCGGGCGCGGACCATTTCTGCGACTGGTCCGATGTCTCTCGCCCCTGGTTCGAGGGCTGGATCTCGCTGACCGCGGTGGCGCTGGCGACGGCAAAGCTGCGGATCGCGACATATGTCACGCAAATTCCGCTGCGCCATCCGGCGATGCTGGCCCGCCAGGCGCAGACTCTCGACCACGTCTCGAATGGGCGGTTGGAAGTTGGGCTCGGCACCGGCATCGCCATCGATCCCAGCTACGCCATGATGGGCATCCCGAACTGGGACGGCAAGGAGCGCGTCGCGCGGTTTAAGGAGTATGTGCAGATCGTCGACCGGCTGCTGTCGAACGACACATCCAGCTTCGACGGCGAGTACTACAGCATCAAGGACGCCGTTACGCGACCGGCCCCGATACAGTCACCACGTCCGCCGATCATCATCGGCGCGCTCGGCCCTGTCATGTGCCGGTTTGCCGCCCGCGCCGCCGATACCTGGAACACCATGAGTTTCGCCGACAGCTTCGACAAGCAATTGGCCGAGGCCCGCGAGAAAATCGCTATCGTTGACGAGGCCTGCGCCAAGGCCGGCCGCGATCCGGCGACGCTGCGCCGCTCGTACCTGATGTACGACCCGACCGCCCGCAGAAGCGGCGGCGCGTTCGCCTACTACGAATCCGTCGGTGCGTTCGAGGACTACGCTGGGAGAATTATGGAGGCGGGCTTCAGTGAGCTGGTGCTGTACTATCCCGCCGTGGCCGAGCAGGAACCAATGATGGAACGCATCGCGCAGGATGTGTTTCCGAAGCTGCGGGCGGCGCACCCTTCGACAGGCGCAGCGTGAAGGGGCGGGCGGCTAAATCCGCGCCACCTGCTCCACATCCACCGCCAATTTTGCCGGGCTTGACCGGCATCCATACCTGAGTGCTGATGGCACAATGGCGGTGTAACTTCAAAGCTCTGGCATGGATCCCGGGTCAAGCCCGGGACAAGGGGAAGGTCGAGGGCGCACACCTAAATCCGCGCCACCTGCTCCACATCCACGACGCCGCGCACGGCCTTGAGCATGGCCGCCACCTGTGGGGTGACGGTGTAGCGGCCGGGCAGGTCGATCTCCACCTCGCGCATAGGGTCGAGGCCGAGGACGATGCTGATCTGGCCGCGGCCGCCGGCCTCGGCGGTCAGGTGGTGCTGGATCGAGGGCAGCGGGACCGTGTCGTTCACGAAGACCTTCAGCGCCTCGGTACGGGTGGCGGCGACCCGCTCCAGATCGTCGATGCTGTGGGCGGTGATCTTCAGACTGTCGCCATCGAGGCGGACCTCGACGCTCATCATCACCGGATGGCCGCTGTCCAGAACCTCGCGGGCGCCGGCCAGCACTTCGCTGAACACCGTGACCTCCACCATGCCGGTCGAATCCGATAGCTGGACGAAAGCGTAGCGATTGCCGCGGGCGTTAGAGCGCTCCTGCCGGCCGAGCACGATGCCGGCGATCTTGGCATGACTGGCGCTGCGGGCGCGTTCCGCCAGATTGGCGATGCGGGTGACGCGCAGCCGTTTCAGCAA
>CAXBDI010000003.1:0-72877 GCA_963974445.1 uncultured Alphaproteobacteria bacterium
CTAATGGATCTGGCGCCACCCATGGCCATGGTGCTTCGCGACGGCCGTGAACTCGAGGTTTCCACCGCGGAAGTCCTGAAGGACGATGTGGTGGTGATCCGGCCCGGGAATAAGATTCCTGTCGACGGTGAAATTCTTGAGGGCGAGTCGCAAGTCGACGAATCCATGCTGACCGGCGAGTCCATGCCGGTGGCGAAGAAACCCGGCGATGCGGTCATTGGCGCAACGATCAACAAAAGCGGCAGTTTCAAATATCGCGCCACCAAAGTCGGCGCGGATACGGCGCTCGCCCAGATCGTCAAGCTGGTGCAGGAGGCGCAGAACTCCAAGGCCCCGGCGCAGCTCCTTGCCGATAAGGCGTCCCAATGGCTGGTCGTGATTGCGGTCGTCATCGGCCTTGCGACCTTCGCCGTATGGTTCTGGTGGATCGGCGAGCCCTTGCTGTTCGCAATGACGCTGACGATCACCGTCTTCGTCATCGCCTGCCCCGACGCCCTCGGGTTGGCAACGCCAATGGCGGTGATGGTGGGTACCGGATTGGGGGCCATGAACGGCATTCTGTTCAAGAACGCCGGCGCACTGGAGGATGCGACCAAGCTCGACATAGTCGTCTTTGACAAGACGGGGACACTGACGATGGGCGCACCCGAGGTGGTCGAGGTGGTTACGTCTGCGGATATATCGACAGACGAGGTTCTCGCCCTGGCCGCCACCGTGGAGCAAGGGTCCGACCATCCGCTGGCGCAAGCCATTACGAAGCGCGCGGCGGACCTGCAAAAACAGCAATTGTCGGGCTTCCAGAACATCGAAGGTAAAGGCGCGCAGGCCGAGATCGGGGGGCAGGAAATCCTGCTCGGCAACCGCCGCCTGATGGACGAACGCGACGTCGCGATGGGCGAATTGGAGTCCGAGGCGAAGCGGTTACAGGGCGCCGGCCAGACAGTTGTTCACATCGCTCAGGCGGGACAACTGGTCGGCCTGATCGCCATCTCGGACGCGCCCCGCCCGACGGCTGCAGCGATGGTGGCGAAGCTGCGCGAACGCGGCGTCGAGGTGGCGATGCTCACCGGCGACAACCAGGCGACGGCCGACCGGATCGCGGCGGGTCTTGGCATTACCACGGTATTGGCGGACGTATTGCCGGGCCAGAAGGCAGACAAGGTCAAGGAGTTGCAAAGCCAAGGCAAGAAGGTCGGCATGGTCGGTGACGGCGTCAACGACGCACCCGCCCTCACGCAGGCCGATGTGGGGTTTGCGATTGGCGCGGGTACGGACGTCGCTATCGAGAGCGCCGACGTGGTGCTGATGAAGAGCGATCCTTATGACGTGGTTGGCGCGATCGAGTTGTCGCGCGCTACGCTTCGCAAGATGCATCAGAATCTGTTCTGGGCGGTGGGCTACAACGTCATCGCTTTTCCGGCGGCGGCTGGCGTTTTCTATCCCTTTGTCATCAGCCCGGAAGTGGCCGCGCTCGCCATGTCGGGAAGTTCCGCCCTTGTGGCGGTGAATGCCATGCTACTGAAACGGACGCGGTTGGAGGGTATTCATGCGGCAACCCGCAAAGCCTGAAGTTGAAAAAGGGCGCCCGGACTTGTCACCCAACGAGCCGGTGACGGTCGTCGGCGCGGGCCCAGCCGGGCTCGCCTGCGCCATCGTGCTGGCGCGGGCCGGCCGGCCGGTCATCGTGCGCGAATGGCACAAAACAGTCGGAAGCCGTTTCCATGGCGATTTTCAGGGTATGGAAAACTGGAGCGACAGCCAGGACGTGCTCGACGAGCTACGCGCTGCCGGCATCGAAACAAGCTTCGAGTGCCATC
The DNA here is from genome assembly GCA_963974445.1 of uncultured Alphaproteobacteria bacterium. Taxonomy (GTDB): domain Bacteria; phylum Pseudomonadota; class Alphaproteobacteria; order Bin95; family Bin95; genus JACKII01. Next base: position 1,818 of record CAXBDI010000003.1, read on the forward strand.
CGGTCCGCGACGGCGTTGCTTTCGATGCCTGGGGTGAATCTTATCCAATCCACGGCGACCGGCCGCTCTATTATCTGGTGCGTCGGGGTGGCCACAGCGGCAGCATGGAGTCCGGCCTCCTCAAACAAGCAATTGCCGCTGGCGCGGAGGTGCGGTTTGGCGACAGGGTAGCGCATCCGGAAGGTCCGACCGTTCTCGCGATCGGACCAAGGACTGCGGACGCCATCGCTACCGGCTATGTCTTCGAGACCGACCGGCCGGACGGCAACTGGATCGCCTTCAATGATCGGCTTGCGCCGCTCGGCTATGCCTATCTGCTGATCCATGCTGGCCGCGGTACGTTGGCGAGTTGCATGTTCACCGGCTTCAAGCAACAGGCGGAATATGTCGAGCGCACGGTAGACTTCTTCCGCGAGAAGACAGGGCTCGAAATGCGTGATCCTAAAACGTTCGGCGGTTACGCGAATTTTCGCCTGCCGCGCACCGGCGTACAAGGAGGGCATCTCGTGGTCGGCGAGCAGGCTGGTTTCCAGGACGCCCTCGCTGGCTTCGGCATGCGCTATGCCCTGCGCTCGGGCATTTTGGCCGCCCGCAGTTTGCTTGAGGGTACTGACTACACGCGTCTGTGGCGCAGGGAGCTTTTGCCGCTGCTCAGGACCGGCGTCAGCAACCGCTTCATCTTCAACAGTGCCGGGGCACGCGGCCGGCGCTGGGCGCTGCGCGGGGTGAGCCGCGCCGGTACTGTGGCGAAGCTGCGGCGGCTTTATCGGCCCTCGGCGTTAACACGGCTTGTGTATCCGCTGGCAGTTTGGCGCTACCGGGCGCCGCTTGGCGATCCGAGTTGCGACCATGCGGCATGCGACTGTGTCTGGTGCCGCCATGGCCCAGGCCACGCCACGACGAATCTTGCTCAGTCCGAACTGTCGAAGAAGGAGTCGATATCATAATGGAAGTCATCGATCTAAAGGGGCGGAAAGGCCTCGTCGTCGGCATCGCCAACGAGCACAGCCTGGCCTGGTCGGCGGCCCAACATTTCCAGAATGCCGGCGCCGATCTTGCCATCACCTATCTGAACGACAAGGCCAAGCCCTTTGTCGAGCCGCTTGCGCAGGAGGTGGACGCGCCACTTTTCCTGCCCTGCAATGTCGCAGAGCCGGGCCAATTGGAGGCCGTGTTTGCGGCAATCGAGCAGAAATGGGGCCGATTGGATTTTCTGCTTCATGCGATCGCCTGGGCCCGCAAGGAGGACCTGCACGGACGGCTGACCGACTGCTCGGCCGAGGGTTTCGCCGAGTCGATGCTCATCTCGTGCCATTCCTTCATCCGTATGGCAAAGCTCGCTGAGCCGCTGATGGACGAGGGCGGCAGCCTCATGACGTTGAGCTATTACGGCGCCGAGAAGGTTATCGACCACTACAACGTCATGGGCCCGGTGAAGGCCGCGCTCGAAGCCTCGGTGCGCTACCTGGCACATGAGCTTGGAGGCAAGTCTATCCGGGTCAACGCGATCTCCGCGGGCGCGGTCGCCACCCGGGCGGCTTCCGGCATCGAGCATTTCGACGAGTTGTTGAACGAGACTGTGCGCAAGGCGCCGCTGCGGCGCACAGTGGATGCCTGCGAAGTGGGGCGCGCGGCGCTGATGCTGGCGAGCGACTATACGAGCGCCATAACCGGGGAAACCCTCTATGTGGACGCTGGTTTTCACATCCAAGGCATGGTGTTTCACTGACGGCGGACTTCGATCTCGAAAGGAATGCGACGGCCTCATACCAACGGCGCGGAACGGCGCGAATTATCGACCTGCATGAGCCCAATCCCGCCACCCGATGGAGCGGATCGTATCCGGCAGCGCCATGAGGCGGTTCCAGGCATCTTGCCGGCTCATGCCGCCTTAAACCGCCGCGAGTGCGAGCAGATGTGGTGATCGGGCGACAACGCCCGCGCCCGAGGCACCTGCATCCAACCTAACCCGGAACTGTGTTGATGACGCCTCATTGTTCGGATACCCCCATGGAAATCGACGGTCAGTGCCTTTGCGGTCAAACCAAGTATGAGGCTGAAGTCGATCCGGAAAGGATTGTGATCTGCTATTGCGAGGATTGTCAACGGCATCCGCATCCGCTTATGGTGTGGTGGTCGGCGAACAGGGCTCCTATTTCAGCTTGCGCACCGGCACGGCGAACCAGCGCGCGCAACTGCCGCCGAAGCTGCAAGTCCGGTGTGCGCCGCGCCTGCCATGGGTCAAGCTGGCCGAAGGCATTCCTGCCTACGATATGACGATCGCCGGTGGCAAAAGCGAGGGGTCTCCATGACCGAGCCTGCGGCACCGGATGAGCCCAAAGGCCTCGGCTGGGGCGACTACCTGGTCCCTGTCTTCATCTTCGCCTTCTGCGGCGTGGTCATTTACGTCTCCACCACGTTCGAGGAGGCATTGCCGATCATCATCGGCCATTCGATGCAGCCGCGCGTCTTTCCGATCTTTGTGATGATCGTCATCGGCCTGCTCAACCTCGTACTCATCGCCCAAATCCTCAGCAAGCCCGCCTCCCGCCGCGATTGGGAGCCGTATCAGACCTGGGCCAGCGCCGTGCTGCTGGGCGTGTTCTACCTGATCGCCACCTATATCGACATGATGCTGGCGCTGATCATCGTGATGTTCACACTTTGCATGGTCTGGGGCGAGCGGCGCTGGTGGGTCGCGGCTCTGGTCGCCGTCGGCACCACTGCCGTCATCTTCTTCAGTTTCGATCTGGTGCTGGAGGTGCGCTTCCCGCGCGGCCTGCTCACCGATCCCTATTACGGGTAGAGCCGATGTTTGCCGATGCCGTCATCGCCATGGTCTCTGTCCTGGCCGACCCCTATCTGATGGCCCTGATCTTCATCACCACGGTCGGCGGCGTCATCATTGGCGCGCTGCCAGGGTTGGGTGCGACCACCGGCGCGGCGCTGCTGCTGCCGTTCACGCTGACCATGGCGCCGGTGCCGGCCATCGCGGTGATGACGACGATCTATGTGAGCGCCACCTTCGCCGGCGCCATCACCGCCATCCTGATCAACACGCCCGGCACCCCCGCCGCGGCGGCCACCTGCCTCGACGGCTTTCCGCTCGCCCAACGGGGCGAGGCCGGCCGCGCTCTCGGCATCGCCGTTGTCGCCAGCACCATCGGCGGCGTCTTCTCGGTCATCGTGCTCGCCATCGCAGCGCCGATGCTGGCCCGCGTCGCCTATGAGTTCCGCCCGCCGGAGTACTTCGCGCTCACCATTTTCGGCCTGTCCATGCTGGCCTCGATCAGCGAGGGCGGCGCGATCAAGAACCTGATCGGCGGCCTGTTCGGCGTCTGGCTCGCCACCATAGGCTCCGACGCGATTACGGGGGTCGAGCGCTTCATGTTCGGCAATTACGAGCTTTACGAGGGCCTGAACTTCATCCCCGTACTGGTCGGCATGTTCGCGCTCTCAGAGCTGCTGGTGCAATCGCGCAGCCTGAACACCGTCATGGAGCGCATCAGCATGAAGGCGGTGAAGCTGCCGTCCATGGCCGACTATCGCAAGATCTGGCGCACCGTCCTGCGCTCCTGCGGCATCGGCACCTTCATCGGCATTCTGCCGGCGGAGGGGGCGACGGTCGCCAGCATGATCGGCTATTCCGAGGCCAAGCGCTGGTCGCGCACGCCGGAGGAATTCGGCAAGGGCGCGGTCGAGGGCATCGCCGGCGCGGAGGCCGCCAACAACGCCGCGACCGGCGGCGCGATGGTGCCGACCCTGGTGCTCGGCATCCCCGGCAGCGGCACGACCGCGGTGATCCTGGTCGGCCTGATGGTGCACGGCCTCCGCCCCGGCCCGCATCTGTTTACCGAGCAGATCGACAAGGTCTACGCCATTTTCGGCACCATGATGGTCGCGAACCTGATGTTCTTCGCCCTCGGCCTGTTCGCGGCCAAGCTGTTCGCGCGCGTGACCCTGATCCCGCGGGCGGTGCTGTGGCCGATCGTGTTCGCGTTCAGCGTCGTCGGCTCCTACTCGCTGGCGCAGTCGATGATGGACGTCTACATCGCCCTGATCTTCGGCGTGATCGGCTACCTCTTCCGCCGCTTCGGCTTCGCGCTGGCCCCCATCGCCATCGGCCTGATTTTGGGAGAGATGGTGGAGACCAACCTACAGAACTCCCTGAAGATGTTCGACGGCGACTGGACCATGATTTTCGTGCAGCCGCTGGCGGCAGTGTTCCTGGCGCTGGCCATCCTCGGCATCAGCCAACCCTACATCTTCGCCTACTTCAAACGCCGCAAAGCCGGAAGGATGGCCGAGGGCGGGCCGGAGTAACATCCGGCGGTGGGCGGCCCGAAGCAACATCCTGTTCCCCGGAAGGCCGCAGGCCTATCCGGGGCCTCTTTCCGCTTGGCGCTCTCGGCACCCCCTCAACCCCCTCCCCGGGCTTGACCCGGGGTCTACGCCAGAGACCCGACCACGACCGCCTCACTCTGTCAGACGCTCTCCGGCATGGATCCCGGGTCAAGCCCGGGACGGCGAGGAGGCGGGAAAACCTCCGCGCGCCGTCCTTCCGAAGCGAGGCGCACACCGCTAGGATGGAGGCATGACCGAAATCGCTGACATCAAGGACCGGGACAGTTTTAAGGCTTGGCTGGAAGAGACCAATCAGCCGCGCAAGGTGTGCGTGGCGTTGGCGGCTCGGGCGGCGAGTCGGGTTTTGCCGGTGGTCTGGGCGGTAGCGAGCAAAAGCGGCCAGTTCTCGGTCCTGCCCATCCTGCGTGCGACGTTGGTCGCGGGGGTTGCCGGCCTGGCGCCACGCGGGGTATTGACAGACCGCGGACACGCTAGCGCGTTGCTCGCCGCCGACGCCGCCTCCCGAACCGCCGTCGACTCGCCTCCCGAACCGCCGTCTACGCCGCCTACGCCTACGCCGCCGCCGCCGCCTCCCGAACCGCCGCCGCCGCCGCCGCCTACGCCTACGCCGCCGCCCGAGCCGCTTGGGCGGCTCTCCGCTCCGATTGTCAGCAATTGCAAGAAGGCGCGGAACTGGGCTCCCGGGCATTATTCCCGGACGCAACTCCCTACGCCATTGCCAGTCACTGGGCCGCTGTTCAGCAACGTCCGGGCGGATCGGAATGGGAATTCTGGCTCAACTGGTATCGCCGCCTTTTGGAGGGGCGACCGCAGAATTGGCCGCTACTCTTCGAAATCGCAATCCAAGACGACGCCTTCTGGCAAGGCTCCGACGCCGAAATCAACGCCCGCATCGCGGAGATTGTCGCTAAGCATGAGCAGCCGCCTCCAACCCTGAGCGATGAGACCCTGGCGGCCTCCGCCGATCAATCTCCGCATGGAGAGACACTCCAGCGGAATGACAAGCAAGAATATATCGTCGTCCCCCATTCCGTTCAGTCCGACGATGCATTCGACCTTGCAAAGCGACGTGCCCGCAATGCCGTTGACGACATGCGCATCGCGATCAATCGAAACAACTATTTGGGCGTTCTGCGGGATGTTGCCGACAACGTTGAGAGGGAACTTGAACGATCCGCCGATGCGCCGGTCCTAGTTTTCGAAGCCGTTCGAGACGCGGCGTTTGAACTGATGGCCATTCTCGACACCGACGACCTCGTCCGATCCGACAGCGCATCGCAGCGGACGGTTGACCGTTTCAAAGCACGCTTTTTGCAATCGGCACTGGAGTCGCGGGCGCACGATCCGGTCGTATTGGAATCGTTCGAAAAATTGGAAGCGTTTCAACCGCCCATCGAACCAATAGACCCGGAAACACTGCAAAAAATCGGCGACTTCGTAAGCAACAATGCGTCAGGTGTTCTAAAGGACCAGATGCCTCGTGATGCCGCGGTCGTCAGCAGTCCCAATGAGCCGGATGGGAAACGAAAGTCTGCTCTCTATCGCTTCGGCAGCCGCGTCGTCCGTATCCTGATTTTGGACCGACTCCCCGACAATCAAAGCGTTCACAACATGGCGGCCGCGGCAACACTGATCGAGTTTTTTCGCGCTCATGGATTGGTCGATGTTATAACAAAAATTGTGCATATGTTCTTGCGTTATTAGGCTATTGATCCTATAATTATCTGTCTGGATTGCCACGCCCGCTTCGCGGTCTCGCAATGACGGCGTGGCGTAGGGTGAAGTCGCAGTCGCCCCACCCCTGCAAAGGTGTTAACATTTGGCGAGGTTTGCTCACATTTGCTAAGGTCGATAGAGCTTAGCCTTTAGCGGTATCATATTACCGTTTTGCCAAGGATAGACCACCATGCAGTTCGGCCTGATGACCCGCGGCCAGTTCCACGCTGGCGACGATATGCAACTGCGCTTTCGGGAACTCATGGAGCAGGCGCGCCTCGCCGACAAGCTAGGCTTCGCCTCGCTGACCAAGGGTTCGCACTACTCGGCCCACCCCTATCAGGATTTCCAGCAACTGCCCTATCTGGCCCGCGTCGCGGCGGAGGCGCCGAACCTGCGCGTCAACGCCGGCATCGTGCTCGTCCCCCTGCACAAGCCGATGTATCTGGCGGAGCAGTTGGCGACCCTCGACGTGATGACCAACGGCAAGCTGATCTTCGGCGCCGGCCTCGGCTACCGCGATGTGGAGTTCAAGGGCTTCGGCACCACCACCCGCCAGAAGGTCCGCCGCTTCGAGGAGGGGATCGAGGCGATCAAGCGGCTGTGGACCGAGGAGACCGTCGACATGGTCGGCAGCCATTTCGAACTGGCCGGCGCCTCCTGCCCGCTGAAGCCGATCCAAAAACCCTACCCCCCCATCTGGATCGGCGCCAACGCCGACCGGGCGATTGAGCGCGCGGCGAAGATCGGCACCTGTTGGTACATCAACCCGCACAACACCATCAGCACCATCAAACGCCAGTTGGAGGTCTACAAAAAGGCGCTTGACCAACTGGGCAAGCCCTTCCCGGACGAACTGCCGATCCGCCGTGAGGTGTTCGTTGCCGAAACGCGCGAGAAGGCGCTGGAAATCTGCCGCCCCTACCTGGCCGACAAGTACGAGACCTACCACGCCTGGGGCCAGAGCAAAGCCATGCCCGACGGCGACAACAATCTGGGCCAGGAACTCGACGAACTGCTGAAAGACCGCTTCCTGATCGGGTCCGCCGAGGATGTGGCGGAGCGCATGGTGATCCTGGCGCAAGAGACCGGCATCAACCACCTGATCATGAGCGTGCAATGGCCGGGCATGCCGCAGGGCCTGGTGCTCGACACCATGCACCGCCTCGCCGCCGACGTGTTTCCGCGGGTGCGGGCCGCGCTGGCTTAGGCGGAGCGGGCTGCGATGCCGAGCACCGAGCGCTACGCCATCTACTTCGCACCGGCGGAGGATGCCGAGATCTGGCGCTTCGGGACCGAATGGCTTGGCCGTGATCCAGCCACCGGCCAAACCCTGGCGCAGCCGGAGGTGCCGGGACTCTCCGCCCAACAACTCGCCGCCGCGACCGAATCGCCCCGCGACTACGGCTTTCACGCCACCCTGAAACCGCCCTTCCACTTGGCCGAAGGGGTTGGTGCCGACGATCTGCGCAGCGCCGCCCGCGCGTTCGCCGCCGCCCGCGCGCCCTTCGACGCGCCGCCGGTCAGCGTGCAGCGCATCGGCCGCTTCCAGGCCTTCGCCTTGATGGCCGAAAGCGAAGAGATGCAGCGCCTCGCCGCCGATTGCGTCCGCGCGTTCGACCGCTTCCGCGCCCCGCCCTCCGACGCCGAACTGGCCAAACGCCGCGCCCGCGGTCTGACCGGGCGGCAGGAGACCAATCTGCAACAATGGGGCTATCCGTATGTCATGGAGGAATTTCGCTTCCACATGACCATGCTAGGCTCGACCCACGACGAGGCCTTGCACGCCGCCGTCAGCGCCTACCTGCAACCCCGCGCCTCGCACTTCGCCGAACAGCCGTTGCGCGTCGACGCCGTCTGCCTCTATCGGCAGGAAACGCGCAGCGACCCGTTCCTGCTGGTCGAGCGGTTCGCCTTTTCCGCCGTTGGCGAAGAGTGACGCACCACTCTCAAATCCGCCGGATTCCGGCGTATGATGATCGACCATGACCGATACCGCCCGCTCGCCATTTTTGCTCGACGTGGTGCTATATCCGCACCGCTCGCTGCCGCCCCAAGGGTTTATGATCCTGATGATCGGCTTCGGCGCCGTCAGCTTCGTCACCGGCGCGGTGTTCGCGACCATGGGGGCGTGGCCGGTGCTGGGGTTTTTCGGCCTGGACGTGTTGCTGTTCTACTGGGCTTTCCGCGTGTCGTACCGCAGCGGCCGCCTGCGGGAGGTGGTGCGGGTGACGCGCCACCAACTCACCGTGCAGCGCGTGCAACCGGACGGCCGGCGCAAAACCTGGAGCTTCGAACCAGCCTGGGCCCGGGTCGAACTGTACAGGCCCGCGGAGCACGACTGCCGCCTTATCCTGGCCAGCGGCCAGCGCCGGCTCGCCATCGGCAAGTTCCTGCCGCCGGAGGAGCGGGTGGCCTTCGCCGCAACCTTGAGCGAGGCCTTGCGTGCCGCCAGAACCTACCCTGGCGGCGCGCAGAACTGATAACCGACGGCATCGACTAATAAGCGCTTCTCTTTTCCCGCGCTCGACGCGGGATACATGCTTGAGATTACCATCCAGCACCATCGTTCGTCAGGAGCGCTCTGGCATGGGTCCCGGCTCGCGGCCGGGACGAAGGCGTTATAGTCACGACCTCCTCCCAACCATATTAGACGTTGAGCCCGAGGATATCCTTCATGGTGTAGAGGCCTGGCGGCTTGCCGCCGGCCCACATCGCCGCGCGGACGCCGCCGCGGGCAAACAACTGCCGGTCGGTGCAGCGGTGGCTGAGTTCCAGCCGCTCGCCGGGGGCCGCGAATATCACCGTGTGCTCGCCGACCACGTCGCCGCCGCGCAGGGCCGCAAAGCCGATATCGCCCTGGCGGCGGGCGCCGGTCTGGCCCTCGCGGCTCCACTGCGCCACCGCATTGATGTCGACCTTGCGGCCCCGCGCTGCCGCCTGGCCGAGCCCGACTGCGGTGCCCGACGGCGCGTCGATCTTGTGTTTGTGGTGCATCTCCATGATCTCGATGTCGTAGTCGGGGCCGAGCAGGCTCGCGACCTTTTCCACCAACGCGAACATCAGGTTAACGACGACGCTCATGTTCGGGGCGTAGACGATGGGCGTGGTCTTGGCCATCTCGTGCAGCACTGCCTCGTCTGCCGCCGAAAGGCCGGTGGTGCCGATAACATGGGCCGTACCGTGCTCGGCCGCCTGGCGGGCGTGGACGACGGTGGCGGCGGGGATCGAGAACTCCATCACCGCATCACAGGCCTGGAATACCGCACCGGCATCGTCACCGATGGCAACGCCCAGCTTGCCAACGCCCGCCAGTTCGCCGGCGTCATGACCGAGAAAGGGGCTCTCCTGCTGCTCGCAGGCGGCGGCGAGCGTCGCCCCTTCGGTCTCGGTAATCGTCTGTGTCAGCATGCGGCCCATGCGGCCGCCTGCGCCGATAATGCCTAGCTTCATAACGACGTGTCCTCCCAGGAATTGTTCCTCATCCCCCAGTTTAGCGCCTTAGGCGGGCTCCAGGCCATGGGCATGCGTCGGCAGCACCTGGGCGGTGATCCCTTCTGACCCCAATGTGCGCACCAGCCGTTCGCCATGGGCGGCGTCGCGCACCTCCAGCACGAAGTCGATTTCCGTCAGCTTGATCGGCACATCGAAGAACAGCCGGTTGTGCTGCACCTCCAGCACGTTCGCGCCGGCCTCCGCGATGATGCGGGTGGCGAGCGCCAGGCCGCCGGGCGCATCGGAGACCTCGACGCGCAGGCGCACCAGCCGCTTGTTGCGCACCAGGCTGCGCATCAGGGTGGAGGCGAGCAGCGTCGCATCGATATTGCCGCCGGAGATCACAAGCGCCACCTTGCGGCCCGCGAACTTGTCGGGGTGCGCCAGCAATGCAGCGAGCGGTGCCGCGCCCGCCCCCTCCGCCACGTATTTGCCGGTGATCGCCAACTCCTGCACCCCCAACTCCAACTGGGATTCGTCGAGCACCAGGATCTCCTCGACATGGCGCTCGATGATCGGGCGGGTGCGGGTGCCAGGGTATTTGACCGCGATGCCCTCGGCGATGGTCGGTCTGCCGCGCGGCGGCTCGGTTCCGGCGATGGCGCAGGCCATGGTCGGGTAGGCCGCCGCCTCCACCCCAATCAGGCGGATGGCGGGGTTCAACGCCTTGGCGGCAATGGCGATGCCGGCCATCAGGCCGCCGCCGCCGATCGGCGCGACGATGGTGTCGACCTCCGGCGCATCCTGGAGGATTTCCAGCCCGACGGTTCCTTGCCCGGCGATGATGCGGTCGTCGTCGTAGGGATGGATCAGGGTCAGGCCATCTCGCTCCACCAACTCGTCGGCGAGGGCGATCAGGTCGGCGAGTTCGTTGCCCTCCTGCAGCACCCTGGCGCCGAAGCTTTCGGTGCGGGCGACCTTGGCGAAGGGCGTGCCAAGCGGCATGGCGATAGTTGCCGGAATGCCCAGCCGGCCGGCGTGGTAGGCGACGCCCTGGGCGTGATTGCCAGCGGAAATCGCGATGACGCCGAGCCCGCGCTCCAACTCGCTGAGCGCCTGCAACCGGAACAGCGCGCCACGGTCCTTGAACGACGCAGTGATCTGCAGGTTTTCCAGCTTCAGCCAGACCTCGGCACCGGTCAGGGCCGAGAGCGACCGCGAATGCCGGGTGGGCGTTCTGACCACATGCCCGTCGATAGCCGCCGCCGCCAAGCGGATATCTTGAAGTGTCACCGTCATTGGCCGCGTCCTTCCCTGGCGGCGCGGTTCCACTACGCCAGAACTGGCTGCCGCGCCGCGTCTTGCTGAACATAGCGCAGCAGAGCCTTGGCGTCGTTGGTGAAGAGTTCGACGCCGCCGAACCAGGGCTCGCCGATAGCCCGCTGCATCAGCAGCGCATCCTGATCCATCCAGCGCGGCAGCAGCGCGCCGAACCAGAACCCGGCCTCCCGCATCGCCTCGACCGCGGCGTCCGTACAGGGCGAGCCAAGCGCCAGCGCCAGTTGCACCATGGTGCGGCGATTGCGGCGGGCGTCCGCGGTCGCCGCAGCGACACGCGCCGGCAGGTCCGCGCCGATGCGGCGGACGTTGATCCGCACCAGGTCGAAGCGGGGCAGATCGACAACCTCGATCTGGCTGGTTCCGGCATGATCCAGAGGCTGGTCGGATGTGGCGAAAGCGCGGGTCAGGTGAAGCTGGTCGTAGAGCGCCAGCATCAGGTCGCTGTAGGCCGACGGCAGATACGAGACCTGCGCCGGCGCATCATCCATCGCGCGGTATTGCAGTACGGTCGCGGTCGGCCCGGCGCCGGTTGCCTCGATCTGCATCATGCGGGCGGGAACGAAGCCGATCTCGAAGCCGACATCGACGAAATCCGCCTTCCACAGCGCCCGCTGCGAGAACACATGGTTGGTCAAGGCCGCACCGAACAACCCGCAGCAGGTTGGGTCACGGTCGGACACGTCAACGCAGCGGTCGATCAACTGGCCGAGCAGCCCCTGGGTGCGGTGGCCCGGATCGACAACACCCTGGCCCAACTCCCTCACACCGGTATACGGGGCCGACTGCACAATGCCCAGATGGCCGACCGGCAGCCCGTGATCATTGCGGGCAATCAGCGATTGGCAGGAGCCATCGGCGTTGGCGCGGCGGAACGCCGCTGGATCATAGACCTGATCCGTCAGGTAGTGATCGCCATAGATCTTTCGAAACAGGCTAGGCAGGTGCTCGGCATCTTCGGGAGAGAACCGATCGATATCGTACTTGATTTGTTCTTTAAAAGCTTGTGAAGCGGCTTCAGTCATGGCTCAGCAGGTCCTTTCGAGCGGTTAGTGGATCGAGGTTACCGGTTCAGTTTCAAAGGGTTAAAGACAGCCTTAGCCAGTCCTTGGCCCCGTAGGCTCCGTCTGGCGGCGACGGAGGAGAAAGTGTTGAGATTTGCTTGCGGCAGGGGCATGGCGTTAAACAACCTTAAGGCGATTGATTTACCATTATAAGTTGTATTTCATTGAATAACTCGTTAACGATCCAGATTGAATCCATCGATATTTCCGCCTGCTTTATCTGGCCAAACCGCGTCGCCGGACCGCAATTCCCGCAACGCTGCACCGGCACGATACGGTGGCGGGCGAGACATTCGGCAAGCGGGCGGCTAGCATGACCGTCCCGTCCTTCCGGACGGTCGGAACAGCGGATGGGAGTGCCCAATGAGCGATCAAGCGAGCAGCCAAACCCTGGGCTTTGTCGGCCTGGGCGTCATGGGGGAGGCGATGTGCCGGAACCTGGCGAAGAAGAGCGGGATGCCTGTGCTGGCCTTCGACCTGCGGCCGGAGCCGTTGCAACGGCTGTCGGCGGATGGGATCGAGAGCGCGATGTCGCTGGCCGATCTGGCGGAGCGCGCCGGCATCATCTTCATGAGCCTGCCGGGCGAGCCGCAGGTGCGAGCGGTGGCGCAAGGCGCCGACGGTTTGCTGGCGCGGATGCGGGCCGGGCAAACCCTGATCGACACCAGCACTTGCCCGGTGACACTGGCGCGGGAACTGGCGGCGGAGGCGGCGGCCAAGGGCGTGGATTTCGCCGACGCCCCGGTGGCGCGCACCGCGCAGGCCGCCAAGGACGGCACGCTCAGCATCATGGTCGGCGGCACGGAAGAGGTGTTTCAGCGCATCGAGCCGCTGCTCTACTGCATGGGCGACGCGATCACCCATTGCGGGTCGGTCGGCGCCGGCGAGGCGGTGAAGCTGATGAACAACATGGTCGTCGTCCAGACCGTCCACGCCATTGCCGAGGCGTTGACGGTGGCCAAGGCCAGCGGCGCTGTCGATGGTCACGTTTTGTTCGAAACGATGGCCAAGAGCTCTGGCGACAGTTTCGTGCTGCGCAACCACGGCATGAAGTCGATGTTGCCGGATACCCACCCGACGCAGTCCTTCCCCATCGACTACATTTTGAAAGACCTGAGCTATGCGATCAGCCTGGCCGAGGAAAACGGTGTGAGGATGGAAGGCGCCTACGCGACGCGCAACATTCTGGAGCGGGCGGCGGAAATGGGCTTCGGCGACCGCTATTACACCGTATTGATCAAGGCGATCGAGGGCGCGCTGGACCCGCAGGACTGAGGCCCGGGGCATCACCCGGCAACCTCCGCATGGAACACCAGGTCGCCGGCGAGGGCCCCGGTGTCGGGCACGATGCCCAGGCCCGGACCTTCCGGCAGGGAGAATTGGCCAGCGGCGACGGCTTTAGTTTCCGGTACTAGGACCGAGCGTAGCGGGTTCGGGTTCGAATCGATCTCCAGCCGACCCGTGCCGCCGACCGCCGCCAGCACATGCGCCGAGGCGATCTGGCCGATGCCGCCGGCCAGCCAATGCGGGCAGTAGCGCTTGCCCGCCGCAGTCGCTTGCCGGCCGATGGTGAAGGACTGGGTGACGCCGCCCCATTTGCCGACATCCGGCTGCGCCACGTCGAGCCAGGCCAGAGCCGCCTCGAACGCGGCAAGGCCACGGATGTTTTCGCCGCCGGCGAGCGGCATGTGCATGGCGGCGCGCAGGCGTCGCCAGTCTGCCGGCGCCTCGTCGACCGGCATCGGCTCCTCCAGCCATTCCAGATCGAAGTCGCGCAACACCGCCGCCATCAAAGCGGCTTGTGCCGGGTCCCATTTCTGATTGGCATCGACCATCAGCGCCTCGGTCCCGGCCACCTGATCGCGGGCGGCCGTGAGACAGAAGATGTCGTGCTCCCGTCCGAACCCGACCTTGACCTTGAACGCCTGGAAGCCCTCGGCCTGGCAACGGGCGATGGTCTCGTCTGCGCCGCCGGGGTTGATGCCGCTCGCATAACACGGCACGGCGGCGGTCCTGCACTGAGGGTTGAGCAACCGGCGCACCGGCAGTCCCGCCTTGCGCCCGGCCAGATCCCATAGGGCCATGTCGATACCGCAACAGATGGCGGCGAAGGGCCCGGGCTCGCCGCTTTGCAGGGCGAGCAGCCGCGTCAACGCCGCGGTCTCGTTGAAGAAATCGGCGACGCTCCGGACTTCGCGCCCTAGAAGCGCCGGCAGTACCGCCTCAACTGCCAACTGGGCGCGGTACTCGGGCGTCGGTGCCGGGAAGTTGCCCCAAATGTCACCCCACCCGACTGCGCCGTCGCTATCCTCGATGCGGATGCTGGCGGTCGCCCGCGAATCCTGGTTGCCGAAACTGTTCTGCACCGGCTCGGCGATGGCGACCCGCCAGACGAACACCTCGAATTTGGCCAGTCGGAAAGGCGGATAGGTTTGAGACATGGCGACAGCGGTCCTTGCATTTGCTGCGAAAGCGACAGTCTGGCAAGCGGACTGCGGTCCCGCCAGTGCCGGCATTTACGCGACGACAATAGGAATCCATAGACAAGAACATAATGTCAACACAATTGTTCCTTAATTGTTCTTTTTCTGAAATGCGAATTTACCCGCAAGCGTGTCGCGTTGACTCCGAGGGCGACCGGCCCCCACCTACAGACCTGATTAGTATTTTCGATGCGAGGCGGGATGGCGCGTGTAGCTCGCTGGATCGGCAGAGGGTTGCTGGCCCTTCTGGTCCTGACGATTTTAGCGGTTGCGGGCTTGATGCTGTGGCTTCGAAGCTCGGTGCCGCAATTGGATGGCGAGCGCGCGCTGGCGGGGTTGGAAGCGCCCGTGCTGGTGGTGCGTGACGCCCAGGGCATCCCGCACATCCGGGCGGAGAGTTGGGCCGACGCCCAGCGCACTTTGGGCTTTCTGCATGCTCAGGACCGCCTGTTCCAAATGGAAATGAGCCGCCGCATCGCCCGCGGCCGGTTGGCGGAGATCGCCGGAAGCTCGGTCGCCAATCTGGATCGGCGGATGCGGACGTTCGGCCTGGCGCCGCTGGTGGAGGCGGACGCGAAGGCGCTGCCGCCGGAAGTCTTGCGCCTGTTTCAAGCCTATGCGGACGGCGTGAATGCGTTCCTGAAATCGCGGATGGGTGCGCTGCCGCCGGAATTTCTGGCGTTTCCCGATGCGCCAGAGCCCTGGACGCCGGCGGATTCCCTGCTCTGGCTGAAGCTGATGGGCCTGCAACTCACCGCCGACTGGAGCAGTGAGTTGCAGCGCGCGTCCCTGGCCGAGGTGCTGTCGCCAGACCAGATTGCCGAGCTTTATCCGGACCTTGAAGGGCCGATAACCTTAGGCGAACTGCCGCCGCCGGACGCGGTTCGATACGCCCTGGACCTGGCCGGCGTGGTCGAGGAGGGGGCAGGCTCCAATCTTTGGCTGTTTAGCGGCGAGCGCACCGATACGGGCAAGCCGATCCTCGCCAACGACCCGCATTTGGGCTTCAGCGTACCGAACGTCTGGTATCTGGTGCGGATCGAAACGCCGGACGGCATCGTCGCCGGCGCCAGTGCGCCAGGCTTTCCGCTGGTGGTGCTGGGCCATAACGGTAAGGTCGCCTGGGGCTTGACCAATGCTTATGGCGATACGTCCGACGTCTTCGTCGAGCGCGTCGACCCGTCGGACCCGAGCCGCTACCAGACGCCCGACGGCACCGCCGCGTTCGAGACGCGGGAAGAGGTTATCGACGTGCGCTTCGGCGAGCCGCAAGCGATGACGGTGCGGACCAGCCGGCACGGCCCCGTCATCTCCGACGTCCCGGATCGAAATGGCCGGGTGCCGGTCGCCGACGGCACGGTGCTGGCCCTCGCCCACACGGCGTTGCTGCCGGGCGATGGCACGGCACTGGCGCTTCTGAACGCGCAGCGGGCCGAAACGGTGGCTGAAGCGATGGAGGCGATGCGGACGATCCAAGGGCCGCAACAGAACGTCGCCATCGCCGACGCCTCCGGCACGATTGGTTTGATCGCACCTGCACTGGTGCCGCTGCGCAAGCAGCCATCGAGCCCACTGCCGGTCCCCGGTTGGGATGGCGACCACGACTGGACCGGGTTTATTCCCTTCGAGGAACTGCCCCGGATAACGAACCCGCCGAGCGGACGATTGGTCAACGCCAACAACAAACTCGTCGGCCCGGATTATCCTTACGATCTGGGTGACGCCTGGGCATCGCCATTGCGGGCGGAGGCGATTATCGAGGCGCTGGACCGCGAGGCGCCGCATACGGTCGCGCATTCGGTGCGGGTGCAGACGGATGTAACGTCGGTTTCGGCCCGCAAGCTGCTGGCCCTGGTCGACTGGAACCGTATCGGAGACGCACTGCCGGCCGACCTGGCGGCGGCGATGCAGCGATGGGACGCTCAGATGGCGCCAGACCAGCCGGAGCCGCTACTCTACTATGCTTGGCACCGCGCGCTGCTGCGGGTGCTGTACGCCGACGAGTTGGGCGCGCAGTTTCAGACCGTCAATTCCAACGATGCTGCCCGGCTGCTGCACACCCTGACCGCGGCCCGCCACTGGTGCGACGACGTGACGACCGACGCGGTGGAAGACTGCGATGCGGCGATTGCCAAGGCATTCGGCGACGCTTTCACTTTGCTGACCGAGCGGTTCGGTGACGATTGGCGCGATTGGCGGTGGGGCGAGGCGCATCAGGCGCGGTTCCGCCACATGCTGTTCGGCTTCATCCCGGTGCTGCGCGATATTTTCGACGTTTCGGTCCCGCATGGCGGCGGCCGGGATACGCCGGATGCCGGCGTGATCAGCTTCGACGAGAAGACGCTGTTTCAACAGGTGCACGGCGCCGGTTTCCGGGCCGTCTACGATTTGGCGGACCTGAACCGATCCCGCTTCATGCAGGCAGTCGGGCAATCGGGCAACATTTACTCGCCCTATTACGCCAACCTGCTGCCGCTTTGGGCCGAGGGCAAGACCTTGTCGCTGGCGCCGTTGACCGAGGGCGTCGAACATCGGCTGCACCTCGTGCCAGCGCCTTAGTCATAGCGCTCTCGTCAAAAAGCCGAGCGGGCCGGCAGGTCGTAGAGAAGATGATCGACGCGCACCGCCAACCGGTCGTAGAGGGCGCAGGCGGCGGCGTTTTGCGGCAGAGTGCTCCAGCGCACCAAAGGCAAGCCCCGGCGCACGGCTTCGGCTTGCAGTGCGGCCAGCAGCGCGGCGCCTATGCCCTGACCCCTGGCCATACGATCAACATAAAGGTCGTCGAGGAACAGCGCCTCCGCTGCCGACAGCGGGCACGGAAACACGCGGAAATGCGCCAGGCCGATGGGCCGCTTGCCGACGTTGAGCGCGATCAGCCCCTCGACCGGATGCGCCGGGTCCTGCAGCCATGCCCATACGCGCTCGCGCATCGCCTTCGTTTGTGCGACTGACTGGCTGTCGGCGAAGGCCGCATAGAGTTGCGACCAGACCGCCCGATGTGCGCTTTGTACAGGTACGATCATGGCGGTCGGAGGGTCCGTAGAATGCATGGCGAGCGACTCTAGACCGGGTAGGGTAAACATTCGCTTGCGGTCCGCTTGTCGAAAAACCAGGAGAGGCCCGGATGACAAATCGAATGCAAGGCAAGACAGTGATGGTGACCGGCGCCACCGACGGCATCGGCCTGGTGACGGCGCGCGTGCTGGCGGAGCAGGGCGCGCGCGTGCTGCTGGTCGGCCGCAATGAGCAGAAGGGCCGGCAGGCCATCGCCAGTATTCGCCAAACCGCGAGCGGCGCCGATCTCACCTTTCACCGCGCCGACCTCAGCCTGATGGCCGACATCCGGTGCCTGGTCCGCAATGTTATGGAGAGCGAGCCGCATCTGGATGTGCTGGTGAACAATGCCGGGGGCATTTTTCAGAACCGCAGCGAAACCGCCGAAGGGTTCGAGCGCACATTCGCCCTCAACCATCTCAACTATTTCCTGCTGACCCACCTGTTGCTGGGTCCGCTGCGGCAGGCGCCGTCCGCGCGGATAGTCAACGTCGCCAGCCGGGCGCATGAGGGCGGCGTGCTGGATTTCGACGATTTGCAGATGCAGCGGAGGTACAACGGCTGGCGCGCCTACCGCACGTCAAAACTGGCTAACATCCTGTTTACCCGGGCTTTGGCCAAGCGGCTGGAGGGCTCCACGGTCACCGCCAACTCGTTGCATCCTGGCTTCGTGCGCACGCGGTTCGGCGGCGGCAACGCCGCGCCATTCCGTCTGGCGGTTCGCCTGGCTATGGCCGCGATGGCGATCGATGTCGAGGAGGGGGCGAAGACCTCGATCCATCTGGCCGCCTCGCCGGACGTCGAGGGGCAGAGCGGCGGCTATTATGTGAAGTCGGCTCCGGCGACGCCATCGGCCGCCGCTCAGGACGATGCCGCCGCCGAACGGCTCTGGCAGATCAGCGAGGCGATGGTCGCCGCGAAGTAATTAGCCGGCTACTTCTGCTGCCAGCGTCCGCCGACCATCAGATAGGTGCCGTTCGGAACCTGTTTGTATATTTGCTGACCGATCACGGTTTCGACCTGTGGCAGGGTAGAGCCGGTACGGGCGGCAATCGACTGGTACTCATCGCGGCGGGCGGCATTGACCTGGTTGACCAGCGCAGTGACCTCCGGTGTCGGTGTTTTGATGGGCGCAATATAGCCTTGCGGCGTCTCGCCGACCAGGCCGCGGCTGCGCGCTTCGGTCAAGTCCAAAGCGCTGGCTGGGGCCGCAAACAACAGCAGGAACAGGACAATTACATAGCGCATCAGAACAGGTCCTTTCGCTCGCGCAACAGATCTTCGACTTCTCGTTCGATCTTGATCCGAACTTCGCGTTCGATTTTTACATTCAAGTTGATGACAATCGGTTTGTCCGGCGCCTTGAGCTGAATCGTCGGCTCGCAGGCCGCCAACACCAATCCCGCCAGCAGTATCGATCCGCGAACCGTCACCGGCTTTCCTCGGTCCAGGTATAGCTGGTGATGTTCGCCGTATCGTCGGCGGCATCGTTGAGGATTTGCCGCATCGGACCTTCCAGGTTGATATTGATCTCAATCGGCAACCGATCGAGCGTGACGCCATCGTAGGTCAAGGGTTGAGCGCTTTCGCCGGCAATATGCAACTGAATTCGCAACTCTTCGGCGTCGCGCTCGTCCAGGCCGATGGCGACCTTGTCGAAGCGAAAATCCTTCAATGCCTGCACGAGTAAATCGGTTGCCTGATTGGCTTTTTCAAGCGCATCGCCAATCCCGGCAGCGCTGTAGCGAATACGGCCGGGCCGCAGCGTCTCCAGCCGCGCGCCCTGAATCAGCATCTCGCCATTGACCTGGACGATGGGGATTTGGCCGGAAAGCTCCCCCTCCGCCTTCAATTCCCCGAATTCGGCAAAGCGCAGCGCTTGCCCCAAATCGATGCCCTCGACATTAAGTACTGTGCCGAAACTGAGATTGACCGGGTCGAGTTGCAGCGGCGCGGCGCTGACCTGGCCGCCGAACAGGTCGAACTGCCGCAAATGGAGCCGGATATCGTCGAGCGACTTCATCTCGAACTCGACGACTCCCAGAGTCAGTGGCACGCCCACATCCAGCTTGCCGATGGTGATACGCTGCGGGCCTGCCGTGACCGGGGGAACCATATTGGCGAAGTCGATGGCGGCGATGGCATTGCGCAGCGTCAGCTCCGCTGTCTGCAAGTGCTCGAACGAGAAGGCCAGCGTGCCGGATTGCCGGAGGCCGCGCGGCGTCCAACTGGCGCTGGCGTCCAGGGTGATTTGGGCGTTGGCGTCGAGGATCAGGCCCCTGGCCCCGGGAAACAGATCGGCCGGTTGCAATACGTTCGGCAGGAACAGCAGCGGCGCGTGAAAGCGGGCCTGACCGGTGCCTTTTTCCAGATAGTGCTCGCCCGTGACGGTGAAGGCGATCCGCTGCTTGAGATCGGCCAGCCGGCCGTTGAAGGCCAAGGCCTTACCCCTGTCGGTCACATCCAGTTGCAGGCGCATTGGCACCATGAACGGATTGGCCACCGCGTGGCTGATACGCCCTATGGTTAGCCGGCCAGACCGGTTTTTCAGGCCCGAGCCGGCGGCGATATCGACCGTGATATCGCTCGCCAGAATGGGCGGGTTCGGCGTCGAAATCTGGCCGTCGCGAACCCGAATGCCGACCGCATGCGGCAGGATATCGATACTCAGCCCGTCGAGCCGGAATTTGGCTGACTCAGCGCCCCTTGGGGCTTCGCGCGCGGTGAACGCCCCGGCCACCCGGTCGAAATCCAGATTGCCGGTGAGTTCGCCGGAGGCGGCATCGAAGGCCAGATACTGCTCGCGGTCCTTGGCGAGGCGCACGACCGTCGGTCCGGTCATGCGAATTGTCCGTCCGCTGAGCCCCAACAGCCGCGCCTGGCCGCCGTTTTCGAACTCGGCAGAGAGCCGCTGGCCGGCCCACTGGACTTTTGCCCGCAGGTCGAGATCGCCCTGGGCAAAGTGGATCGCCGGGTCAGGGGAGCCGCCGGTGCGGCCGAAGAAAGCCAGCGTTGCCGATGCCGCGTCCGGCGTCGCGGTCAGGTTCTCGATCTGCAATTCGCCGCTGGCGCGCATCGCGCCGATCTGCGTGTCGACCAGCCGCAGGGTCAGCCGCGGGCTGGTGAGGACGGGGTCGCCCGCCGGTGGAAGCTCGACCGCGAACACGCCTTCCGTCAACAGGCCGAAGGCCGGATTGCCCAGGCGGACCGCCATGGAGCTCTCCAGGCTGTAGCTGCCGTCGGTGCGCCGCTGCACGCGGATTTCAGGGCTGCCGAGTGTCGGGCCGCCATAGGCGACGAACACCGACTCTTCGACCAACGGCGCGAGCAGCGGCGGCAGCCGGTCGCGGACCTCGTCCGACAATGCCAGGCCGACGATGCGCAGCCCTTCGGGCAGGCGCATGCGGATCTGGTCCTGTTGGGCCTGGCCAATGATCCGCCCGGAGACCTCTTCCATCGCAACCAGATCGCCCCAGCGCACGCCCCTCAGCGCCAGCGACATCAGACCATCCGCCGCCGCGAATTGTAGCGAAGCGGCGTTGGTTGCGATGTCGCCCTCGGTCCGCAACGACAGCGCTACCGTGGCCTCGCCCTGTCCGTAGACCGGAAAGCCCGTGGCTCGGGCGAGCGGCGTCAGCCAGTCGATCTGCACGACGCCATTCATCGACAGGTGCGAGTCGGCGTCGCGTTGCAGCCGGATGTTGAACGGTTTTTCCTGGTCGGCGGTGGTGATCTTCGCCGCTAGATCGGCTGGCGTGCCGCTCAGATCGATGCGCGGCGCCGTCACCTGCCAGTCGGGGCCGGTAGCCTGTTGGGCTTGCAGAGTAGCTGTCAGAGACGGGCTGCCGGAGGTTGGCAACACCGCCTCCGCCTCGATGGCTACAGCGTCGAGGGCGACGCCGTCCGGCAGTTGCACGCGCTCCGGCGCCCATGAGAACTCAACCGTATGGGCGTCACCCATCGCGCCAGTAAGGCGGATCGGCCCGCTGGCGCTGGCGCCATTACCGGCGGCGACTAACCGGCCATCGATCGTGATCCGCCATGCGCCGCCCGCCCCGGGCGTTGCCGTAATCGTGAAGCCGGTCAATTCGACGTCGCCGGCGTCATGAGCAAGCGCGAGTTCGCCTCTGGCCTCAACCACCTCGCCGAAGCTCGCCCCCAGCGATGTGCGCGCGCTGACCGGCCCCGCCAAAGGGCTGTCGACCGTGACTTCCGCATTTCGCAGCGTCAGGGCCGCCAGCGGGAAGCGCATCGGCTCGTCGGACGACTGAGTGTCGGTTGAGCCAAGCGGCAGGCCGTCTATCGCGAGGTTGCCTTCCGCATCGACCCGCGCCCTAACCCGTGCGCCATCGATGCTGACGGTCTTGAGCTTGCCCTCGATCACGTCGAGAGCGTCGAAGGTGACGACGATCCGGTCCGCCTGCACCGCATCGCTAAAGCGCACGTCACGCAAGACGATGCGGTCGATGCCGAGCGACTCCAGCGTCGCCTCACCGTCGTCGATGCCAAGCGCCAGCATCGCCGGGTGCACCAGGAATTGCGCCCAGCTATCGGCCCATGCGCTGCTCGGCGCCAACCACAAAATGGCCAGAGCCAGGGTGCGGACGACGGCCAGGCGGTGCATGGACGGTGATGGCG
Organism: uncultured Alphaproteobacteria bacterium; assembly: GCA_963974445.1. Lineage (GTDB taxonomy): Bacteria > Pseudomonadota > Alphaproteobacteria > Bin95 > Bin95 > JACKII01. Next base: position 23,911 of record CAXBDI010000003.1, read on the forward strand.
GGGCTACACCAATGGCATCACCTCTGCCGAGAAGCGCTCCATCCGCTCCAGCATCTCGGCGCGGTCGTTGCTCGTGACGTTGACGATCATAATCTGCATGCCGGCGTCGGCAAAGGCGCGCACGTCGCCGGCCCGCTGCTCCGCCGTGCCGGTCATGGCGATGCGGGCGCCGTCCATTTGCTTGGCCGTTTCGGAGTGATAGGCGCTGTTGTAGGCGAGGCCCACCGCATCCGGGTCGCGGCCGGCCTCGGCCACCGCCTGCTTCACCCGCTGCGAGCGCTCACGGTAGGCATCGGCGGAGGCGAGGCGGAATTTCGGGTTGGAGGAGAACGGGTACCAGACATCGCCCACCGCCGCCACGCGCCGCATCGCCGGCCCGCTCTCGCCACCGATCCACAGCGGCGGGTGCGGTTTCTGCACGGGCTTCGGGTCGAAGATGATGTCGCGGAACTTCACGAACTCGCCGTCGTAGGATGGGTTTTCCTGGGTCCACAACGCCTTCATCGCACCGATATATTCATCGGTGACCTGACCGCGCTTCTCGAAGGGCGCGATGCCGAGAGCCTCGAACTCCTCCCGCATCCAGCCGGTGCCGCAGCCGATAGAGATGCGGCCGCCGGACAGCACGTCCATGGTTGCAATCGACTTGGCCATGAACAGCGGGTTGCGGTGCGGCACGACGACGACGGAAGACAGCAGGCGCAGCGTCTTGGTCGCCGCCGCCAGCCAGGCCAGCAGCGTGAATTGCTCCATGCAGTCGCCATTGCCATCGGCGGTCCACGGGAAATCACCGGTTTCGGAGTACGGATACTTGGCATCGATGGAGCGCGGGCAGAGGATGTGGTCAGACACGGTCAGATAGCTGAAGCCCAGCCGCTCCGCCGCCTCGGCAATGGCGCGGATATCGGCGGGATTGGAGAGCGGGCCGCGGGATGGGGCGCTGAGTCCGAATTGCATGGGCATTCTCCCTTGATGGTCGAGGCTATTGCGGCTTGGCCGCCGTTTGCCAGGTGACTTTGCTGGCCAGCATAGCAAACTCGGCCCGATAAAGCGCCTCCTCTGCGACCGGGCCGATGCCGACGGTTCGGATATAGCTGCAATCGCGGAAGCGGATCGACTGGACAACCAGCACCGGTTGGCCGTTCATCTGCCCCGCGGCCTCGGTCACAACGCCGCCGTCGGTTCCGAGCCGGGCATCGTAGGTGGCCGATATTTTCAGGTCCTGAACCTGGTTGACGCTCGCGGCCGCATTTTCCGCGAATTGATGCACCCCGTCGGCCCACAGACGGCAATCCTGGCCCAAAGACGCGGCGATCACGAACAGGGGCCGGTGCTCCGGATCACCTATGTAGGCCGCATCCGTCAGGAGCGCGGCGCTGCCGGAGAGCGCACGGATAAAGCGAAACCGCTCGGTCTCGCCAAAGGTAAACGGCAGGACCTTGCGCGGGTCGCTGCGTTTTTCGGCGATTGCAATGGATTTCAGGACCGTTTCGATCTTGGCGCGGCGGGCGGGCGAGGCCAGCACGGTTGGTATCTGTGCGGTGACAAGTAGCGTCACATGCGGCGCGCCGATCAGTAACAGCCATTTGTCGAAGGGCTGGCCGCCCACCTGTTGGCTGCCGCGGCCGATCAGCGCCTTGCTATCGCCCTGACGGATTTCCTCGGTCTCGTCAAGCAAGATGCCCTGGTCGGAAAGCGCGGCTTTATCGGCCAGAAGGCCTTGGGCCACCGGCTCGAACGCATTCGGCGGCAACTCGGTTATCAGGATCGAGGCGCGCGCCTTCGGCCAAAGTGCGCCGGAGAACTGCTGGCTTTCCTCGAAGCCTTCCGGCAGGTCGATCACCGTATAGCTGCCGGTCAACTGCGTAGCGGCCACAGCCGGGAAGCCGGCGAGCAGCGCCAGGCACAGGCACAGAATGCGGCTCATTGCGGCGCAACCTCTCCCTTGATCGCTCGGGTTTGGCCGCGGAAAACCGCGATCAGGACGCCGGTCTGGTTGCGGACGGCGACATCGTAGATGCCGTTGCGTCCGGCCCTCGCCGTCTCGGTTGCGATGGCGGTCAGCCGGTCGCCGAGGCGCGCCGGCGCCAGAAAGGTGATCTGGGCCGACTGCGCCAGGTTGGGAATGTTTGCGGAGTTACTGGCGAACGCCATGGCGGTGTCGGCCAGCGAGAAGATATAGCCGCCATGGCAGACCTCCAGCCCGTTGACCAGATGGTCCTCCACAGTCATGCCCATGGTTGAGGTCCCCGGCGACACAGCCTCCAGCGCAATGCCAATATGTTTGGAGGCCCGGTCACTGGCCAGCATGGCGGCGGCCGCAGCCTCCGCCAGTTGTTGCGGCGACAGTGACGTCATCCGGGGATTGTGGATTGCATCGATTCTCCGGCGTTGCACTCCTTAAACCATTTGGCGATGGCCGGGCGGCCTTCGCGCCAGCCCCAATCGGCGAAGCGGAAATCCAGATAGCCGAGCCCGCAGCCGGCGGCGATGGAGGCTGCGTCCAGCCGCGACAGCGCGTCGGCCTCTTCTTCCAATACGTCGAGGACGTTGTTGATCTTGGCGCTCTGTGTTTCGATCCAGCCGTCCCAGCGCTTTTCCTCCGGGCGGGACGCGAATTCGGCGCGCAACAGCAGGGCCGCGTCGATCAGGCCCTCGGCCTCGCTTTCACGCCGGACCATCGCCCAGTCGCCAGCGGGATAGAGTGTGCCACCCGCCTGCTCGTTCAGGTAGCGCATGATCATGCGCGAATCGAACAGGTGCTCGCCATTGTCGAGTTCCAGCACCGGGATCTTTACGATGGGGTTGATAGCCTTGAGTTCTTCGCTGGCGCCGGCGATGGCCGCGAACTCGACACGGTTGGCCATGCCCAATTCTAGAGCAGTGACGCGACATTTGCGGACGTAGGGCGAGGTTCCGCCACCGAAGAGCTTCATTTTGGACGTTTCCTTCACAAAATCGGCATGTTGAGGGGGCCTGCGGCCGGTTGGGGCTTGCCGTCCCTAGGCGGACCGTGGCTTTCTGCTAGACCTACAGCTTAGCAGGGCCGGCGCGCGCGCGAAACGGCCATGGTTTCGAAAAGGTTTCGAAGAGGATCACGCTCGTGACAGACCGACTGATGGACGGGCTGGTGGTGCTGGATATTGCCAGTTTCATCGCCGCCCCCGTCGCCACCACCATCCTGGCCGATTTCGGCGCCGACGTGATCAAGGTCGAGGCCCCCGGCGGCGACGGCTTCCGGGCGCTGCACGCCGGGCCGGGCATGCCGGATACCGAGGACCGCGACTTCGCCTGGATGTGCGACAACCGCTCGAAGCGAGGCTTGTGCCTGGATTTGGCGAGCGACGGCGGCCAGGAAATCCTGCGCAGGCTGATCGCCAAGGCAGATGTGCTGGTCACCAACTTCCCGATGCCCGTGCGCCGCAAACTCAAACTGATGTACGAGGATGTGGCGCACCTGAACGACCGGCTGATCTACGCCAGCCTGACCGCATATGGTGAGGAGGGGCCGGAATCGGAGCGCACCGGCTTCGACTCGACGGCGCTCTACGCCCGCACCGGCATGATGGACATGATGCGCGCGCCGGGCGCGGCTCCCGTGCGCTCCCTGCCGGGCATGGGCGATCATCCGACCGGCACGGCGCTGTTCGGCGCGATCATGACCGGCCTCTACCGGCGGGAGAAGACCGGCAAGGGCAGCCACGTCTCGACCAGCCTGGTGGCGAACGGCATGTGGATGAACGGATTTTTCGGCCAGGCGGCGCTGCTGGGGGCGGACGTGCAATTGCGTCCGCACCGGGACGACGCGCCGAACGCCATGGCTAACCACTACTGCGCCAAGGATGGCCGCTGGTTCATTCTGGCCGTGCTCAACGAGGCGAAGCAGGCGCCGCTGCTGTTCCAGGCGATGGGCCGACCCGATCTGGCCGACGACCCGCGCTTTGCCGACCAGGCGGCCAGGCGCGAGAACTCTCTGGTGTTGACCAAGGTCATGGACGGCATCTTCGCCCTGCACGATTGGGCCTACTGGAAGGAGCGGCTGGACGCGGTCGGCGTCACCTATGGCCAGGTCGCGAAGATGGAGGACTTAAGCAGCGACGCGCAACTGAAACATGCCGGCGCGGTGGTGCCGGCGGCGGCTGACTTCGGCGGCGACTGGGCCGTCGGCACGCCGGTTCTGGTGCGGGACGAGGCCAAGCGCCCGCCCGCCGCCGCGCCTGCGGTCGGTGAGCACAATGCGGAGATTTTGGCTGACCTCGGCTACTCCGCGTCCCAGATACAGCAGTTCGTAGCGGCAGGTGTGTTGAAGTGATTGCAACCCGCGAAACCTTGCCGATCCGCGGCGCCAGCCTGATCGCCCTGCTGACGGCGCTGGCGGCGTTGGGGCAGTTCGCCTCCAGCGTCTACCTGCCGTCGATGCCGGCGATACAGCAGGCCCTGAACGCCTCGCGCAGCGAGGTGCAATTAACCATGACGGCCTACCTTGCCGCGTTCGCGGTGATGCAGGTGGTCTATGGGCCATTGGCCGACCGCTTCGGACGCCGGCCGATCATGTTGTCCGGCGGCACGCTGTTCGTCGCCGGCAGCCTGCTGTGCATGGCGGCCAACAGCATCGAATGGGTGATTTTCGGCCGCATTGTCCAGGCGATAGGGGCGTGCGCCGGTGTCGTCGCCAGCCGGGCCACGACCCGCGATCTGTTCGAAGGGCCGGACCTCAGCAAGGTGATGGTGACGATCGCCATGGCCTTTTCCGCCGTGCCGGCGCTGGCGCCTATCATCGGCGGCGCCCTGCAGGAGGCCGCCGGTTGGCGCGCCAGCTTCGCCGCCTCCGCGCTGTTCGGCGGCATCGTGCTGTTGGCAGTGACGGTCTGGCTGCAAGAGACCAACCGCAGCGTCCAGGCCCGCCTCAGCTTCGCCTCGATCTGGGATGGGTACAAGATCGTCGGTTGCCACAAGCAGTTCCGCGCCTACGCGTTCACCACCGCGGCGACCATGGGCGGGCTGTTCGCCTTTCTGACCGGCTCGCCGGCGGTGGCCATCGACGACGCCGGCCTGTCGCCGCTGGAGTTCGGGCTCTACCCGGCGCTGTCGATCCCGGCGTTTATCGTCACTGGCATCATCGTACGCAAACTGGTCGCGAAGACTGGCGACGCACCATTGATGCGCGCCGGCGCAGCCCTGGCGGCGTTAGGCGGCCTCGCCATGCTGGCGGTGGCGTGGAGCGGCCAGGTGACGGCGCTCAGCATTCTCGTCTGCATCACCATATTCGTCGCCGGCATGGGCTTCGTCTTTTCGCTGGGACACGCCGGCGCTCTACGCCACTTCCGCGAGCGCGCCGGGGTCGCGTCCGGCCTGATGGGCGTGCTGCAATTGGGTTCGGCCGCGCTGTTTTCCGGCGTGGTCGCGGCATTCGCCAGTTGGGGCGCCACCGGATTTGCGCTCGGCATGGCGATTGCCGGTGTCGCAGCGTTCCTGTTCTCCCGCGGTTGCCGATAGCGCCGCGATTCATTGTTATTGTTAACGTGTTGTTAGGGTCAACGGTTCGTTAATCCTCTCTCCTGACCATGATTGCAGGGGAGATCGGATGGGGCTTGCCCGCCGTGCCTTTTGCGCATTGCTGCTGTTGGCCGTGGCCGGTTGCGCGGCGGAGTCGGCCCGCCGGGTCGATCAGCTCAGCCGCGACGATGGCAAGACGCCTCGCGTTGCGCTGATGCCGTTGGATGTCGCGCTCAGCCGGGTCAACGCCGGCGGGTCGCAATCTCCGGTCGCGGAGTGGACGACGGCGGCGGAGCGCAACCTGACCCTGGCGCTGCGCCTGGCGGCGAAGCGGCGCGGCCTGATGCTGCGCCCCGTCGCCGAGGCCGTCTGGCGCTCCGAAGAGTTCGAGCAAACCCGTCTGTTGCAGAACGCGGTGCAGACGGCGGTGCGGACCCATCAGTTCGGCAGCAGTGAGGACCGATTGCCAGGCAAGGAGGGCCGGCTCGGCTGGACACTGGGCCAGGGCGCCCTGGCGTTGCGCGACCGGTTGCAGGCGGACTACGCCCTGTTCGTGTACTTGCGTGACAGCTATTCCAGCACCGGCCGGCGGGTGCTGACCGCGGCTGCGGCCCTGCTGATCGGCTATCCGCTGAGCGGCGGCGAGCAGATCGGCGTCGCCTCGCTCTACGATCTTCGCAACGGCAATCTGGTTTGGGTGCGAGAGCTGGACCGGACGACCGGCGACCTGCGCAATCGCGAAGACGCCGCCGAAACCGCCGAGGCGCTGCTGAAGGACTTCCCTGGGTGAGGTGGGCCGCCCTCCTGCTGCTACTGTTGCTGGCCGCGTGCGGCGGTGGCGCGCTTGCGCCATTGCAGCCGCAATCGCGCCCGCTGCAGGTCTCCGACGAGGCAGGGTTCTGGCAAACCGCCGGCCGGACGGAGGCGGGCCTGCAGCGCTCGCCCCTGCTGATCCGCGACCAGGAATTGAACCGGTATGTTCGGGGCGTCGCGTGCCGGGTGGCGGGGCCGTATTGCGGCGACATCCGCGTCTATCTGGTGCGCGAGGCCGGCCTGAACGCCTCCATGATGGCGAACGGCGCGATGCTCGTTCAATCGGGGCTGTTGCTGCGGATGGGCGACGAGGCGCAGTTGGCGGCGGTGATCGCCCACGAAATCGGCCACTATGTCGAACGCCACACATTCGAGAAGGCGGAGCAGGCGCGGCGGCTCGGCGACCTGCGGGCGTGGACGGTGCTGTTCGCGCTCACCCTCGGCGCGCCAGGCTTGGGCGAGGCGGCGGAGGTGGCGGAGATACTGGAGCGGTTCGCCTTCAGCCGCGAGCAGGAACGGGCGGCGGACCTGTTCGGGCTCCGGCTGATGGCCAAGGCCGGGTATCCGCCGATGGCGGCGGCGGAGGTCTGGCAGTTGGCGCACGACGTGCGGGGCGACCGGCGAACCTCGCTCACCAGCCGCCTGCTCGCGACCCATCCCGCCCCGGACGAGCGGCGGGACCGGTTGAGACAAGCGGCGGCGGCGATGCCCGGCGCAATGGCGGAGCGGCATCGCGGCCCGTATCGGGCGGCGCTCGCGCCGTTCCGCAGCCAGTTCTTTGCGGACGAGGTGCGCCTGCGGCTGCCGACCGAAACGCTGAACCTGTTCCGCCAGTTGGAGCAGCGCGACGGGCTGGACGCGGTCCTGGCCTTCCATTGGGGCGAGGTCTACCGCCTGCGCGGTTGGCAGGACGACCGGGAGATGGCGTTGAAAACCTATGCGCGCGCCTTGCGCCTGCCGGACCCGCCGGCGGAGACCCATCGGGGCATCGGCCTGGTCCGCTTGGCCAAGGGGCAGACCCGCGGCGCGCGCTTCGCCTTCGAGCGCTATTTGCGCGCGGCCCCGGCGGCGGACGACGAGGCCATCGTCCGCTCCTACATCGCGCAAATGCTGTAGCCGCGATGCGATTGGGGGCCATCCTGCCGCTGCTGCTGCTCGCGATGCTGGCTGCGTGCGGCGGCATTGAGGCGGTGCGGCCGGGACGGGTGGAGATCGGCGGCGGCCTGTCCGTTCAAAGCGCACCGGCCTGGAATCGCTTACCGGCCGAAACGCTGGGCGCGGATCAGGTTTGGAGTCAGGATGGCCCGGCGCTGGATCGCCTGCTGTTCCTGGCGGGGCGGGCGGAGGGCGAGCCTTTGCTGCAACGGAGCCGGGCGCGAAGATCGCTGCAGTTTCAGGCGGCCATGACACCGACGGAAATCGCCGAGCTATGGGCCAGCGAGTTGGCGTTGGCCGGCTATCGGGCGGTCGAGGTCGGACGCCTGCAACCGGCAGCGTTCGCGGGCCGGAATGGCTTTCGGTTTCAGTACGCCTATGCCGACGCTAACGGATTGATTTTCGACGGTTTCGCCATTGGCACCGTCGTCGCCGGGCGGCTCTATTTCATCGCCTTCGCCGGCACCCGCGCTCACCACTTCCGCGCCTATTGGCCGGCGGCGATGCAGGTGATCGGGTCAGCTCAGATTGCGACGGGATAGCTCTAGACGGCTGATTTATCGCCTTTATTTCCATATCACTCCTCTCCCCGGGCTTGACGTGGGGTGGCGGAGAAATGCCGCGGTTCATGACACACGCCCTGCCGCGGGTCGGGCTGGATAAGGTGGCGTAGCAGCGAAAATTTGAGGCGCCGCGCCCACCACCCGCCGCGCCGTCTTTGCGAGCTCGGTCGAAGGCCGGGCGTGGCAATCCAGCTAGCGGTCCGGGCGTCCGGCTTCCTGGGTTGCTTCGTTGCCCTCCGGGCGCCTCGCAATGACGCCGAAGGAAGAGTATGCAATGCCGCTGGTATCAGCATTGCAAGAAGCGCGATCAGTCGTCGCTCATCTTTAGCGCCGCAATGAAGGCGCTTTGTGGGATTTCGACGCTGCCGAACTGGCGCATCTTTTTCTTGCCCTCTTTCTGCTTTTCCAGCAGCTTTTTCTTGCGGGTGATGTCGCCGCCATAGCATTTGGCGGTGACGTCCTTGCGCATGGCGCTGATGGTTTCGCGCGCGATGACCTTGGCGCCGATAGCCGCCTGGATTGGGATTTTGAACAACTGGCGCGGAATCAGGTCTTTCAGACGCGCGCAGAGCGCCCGGCCGCGGTGCTCCGCCTGGCTGCGGTGGACGATGGTCGATAGCGCGTCCACCGGCTCGCCGTTCACCAGGATGGAGAGCTTGACCAACTGGCCCTCCTCATAGCCGACGATGTGGTAATCGAAGCTGGCATAGCCGCGGCTGATCGATTTCAGGCGGTCGTAGAAGTCAAAGACGATCTCGTTCAGCGGCAGGTTATAGACCAGCATGGCGCGGTTGCCGGCGTAGGTCAGCTCCTGCTGGACGCCGCGGCGCTCCTCACACAGCTTCAGGACGGAGCCCAGATGCTCGTCCGGCAGCAGGATCGTCGCCTCGATCCAGGGCTCCTCGATCTTCTCGATGCGGCTGACGTCCGGCATGTCCGCCGGATTGTGCATTTCCAGCATGGAGCCGTCGGTCATGTGCATGCGGTAGACGACGCTAGGCGCGGTGGCAATCAGGTCGATGTCGAATTCGCGGTCGAGCCGCTCCTGGATGATCTCCAGATGCAACAGCCCCAGAAAGCCGCAGCGGAAGCCGAAGCCGAGAGCGGGAGAGCTTTCCGGCTCGAACTCGAAACTGGCGTCGTTCAGGCGCAGCTTGGCCAGGCTGTCGCGCAGGTGCTCGAAATCGGCGGCGTCTACCGGAAACAGGCCGCAGAACACCACGGGCAGGTTTGGCTTGAAGCCCTCCAGCGCCTCGGGCGCCGGCTTGCGGTCGTTGGTGATGGTGTCGCCGACATTGGTATCGGCCACCGCCTTGATCGCCGCGTTGACCCAGCCGATCTCTCCGGGCCCCAGTTCGCCGGTCGACAGGCGCTTCGGCGAGAACACGCCGACGTCCTCCACATCATAAACCGCGCCGGTCTGCATCATGCGCATACGCATGCCTTTTTTCAGCACGCCGTTCATGACCCGGGTCAGCACGATGACGCCAAGATACTGGTCGTACCAGCTATCGACCAGCAGCGCCTGCAGCGGGGCGTCGGCGTCGCCCACGGGCGGCGGCAGGCGTTGGACCAGCGCCTCCAGCACCTCCGGCACGCCGAGGCCGGTCTTGGCGGAGATCAGCAGTGCGTCCGAGGCGTCGAGGCCGATCACGTCCTCGATCTGCGCCCGCACCTGCTCGACTTCAGCCGCCGGCAAGTCGATCTTGTTCAGGACCGGAATGATTTCGTGGTCGTTCTCGATGGCCTGGTAGACGTTGGCCAGCGTCTGCGCCTCCACCCCTTGGGTCGCATCGACGATCAGCAGCGAGCCCTCGCATGCCGCCAGCGACCGGCTGACCTCATAAGAGAAGTCGACATGGCCGGGGGTATCGATCAGGTTCAGGTAGTAGGTCTCGCCATCCGCCGCCGGATAAACCAGGCGCACGGTCTGCGCCTTGATGGTGATGCCGCGCTCGCGCTCGATATCCATGCTGTCGAGCACCTGCGCGTGCATTTCGCGCTCGGTCAGGCCGCCGCAATGCTGGATCAGGCGGTCGGCGAGCGTCGATTTTCCATGATCGATATGGGCGATGATGGAGAAGTTGCGGATGCGGGCAAGGTCTGTCATGGCCGCTGATATAAGCGATCGCGGGCGGACTGGCGAGAGGGCGAAATAGCGTCGGTTCGGCGCTGCCGTCCGCTGGGCCGGTATTCGGCGGCGGCGGCTATTCCACTGTAACGCTTTTCGCCAGGTTGCGCGGCTGATCGACGTCCGTGCCCTTGGCAACCGCCGCGTGGTAGGAGAGCAGTTGCACCGGGATAGCGTAGAGGATCGGCGCCACGAACGGGTCGATATCCGGCATTTCAATGGCGTGCACGGCGTGGGCGCCGACGCGGGCGATGCCTTTGCGGTCGGAAAACAGGATCGGCTTGCCGCCGCGTGCCACCACCTGCTCCAGATTCGAGGCGGTCTTGTCGAACAGGGCGTCGCTGGGCGCGATAAAGACCACCGGCACCGCATCGTCGATCAGCGCAATCGGCCCGTGCTTCATCTCGCCAGCGGCATAGCCTTCGGCGTGGATGTAGCTGATTTCCTTCAGCTTGAGCGCGCCTTCCAGCGCAATCGGATAGGAGGTGCCACGGCCCAGATACAGCACGTCGCGGGCATCGGCGACCCATTGGGCGATTTCCCGAATACGCTCGTCGTGGTTCAGCACTTCGGCAATGCGGGCCGGCACCTCCAGCAGCGCCGAGGTCAGTTGCGCCGCCCGTTCGGCGCTGATACTGCCGCGGATCACGCCGGTGGCGATGGCGAGCGCCGCCAGCACGGTCAACTGCGTGGTGAACGCCTTGGTCGAGGCGACGCCGATCTCCGGCCCGGCGAGGGTGGGGAGGATCGCGTGGCTTTCGCGGGCAATCGCACTCTCCGTCACGTTGACGATGGAGATGATGGTCTGGCCCTGGCGCTTGGCGTAGCGCAGCGATTCCAGCGTATCGATCGTTTCGCCCGATTGGCTGATGCACATGGCGACGCCGTTTTCCGGCAGTGGCGCCTCGCGGTAGCGGAACTCGCTGGCGATATCGACGTCCGTCGGCACGCGGGCGATTTGCTCCAGCCAATACTTGCCGACCATTCCGGCATAATAGGCGGTGCCGCAGGCGTTGATGGTGAAGCGCGACACCTTGGCCAGATCGACCGGCAGGTCCGGCATTTGCACCGCGCGGGTTGAGGGGTTAAACAGGGCGCGCAGCGTATCGCCGACTACCGTCGGCTGCTCGTAGATCTCCTTCAGCATGAAGTGGCGGTAGTTGCCTTTGCCGATCATCGCGCCGGAGATGGCGCTTTCCTTGATTTCGCGGGTTACAGCGTTGTTTTCGACGTCGTAAATCTGGGCCTTGCAGCCGCGGATGACGACCCAGTCGCCCTCGTCGAGATAGGTCAGGCGGCGGGTCAGCGGCGCCAGCGCCAGCGCGTCGGAGCCCAGATACATCTCGCCATCGCCATAGCCCAATGCCAGTGGGCTGCCTTGCCGCGCGCCAATCATCAGGTCGTGCTCGCCGGTAAAGACCATGGCGAGAGCGAACGCTCCCTCCACTTTCGCCAGCATCCGGCGCGTCGCCTCCATCGGGTCGGCGCCCTCGTTGAGCGAACGGGTCAGCAGGTGCGCGACGACCTCGGTGTCGGTTTCGGTGTCGAAGCGATGGCCGACTGCCTCCAACTCGTCGCGCAGTTCCTGGAAATTCTCGATAATGCCGTTGTGGACGACGGCGACCCGGTCGGTGGCGTGCGGGTGGGCGTTCGTCTCGGTCGGTGCACCATGGGTGGCCCAGCGGGTGTGGCCGATGCCGACAATGCCGCCGATCGGGCAGGATTCGACCAGGTTCGCCAAATTGACCAGCTTGCCCTCCGCCCGGCGCCGGTCGATATGGCCGCCGACCAATGTCGCGATTCCGGCCGAATCGTAGCCGCGATATTCCAGCCGCGTCAGCCCGTCCACCAGCAGTTCAGCTACAGGCCGCTGGCCGACGATTCCGATAATGCCGCACATGGGTCTATAGCTCCGTCGGTCGCAAAGGTCGGAAAAAAGGGAACGAGGGTCCGGTTGTCAGTCTGCGGCGCGGTCTTCTTTGGCTCGGCGCTTTCTGTCGCGGAAGCGGGTCGCCCAGCCGGGCCTGTGCTCCTGCCTGGTGCGCTCGATCGCCAGCGAGTCCGCCGCCACGTCGCGGGAAATGGCGCTGCCCGCCGCCGTCATCGCGCCTGCGCCGATGCTGACCGGCGCCACCAGAGACGTATTGGTGCCGATGAAGGCGCCGGCGCCGATGTCGGTGAAGTGCTTGGTGACACCGTCGAAATTACACGTGATGGCGCCGGCGCCGATATTGGCGCCGGCGCCGACGCGGGCATCGCCGATATAGGATAGGTGGTTGATTTTCGCCCCGGCCTCGACCACCGATTTCTTGATCTCGACGAAATTGCCGAGATGCGCGCCGCAGCCGATATCGGCGCCGGGCCGCAGCCGCGCATAGGGGCCGAGGATCGCGCCGTCGGCGACCTTCGCGCCTTCGAAGTGGCAAAATCCCTTAATCTCGACGCCGTCACCGATGCTGACGCCGGGGCCGAAGACCGTGTGCGGGCCGACGAAGACATCGCGGCCAAAGACGGTATCGCAGCAGAGGTAGACGGTTTCCGGCATCGGCATGGTGACGCCGGCCAGCATCGCGGCCTCGCGCAGACGGCGCTGCAAGATCGCTTCGCCCGCGGCCAGTTCGACGCGGGAATTGATGCCGAGCAACTCCTCCTCCGAGCCCTCAACCACGGCGCACGCGGCGCCATCGGCGCGGGCGATGCCGACGATGTCAGTCAGGTAGTACTCGCCCTTGGCGTTGTCGTTGCCGATCTGGCCAAGCCAGCCGAACAGGCGAGCGCCATCGACCAGCATGACCCCAGAATTGCAGAGCGGCGCGGCTTTCTCCGCCTCGGTTGCGTCTTTGAACTCAACGATCCGTTCCAGGCCGCCATCTGGTGCCTGGATCAGTCGGCCATAGGCGTTCGGCCCAGCCGGGCGCATGCCCAGCACGACAACCGCGGGTGCCGCATCGGAACGGCGGGCAGCCAGCATGGCTTGGAGGGTCTCAGTTGTGATCAGCGGCGTATCGCCGAACAGGATGAAGACGTCGCCGGCAAAGCCCTGCATGACCGGCGCGGCAGCCAGTGCGGCATGGCCCGTACCGAGCGCCTGTTCCTGAATGGCGGTTGCGTGCGGGGCGACGGCCGCGGCGACACTGTGCATAGTGGGGGCGACGACCACGCAGATGCGGGCTGGCGATAATTGCTCCACCAGGTCGGTGACGTGGCGAACCATCGGCTTGCCGCCGAGGCCATGCAGAACCTTCGGCAGGTTCGATTTCATCCGTGTGCCCTGGCCGGCGGCCAGTACGATGGCGCCAATCTGTGCGCTAGACATCCCGATCATCCATATCAATCATCAACAAAGCCGTAACTGTAAACTCTCACACATATATACCAGAGGTGTTGCCTTTCGGCCCGTGATGCATGTCACAAATCCCATTAAAAATGGTGATCGACGGATGCGCCGTCGCCATTCCGCTGGTGCGCCAATTGCGACCGGTACCAATGTGTGCCATTTGCATTAACCTGAGGATACTCAATAATTGTTTCGAAAAGTTGCATGCTTATGCGGCCTGATGCGCTAGTGTTCGATTTGGACGGAACTTTGATCGACAGCGCCGCGGATCTGGCGCTGATCCTGAACCGTCTGTTGGCCGAACGGGGCCGGGCGGAGGTGTCGCCGGATTCGGTGCGCGGCATGATCGGCAACGGCATCGGCGCCTTGGTGGCGCGGGGCTTTGCGGCCACTGGTGCGCCGCTGGACGCCGCGACGCACGCCGCCGCTGCCCGCCGGTTTCTGGACCTATCCCTCGACCCCGCCCGGCCCCACCACGCCAAGCCGTATCCCGGTGTGATCGAGACGTTGACTGGGTTCGCGGCGCAGGCGATTCCGATGGGCGTCTGCACCAACAAGACGCAGGTCGCGACGGAGATGGTTTTGCGCGAAGCCGGCCTTGCCGCGTTCTTCGATTCGGTCGTTGGCCATGACCGCGCGCCGATGCCGAAGCCCGCCCCGGCGCATGTGCTGGCCGTGTGCAGAGCGTTGGGTGATCCGCAAGCCGCGGTGATGATCGGCGACAGTGTCAACGATTTGCAGGCCGGCCAGGCGGCGGGCTTGAAGGTCGTGCTGGTGACCTACGGCTATGGCACGCCGCAGGCACTGGCCGCCGCTGACGCACGCATCGACCGTTTCGATGCGCTGCCGGTGGCGCTTGCCGGACTTGCGGCGTAGCGTTAAGGAGCGCTCAAAAGGAGAAGCCGCATGCGAACCGATCGGGACTGCGTATTCTGCAAGATCGTCCGGGGCGACTTGCCGTCGTTCAAGTTGTTCGAGAGCGACCGGGTCGTCTCCTTCATGGACATCAACCCCTACCACGACGGCCATTGCCTGGTCATCGTCAAGGATCACGCGCCGACGCTGCTGGATGCCGAGCCCGCCGATTTGGCCGAGGCGGCGCAGGTGGCGCAGCGGGTTGCGGCCGCGGCGAGCCGTGCGGGGCTAGCGCCGGACGGCTTCAACATCGTGCAGGCGAACGGCGCGGCGGCCGGTCAGACCGTGTTTCACTATCACATGCACATCTTCCCGAGGCGCGCTGGCGATGACGCCAAGCTGAATTGGAGCCAGACTCCCGGCGATTTCGAGCGGATCGAGGCGAACTGCAAGCGCATTCTGGCGGCGCTGTGAGTTAGAACCGCCTCAGCTCGCTCCCCCATTTGCCCTTCGACGGGCTCGGGGCGAAGCGGGAGGCTGGGTGGAGAGCACAGCCCGCAAGATTTGCGCCGCGCGAGCCACCTCTTCCGCCGAAACGTCCAAGTGCGTGACGGCGCGGCTATTTCATTGGACGAGCCGATACCATGTGCACCAGCGCGGTGCCATAGCTGGTCTCGACCTGCACGCGAACCGGCAGCATCGGCAGACCTTCGCCCAATGTCTGCAGCCAGACCGTACCGGTGAGGCCTTTCCAGCGCTTGTCTTTCTTTTTGTAGCCGGCACGGCGGACGAAATCGAATTTGCACTTCAACGTGTCGCGGACGCCGGCGGGACCTTTGTATTTCTCGCTTCCAACTTGGGAGAAAACCGCATCGTAGCGGCGGCGCCCGTCGAACACCGGCAAGGTGGCGTCGCATCGGTCGGTAGCAGTGGCGGTAAGGCCAAGACTGAGCACCGCGGTCATCGGATCGACCACGCCCCTCAGCATATCCGCAGGAATGGGCGAGCGGGTTTTTTCGGTCTTTGGGTCCGGTTTGGCGTCGACGATATCCACCGTCTCGGGCGTGAACGCCAATTCTATCCAATTGTTTTTCTTGCCATCGAAATTCTGGTTGCGATGGCGTTCGACCTGAGGTTTGGCGTCCAATCGACCGTTGGAGAAGGCTGTCTGATCGACCTTCATCAGCAATTCCAACGCGCCGGCGCTTTGCGCTTTGAAATCCATCGCATAGCGCCCATCGCCCCAATGCAGTTCGCCGTTGCCTTCGCCGACCTTGAAGCCACCGAAATAGGCATTGAAACCAAACCGGTAATCGAGCATGCCAGCGCTGAGGGCTGGTTGCGCCGCCAGCGATATCGCCGCAACGCAAATGCCGAACAGACGACGCTTCATCGTTTCCCATCTCCAATACATCCGCTTGACGCGGCAGGCGGGCTTCGGTATCTACCGCCCTTCGTTTCCGGGCGCGTAGCTCAGCGGTAGAGCACCACGTTCACACCGTGGGGGTCCGTGGTTCGATCCCACGCGCGCCCACCATCCGACCACTCAGTCCCGCTCAAATGGCCCTTCTCCCCGCCGATTGCCAGGGGGTGGGCAGCGCGACGCGCAGGATGGAACCCGGAAGCCGCGCCCTGGTATAGTCTGGCGGCATCTCGTATGCTGAAAGACTGAATGCAATTCATCACCAAGCCAGCGACCGGGCCGTTCACGTCGATCGAGCGGACGATCATCACCGTTCCGGTGCTGGCGGCGTCGCTATTGCATTCGATCAACATGTCCAGCGCCTATGTGGCGCTGCCGCAGATGCAGGGGAACCTGTCGGCGACGCCGGACCAGATCGGCTGGGTGATCACCGCGTTCGTCGTCGCCACCGCGGTCGGCACGATTCTGACCGGATGGTTCAGCCAGAGATTTGGCCGCAAAGTCGTATTCCTGGCCGCGATTGCCGGCTTCACCATCACCTCGCTGATGTGCGCGTTTGCCGACGGCTTGACCGAGCTGGTGATCTACCGCGCGATGCAAGGTTTTATCTCGGCGCCGCTATTGCCGGTCGCGCAATCGATCATGCTGGACACCTACCCCCGGGAGCGGCACGGCTTTGCCATGTCGATCTGGTCGATGGGCATGATCCTGGGGCCAGTGGTCGCGCCGACTCTGGGTGCGTTTCTGACCGATGAGTATGGCTGGCGCTACCTGTTTTACATGAACATTCCTATGGGAATATTGGCATTTTTTGGCATTCTGGCGACGCTGCCATCAGTGGAAAGCCGCAGCCAGCGCATGGATTGGATCGGCGTCGTGACATTGATTGTGGGGGTGTCCGCCCTGCAATTGGTGCTGGACCGGGGCGAGCGGCAGGGTTGGTTCACCTCGACGGAAATCGTGGCGGAGGCGGGGTTGGCGGCGCTCTGCCTCTATATCTTCGTCGCGCACTGCCTGACGGCGCGCAACCCATACCTGAATCTGGCGATGTTCAAAGATCGCAACTTCGTCATCGGGCTGCTGCTGATTTTCGCGTTCGGCGTCGCGGTCTTCGCCAGCCTGTTCATCCTGCCGCTGTTCATGCAGAACATCCAAGGCTATCCGGTGATGACGGCGGGCTGGGTGGTTTCGGCCCGTGGCGTCGGCACGATGATCGCGATGCTGAGCGGCGGCATTCTGGCCGACCGGTTCAGCGGCAAATACCTCATCCTGACCGGGTTGTTAACCGTCGCCGGCTCGAATGCCTGGATGACGACCTGGACGGCGGAGGTCTCGATGACCGAGATTGTCTACCTGACGGTGGTCAATGGCTTCGGCATGGGCATTATGTGGGTGTCGCTGGCGACGGTGACCTTCTCGACGCTGGATTCGCGGCTGCGGGTGGAGGCGGCGTCGCTGTTCGCACTGGTCCGCGCCATCGGCGCCTCAATGGGCACCAGCGCCATCGTCACAACGCTAACCCGCTCCTCGCAGACCAATTATGTTGAGTTGCGGGCCCAGATAAACCCGTTCAGCGAAGCGTTTCAGGGGTTGGGCGCGGCGCCCTGGAACCTGGAGACCGCGGTCGGGCTGGCGGCATTGCGCAACCTGGTCGCGGACGAGGCGCAAATGATCGCTTTCCTCAACGACTTCCGGCTGCTGGTCATCGTTGTCATCATCCCGATGCCGCTGGTCTTCCTGCTGCGGAAATCGGCGGCGAAGTAGTATCGGGCTCAAGCAATCCGGCAGCCGACTCTATTCGGCCATCACCTGCTTTTTGCCTTCCATCATCAGGTCGTCCATCTGCTTGCGCACCTGATGAGTGTTGATTTGGATGTTCTTGGCGTTCAGGTCACCCAGGACCTTCTCCAAGACGTCCTCGTCGCCCGGCTTGTCGAAGTCGGACTGCACGACCTCTTTCGCATACTCGCGCAGATCGTCGCCGGCCAGACCCATCAAACCGCCGGCCCATTCACCCAACAGCCGGTTCCGGCGCACGTTCACTTTGAACTGAAGCTCCTGATCGTGCTGGAATTTGGCCTCGAATTGTTTTTCGCGATCGTCGAATGTGCTCATGGAAGGCGGAACCCTTTGCCGGTTGTCTGTGTGCCATGCCATATAGTGGGCTTGCCCTCTCCGAGCAATGTGATCGTCGTCCCATTCCATGTGTACCGTCGTCATCCTGCGCCGTCCTGGTCATGAATGGCCATTGCTGCTGGCCGCCAACCGGGACGAGATGCGCGGCCGCAGTTGGTCGCCGCCTGGCCGCCATTGGCCGGACCGCCCCGCCACCCGCGCCGGCCTGGATCATGAGGCCGGTGGCTCCTGGCTAGGCGTGAACGACCATGGCGTGGCGGTGGCGATCCTGAACCGCCGCGGCTCTCTCGGCGCGGCGGAGGGCAAACGCAGCCGGGGCGAGTTGGTATTGCGCGCGCTCGACGCCAAGTCGGCGCGAGCGGCGATGGACGACATCTGCCGCGTCGATGCTGGCGCCTACCGCAGCTTCAACATGGCGGTTGCCGACGCCGAAGACGGGTTCTGGCTGAAGGGCTTGGGCGAGGGCGATGTCACGGCGCAGCCATTGCCGGACGGCATCGGCATGCTCACCGCCTGGGACCTGAACGACACTTCTGCGTCGGAGCGGACGGCGTTCTACCTGCCGCAATTTCAAGCCGCGCCGCCGCCCGACCCGGCAACGGCCGATTGGAACGGTTGGCGCGAACTGTTGGAATCGCCCCGAACCGCCCCCGGCGTGCGCGACGCCAATGGCGCGATGACGGTGGATACCGAGTGGGGCTTCGGCACTGTCTCCCGCTCGCTGGTGGCCTTGCCGCGATGGGGAAAGCCGGTTTGGTTGTTCGCCAGTCTCTATCCAGAGGCGACCGGCTATGAGCCGGTGCCGGACTGATCTTTGCGGCCCGGCAATGTCCATACTACAAGGTGACCGCATAGGTGGTGGCGTGCGGATGGAGGGCGTGGTAAGAGGGCGCTTCGAATTCTTTTTGCTCTAGGACAAACGCATGGCCCGCCGCAGGCGCATTTATGAGGGCAAGGCCAAGATCCTGTATGAAGGTCCGGAACCCGGCACCCTGATCCAGTATTTCAAGGACGACGCCACCGCCTTCAACAATCAAAAGCACGATGTCATTACGGGCAAGGGCGTTCTCAACAATCGCATTTCCGAATACATCATGCAGCGCCTGCATGAAATCGGAATTCCGACGCACTTTATCAAACGGGTCAACATGCGCGAGCAATTGATTCGAGAGGTCGAGATCGTTCCGGTGGAAGTTGTAGTCCGCAATATTGCAGCGGGGACCTTCGCCAAGCGTTTTCAACAGGAAGAAGGCACGCCGTTGCCACGTTCGATCGTCGAATACTACTATAAGTCCGACGAGCTAGGCGATCCGCTGATTACCGAAGAGCATATTACGGCGTTCAATTGGGCAAGCCCGCCCGAGCTCGACGACATGTTCAATCTGGCGCTGCGCATCAACGACTATCTCTCCGGCCTGTTCATGGGCGCGGGGCTGAAACTGGTCGATTTCAAGGTCGAGTTTGGCAGGCTCTATACGGCCGAGGACGTGCGCATCGTGCTGGCGGATGAGATTTCGCCCGATTGCTGCCGCCTGTGGGACGTCAAGACCAACGAGATCATGGACAAGGATCGCTTCCGCAAAGACCTGGGCGGGCTGCGCGAGGCCTATCAGGAGGTAGCGCGGCGTCTGGGAATCCTGCAGGAATTGGGTCCGGTCGACGTGACGACCTCTTCCGATTCCGATGCGCCGGACCCGAAATCCAGTCAAGGTTCGACCGACCCCGCCCCGTCCAACGACGACACGAAAACCGTTTAGGGCCGCCGATGATCCGTGCAGAAGTTCGCGTCATGTTGAAATCCGGAGTGCTGGACCCGCAGGGGCAGGCCACTCGCAAGGCGCTGGCCCATCTGGGTTTCGGCGACGTGCAGTCGGTGCGCCAGGGCAAGCTGATCGTCCTGGACCTTAATACCGATGACCGCGACGCGGCGGCGGCGGAGGCGCGGGCGATGGCGCAGGAATTGCTGGCCAATCCGGTGATCGAGGATTTCTCGGTCGAGCTGGTGGACGCGTAGGCCCATGAGTTTGCGCGCGGGCGTGGTCGTTTTTCCTGGCTCGAACTGCGACAGGGACGGCGCCGTTGCTCTGGCCATGGTGGCCGGGCGCAGGCCGCAGATGATCTGGCATCAGGATACTGAACTGCCGCCGCTCGACCTGATTTTTCTGCCCGGCGGCTTTTCCTATGGCGATTATCTGCGCTGCGGCGCTATCGCCGCCCACTCGCCGGTGATGCGGGAGGTGGTGGCGGCGGCGAACAAAGGCGTTGCCGTACTGGGCGTCTGCAACGGCTTTCATCTGCTGACCGAGAGCGGCCTGCTGCCGGGCGCGCTGATCCGCAATGCCAGCCTGAAATTCGTCTGCCGCAGCGTCGATCTTCGGGTTGAGCGGATGGGAACGCCGTTCACCACCCGCAATCGGTTGGGCCAAGTCCTCAATATGCCGATCGCGCATGGCGACGGCAACTATGTCGCCGACGCCGATACTCTGGCGCAACTCCAGGATGAGGACCGGATCGCGTTTCGCTATTGTGCGCCCGATGGCGCGGAGAGTGACGCCGCAAATCCCAATGGTTCCGCCCTGAATATCGCCGGCATTTATAACGAAACCGGTCGGGTTCTGGGCATGATGCCGCATCCGGAGCGGGCTGTTGAGCCGGCGCTTGGCTCCAGCGATGGCCTCGCCCTGTTCCAATCGATTGCGGAGGTGCTGGCATGAGTGATACGCGCCTCAGCGCTGCCAACCTGCCCGACATTCAAGCCTCGACCGAGGCGGATGGCCTGGCGCAGGGCCTGAGTGCGGAAGAATACGCCCGCGCCGTCGAGATCTGCGGCCGCGCGCCGAACCTGCTGGAATTGGGCATATTTTCGGTGATGTGGAGCGAGCATTGCTCCTACAAATCCTCGAAAAAGTGGCTGCGGCAATTTCCGACCGAGGCCCCCTGGGTCATTCTGGGGCCGGGCGAGAATGCCGGCGCGGTGGCCATCGGTGACGGGCTGGCCGCCTGCTTCAAGATGGAAAGCCACAACCACCCCAGCTTTATCGAGCCGTATCAGGGGGCGGCCACCGGGGTTGGCGGCATTTTGCGCGATGTCTTCACCATGGGCGCGCGCCCGGTGGCGATCCTGAACGCGCTGCGCTTCGGCGATCCCTCGCACCCCAAAACCAGGCATCTGGTCGGCGGCGTCGTGCGCGGCATCGGCGGCTATGGCAATTGCGTCGGCGTGCCGACGGTGGGCGGCGAATGCGAGTTCGACCCGTCCTACAACGGCAACCCGCTGGTCAACGCCATGGCGGTCGGCATCGCGCCGGCGAACCGGATTTTCACGGCCAAGGCGGAGGGGGCCGGCAACTCCGTCGTCTATGTCGGCGCCAAGACCGGGCGCGACGGCATCCATGGCGCGACCATGGCCAGCACCACCTTTGACGACGGGGCGGAGCAGCAGCGCCCGACCGTGCAGGTCGGCGACCCTTTCACCGAAAAATTGCTGATCGAGGCCTGCCTGGAGTTGATGGCGACCGACGCCATCGTCGCGATTCAGGATATGGGCGCGGCGGGCCTGACCTCCTCCAGCTTCGAGATGGCGAGCAAGGGCGGGCTTGGCGTCGAATTGGCGCTGGAGCGGGTGCCGATGCGCGAGACCGGCATGCGGCCCTATGAAATCATGCTCTCCGAAAGCCAGGAGCGCATGCTGATGGTGCTGAAGCCCGGCCGGGAAGGCGTGGCCGAGGAAATTTTCACCAAGTGGGAGTTGGACTTCGCCGTCATCGGCAAGCTGACGCCCACCGGGCGCATGGTGCTAAAATGGGACGACTCGACCGTCGCCGACGTGCCGATCCGGCCGCTCGCCGACGAATCGCCGGAATATGACCGACCTTGGGTCGCGACCGAACCGCCGCCGGCGCTCGACCCGGCTAGCCTGCCGCCATTGGGCGACTGGCATGCGGCGCTGACCGAGCTGGTCGGCAGCCCGAACGGCGCGTCGAAGCGCTGGATTTGGGAGCAATACGACCACTCTGTCATGGGCGACAGCATGGTGGTGAACGGCGTCGGCCCCGGTGGCGACGCGGCGCTGGTGCGCATCCACGGCACCGCCCGCGCGTTGGCGCTGACCAGCGATTGCACGCCGCGCTATTGCCTGGCCGACCCGGTGCAGGGTGGCCGGCAAGCCGTGGCCGAAGCCTTCCGCAATCTGTGCGCGGTCGGAGCCAAGCCGCTGGCGATCACGGATAATCTCAACTTTGGCTCGCCGCAACGTCCGGAGATCATGGGCCAGCTCGTCGGCTGCACCCAGGGCATGGCGGAGGCCTGTGCCGCGCTGAATTTTCCCGTCGTCTCCGGCAATGTCTCGCTCTACAACGAGACCAACGGCCAGGCGATCCTGCCGACGCCGGTGGTCGGCGGGCTGGGCGTGCTCGACGATCTGAGCCAGGCGGTCAGCATCGCCTACACCGACGCAGGGCTGGATTTGGTGCTGATCGGCCAGGGCCATGGCCATCTCGGCTGCTCCGCCTATCTGCGCGATGTGCTGGGACGGACCGGGGCAGACGCCGGGCCACCGCCGCCGGTCGATCTGGCGGCGGAGAAGCGGCATGGCGAATGCGTGCGCGCGCTGATCGGCAGGGAGTGGATCGCCGCCTGTCACGACCTCTCGGATGGCGGCCTGTTGGTCGCTGCGGCGGAAATGGCGTTGGCCAGCGGTATCGGCTGCGAGCTGGTGCTCCAAGATCCCAATACTGGCGCGCTGTTCGGCGAGGACCAGGGGCGCTATCTGCTGGCGACAACCCGAACTGCCGAGGTGTTGGCCCTGGCGGAGGCGATGGGCGCGGAGGCCCAGGTGGTAGGCGTCACCGGCGGCGATGCGTTGACACTGAACGGCCAGCATCCAATATCGTTGAAACGACTGCGCGACATCCACGAAGGCTGGCTGGCTGCTTATGCCGACGGCGGTATCCCGGCGGATGTTTGAGCCCAAAAATACTCTCCCGGAAGGATTTGCCCATGCCGATGGCCGCCCACGACATCGAAACCCTGATCAAGGAAGCCTTCCCCGACGCCGAGGTCACGATCCAGGACCTGGCGGGGGACGGAGACCACTACGCCGCGCAAATCACCTCTGCGGCGTTCAAGGGTAAAAACCGCGTGCAGCAGCATCAATTGGTGTACAAAGCCCTGCGAGGCCGCATGGGCAATGAATTGCATGCTCTTGCATTGCAAACGTCTGTGCCCGATAACAGTTAAGAGTCATTCTCAGTCGCATCTGCCCTTAGGAGGCCGCCATGTCCAATCCCGCTCACGAGCAAATCCAAGCTGCCGTCGATAGCAACGACGTTATGCTGTTCATGAAGGGCACGCCGATGTTCCCGCAGTGCGGCTTCTCCGCCGCCGTGGTGCAGGTGCTGAGCCACCTGGGCGCGCAGTTCAACAGCGTCAACGTGTTGGAAGACGCCGAACTGCGCCAGGGAATCAAGGAATTCTCAGCTTGGCCGACCATCCCGCAGCTCTACGTCAAGGGCGAGTTCGTCGGCGGCTGCGACATCATCCGCGAGATGTATGAGAGCGGCGAGTTGGAAAACTTGCTGAAAGAAAAAGGCATTACCACCGGCGCGCCGGCCTAGCGCCGACGCTCATGCGGTAACGGGGAGGTCGCCATGCTGCAACTGCGCCCCAACTGCGAATACTGCGACAAGGATTTGGCGCCGGGCGCGACCGACGCCATGATCTGCAGCTACGAGTGCACGTTCTGCGCCGATTGCGTCGGTGAGCACTTGCACAATGTCTGCCCCAACTGCGGTGGCGGCTTCTCGATGCGGCCGATCCGGCCGATGAAGGCGCATCGCAGCGGCGTCAGCCGCCGCCACCAACCGCCGTCCGAAGACCGCGTGCACCTGAAGCGCGACAAGGCGGATATCGCCGCTTTCGTGGCCGGCCTGAAGGATCTGCCGCCAGCCGAGCGTTAAGCGTCCGCACCGGCGAGGCGCAGGCCCTCGACAAGCCGTGCTGCATCGCTTTCCCGCCGATAGGGATAGTTGACGGCGACAGACGATAGCGAGAAGCCCGGATAGACGCGGAGAACCGCGGCCAGTGCCGCCTTCGCCTGGGCGCTTTTCCCCATAAGGCCGTAGCACACGGCCAGATAGAGGTGTGGCGGCACGGCAGCTGGGTTGCGGGCGGCGCACCGCTCCAGCGTCTCCACCGCCTCTGCATAGCGTTCCATCATGGTCAGAGCCTGACCGGCATAGAGTGTGTAGTAGAAGGGATGGAAGGGGTTGAGCCGGATTGCCCGTTCGATCAGTGGCGCGACCTGCTCCGGCTCTCCACTGAATTGCAGCAGACCCGCCAGATTGGCATAGGCATCGGCATTGCCCGGCTCAACCTTGATCCAAGTGCGGATGGCGGCAAAGGCTTTGTCATACTCACGCTTAAACAGCAGGATATTGCCCAGTGCCTCGTAGACCAGGGGCAAGGATGGGTCCAGCGCCTCGGCCTTTCGCGCCAGGTCGAGGGCCCGGTCCAGCGCCGTTGCTGAACCGAGGAACCATTCGTGCAAGTTCACGACTGCTAAACCTGCGTAGGCGGCCGCGTAATTCGGGTCCAAGGCGATTGCCTGTTCGTACAGGCAACGCGCCTTCACATTTCCGTCCTGCGTAAACAGCCGGTACTGCTCGCGGCCCCGCAGCACACAGTCATAGGCGGCCGGTATCGCGGTCTCCAGCCGCGCGACGGGCTTTGCATCGGCGGGGATCAGGTTGACCGCCAATGCCTGGACAATCTGCTCGGTCACATCGTCCTGCACGGCGAAGATGTCGGCCAATTCGCGGTCATAACGGTCGGCCCAGACCGGCAAACCGGAGTGCCCATCGACCAATTGCGCCGTAATCCGAACGCGCTCCCCGGCCTTACGAACACTGCCCTCCAGCACGTAACGCACGCCCAGGTCGCGGCAGACATTCTGCGCCCGGACGGCCTTGCCTTTGTACGTGAAGGTGGAATTGCGCGAGATTACCAACAGTCCGCCGGTCTTCGAGATCTGTGTGATGATGTCCTCGGTGATACCGTCGGCGAAATAGGTCTGTTCCGGGTCACCGCTACGGTTCTCGAACGGCAGCACGGCGATGGCCGGCGTCTGGCTCGCGGCATCTGGAGCGCTGCGATGCGTCTCAGAGTGTGGTGTGGGCTGGTGCTGTGCCGCCCAGCGCCAAATGGCGATGCCGCGGGCGATGTTCTTAACCTGGTACTCACCAGCATCCAGCCAGACGACATCGAGACGGTCGCGCACCTGACGGTAAGCGTCGTCGGAGATCGCGATCCCGTCCGGGTCTGCAAGGGCCTCAATCCGTGTGGTGACGTTGACGCCATCGCCAAAAATATCGTCGCCTTCGACAATAATGTCGCCGATATGGACGCCGATCCGGAAGCGCAGCGCCTGGAACTCCGCAAGGCCCGTATTGCGTTCGATCATGCCGGTCTGGATGGCGACGGCGCAGGTGACCGCATCGACCGCCGAGGGGAATTCAAGCAGCAGGCCGTCGCCCATGGTCTTAACCGTGCGGCCGCCATGCGAAGCGATCAGCGGATCGATCAACTCGCCACGATGGCCGCGCAGCGCCCGCAACGTTCCGGTCTCATCCGCACCCATTAGGCGCGAATAGCCGACGACATCCGCCGACACGATGGCCGCCAGTCTGCGGGTGGTTTCACTCTTCATGGCTGAATCCTAGCGCACCGCCGGAGCCAGCACCACCGGGCTAGTCCAGAGTGAGATGGCCGCCCTCCGGCCAGGCAATCCGCGCCGGTGGCGACCACCAGCGACGCCTACTCCGCCGCGACCGCCTTGTTCGACGGGTCGAGGTGGGCGACCTTGGGGCCGACCTCATTTTTGAGCATCGTCAGCGAGTTGCGCCAGACGTCCGGTTGGTCGGCGTAGTCGAAGCCGAACACCAGCAATTGGCCGAAACCGCCGACATCCGCGTAGACCTTCTCGATCTTCTCCGCGACGGTCGCCGGTGAGCCGATCAGCCAGTTGTGCTTGGCGCAGTATTCCGCCGTCACGTCGCTATCCGGCACGGACGGGTCGTGCTTCAGGTATTCCAGGAAGCCGAACTGGCCCAGCAGCGGCAGGAAGTATTCCCGCATCATCCGGCCCATCGGCCCGTTGACCGAAAGCTCCCAAGCCTGCTCATCGGTTTCGGCCACAAAGATTTCGCGGACCATGCGCCACTCGCCGCGGTCCGGGGTGCGGCCCGACTTGCGCGCGCCTTCCTCCACCGCCGCCCAGTGGCTGCCGACATAGGCCGGGTTCAGGTTCAGGCTCATCGGCATATAGCCGAATTCGCCCGCCATCTTCAGCGTGTCGGAGTTGGCGGAGAGGCCCGCGACGCCAATCGGCGGGTGCGGTGACTGCACCGGCTTCAGATGCGGGCGCAAGAAGCCGAACATCTCGTCGCCCTTGGTCACATGCCAGTACTTGCCTTTGTAGTCGAATTTCTCTTCCGACCACATCTTCAGGATGATGTCCAGCGCCTCGCGGGTCATCTCGCGGTTCTGGCCGCTCATGCCGTCGACGTTGAACATCTGCCAGTCGCTGGGCAAACCGGAGGCGGCGATGCCGAAATTCAGCCGGCCTTCCGAGAGATGGTCGAGCATGGCGACGCGGTTCGCCAACTCCGCCGGGTGGTGATAGGGCAGCAGGAAGCCGCCTGGGCCGATGCGGATGTTCTTGGTCTCTTTGAGAGACTGGGCGATCAGCAGGTCCGGGCTCGGGTGCGGTTCCCAGGGTGCTGTGTGGTGTTCGCCGATCCAGATTTCCTCGTAGCCGAGCTCGTCGAGCCAGCGGAAGGTCATCAGGTCGAAGTCGTGGCCTGCCTTCAAGCCGCGCTCCGGCGGGTGGGACGGCATGGTGAAAAATCCGAACTTCATGGGCGTGTTCCTCCGTTGGTTGCGCTGGGCTAGCCTAATTCAGCCGGGCGGAAGGTGCTAGTGCGAACCTTAAGGCCCGGTGACCATTGCGCCGGGTGGCGATTTGCCGGACGATACGGCACGCAAACGCCAATACGAGGATTGGACATGACCGACAAACGCCAGGCAGGCCGCGACTATCTCCGCAAGAACTTGGGCGAGGCCTATTTCGAGAAGCGCGAGGCGAGCACCAATGCCTTCAACGCACCGCTGCGGGCCTTTTCGGAGGAGTACGCCTTCGGCAATATCTGGTTGCGGCCCGGGCTGGAACCGAAAACCCGCAGCATGCTGTGTCTGGTGATGCTGACGGCGTTGAACCGGCCGCATGAAATCCGCATCCACGTGAACTCGGCCCTGAACAACGGCTGTTCGGTGGAGGAAATCCAGGAAGTGCTGCTGCAAACCTCGCTCTATTGCGGACTGCCGGCGGCGATCGACAGCTTTGCCGTCGCCGAAGAAGTGCTGCGCGAGCGTGGATTGCTTTAGGTGCGCCAGAAGGAGTCTCTCTCATGACAGCCTATCTCATCGTCCGCGCCGAGGTGCCGCAGGCGGATCGCACCGCCTTCGACAAATGGTACGAGGCGGAGCACTTGCCCGACGCCAAGCAGGCTTTCCAGGTGCAGGAGGCCCAGCGCGGCTGGAGCGACGTGACGCCTGGCGTTCACATCGCGCTCTACACCTTCCCGTCTCTGGCGCGCGCCCGGGAGGTGCAAGCCTCCCAGGATATCAAAGACCTGATCGCCGAGTTCGACCGGGTCTGGCAAGGCCGCGTCACCCGCACCCGCGAGGTGATCGAGGTGAAGCAGCGGTTGTAGGGGATACAAACGCTCTCACTTTCCCCGGACGTGGTCCGGGGGCCATGCCAGAGAGCCAATAATGAAGGTCCGAGGCTGTGAGAAACTCTCCGGCATGGGTCCTGAATCAAGTTCAGGACAAGGGAGAAGACTGGGATTTCGGACGGCACATGTCATATCGGACTAGCTGAAGTGTGCCCTTCACCAGCCTCAGCCGCCCTTCTTCTTCGCCATGAAGCCGTCGATGAAGGCTTGCGGCTCGCCGTTGGCGAAGGCTGCCTGCTGGCCGAGGACGCCGGCGCGGAAGGCCTCTTCGAAGCCTTGCAGGGCCACTTCGCGGAAGCGCTTTTTCGTGCGAGCCCAAGCGGTCGGGTATTTGCCGGCCAGATGTTCGGCCAACTCGCAGGCGGTGGCGATGACTTGGTCCGGGGCGACGACGCGGTTAAACAGGCCATGCCGCTCCGCCTCGTCGGCCAGCATCATCCGGCCGGTCATCGAAAGCTCCTGGTTCAGCGACCAGCCGAGATGCAGGCTGATCCAGTAGCTGCCCATGACGCTGGGAATGCCGGCGTTGATTTCCGGCTGGCCGACGCGCACGCCCGCATGCGCCACTCGCAGGTCAGAGACCAGGGCGATCTGGAATCCACCGCCGGTGGCGACGCCGTTCAGCGCCGCAATCACCGGTTTCTCGGTCAGCAGGATCTGCTTGTAGACGTTACAGACCGTGCCGAACCAGTCCTCAATCTCGTGCACCTGCACGCCGCGCGCCTCGCCCAGGTCGACGCCGGCGCAGAATGCGCGCTCGCCAGCGCCGGTCAGCACGATGCCCTTGACGCTGGCGTCCGCATCCAAAGCGATCAGCGTCTCGGCGATGCCGCTGGCGAGGTCGCGGGTCAGTGCGTTCAGTGCATCGGGGCGGTTGAATATCAGCAGCGCGATGTCGCCGCACTTCTCGACTTTGACCATTTCCGTCATACCGGCAGCTCCGGTGCTTTGGCGGCAAAGTCCGTGGCGGCTTCGTAGGCCGCGCCGGCGCGGTAGAGCGTCGCCTCGGCAAATGGCTTGCCGATGAGCTGCATCGATGCGGGACAGCCGTTGGCGGTGAAGCCGGCGGGCAGGCTCAACGCCGGCAGGGTCAGATAGTTGAACGGGCGGGTGCAGCGGCTGACGCGCGCCAGCAAGGCGGCGAAGCCCTGGCGGTCGCTCATGTCGGTCTCCTCGATGGTCGGGATCGGCATGTCGAAGGTCGGCGCGTGCAGCACGTCGCAGTCGGCAAACGCGGCGGCGCAGAATTCGCGCACCATGCGGGGGCGGCTTTGCAGGGCTGCGAGGTAGTCGGTGGCGCTGACGGCGAAACCGGCCTCCAGGCGGGCGCGGGGTTGGGCGCCGTAGTCCTGCGGGCGGGTGCGCAGCCAATGGCCGTGCAGCGTCGCGCCTTCGCTGGCGGTGATGAGGTTGGCCAGATCGGTGTTCGGTTCCGGGTCGGCGATATCGACCGGCACGATGACCGCGCCCAAGTCCTGGAGCACGCGGAGCGAGGCGTCGATCAACGGCTCCACCTCCGGATCGAGTGAGGCGCGGTAGTAGGTCTGCGGCACGCCGATGCGCAGGCCCTTGATATCCGGCTCCACGCAGGCGGTCTCGAAGTCGGGCACCGGGCGCTGGCTGCAGGTTGGATCGTGCGGGTCGGCGCCGCTGATCACCCCATAGATGCGGGCGTTGTCACGCACCGTCCGGGTCAAGGGGCCGAGGCCGTCATGGGTGAACGACAGGCCCATGGCGCCATAGCGGCTGACCCGGCCATAGGTTGGCTTGATGCCGACGACGCCGTTCGCGCCGGCCGGCAACCGCACGCTGCCGCCGGTGTCGGAGCCCATGGCGCCGAATGTCAGGCGCGCCGCGGTCGCCGCACCCGAGCCACTGGAGGAGCCGCCGGTGATGTGCGCCGGGTTCCAGGGGTTGCGGCAGGCGCCCCAGTGGACGTTGTGGCCGGTGGGGCCCAGCGCGAACTCCGACATATTCAGGCCGCCCAGATAGACCGCACCTGCCGCGTCCAGGCGCTGCATCACGGTGCCGGTATAGTCGGGGCGAAAGTTGCGGCGAATCTTCGAACCACAGGTCGCCAACTGCCCGGCGCGGTAGAACATGTCTTTATGTGCCATCGGCACCCCGGCGAGGGGGCCGAGCGCGTCGCCGCGCGCCCTGGCGGCATCGGCGGCATCGGCCATTTGCAGGGCCAGGTCGGCCTCCAGATGGATGAAGGCGTTGATGACCGGCTGCCAGACCTCGATGCGGGCGAGACAGGATTGGGTCAGTTCCCGCGAAGAAACCTCGC
The DNA here is from genome assembly GCA_963974445.1 of uncultured Alphaproteobacteria bacterium. Classification (GTDB taxonomy): domain Bacteria; phylum Pseudomonadota; class Alphaproteobacteria; order Bin95; family Bin95; genus JACKII01. The sequence goes on from CAXBDI010000003.1 coordinate 53,904, forward strand.
CGCTGGCAAACGCGCCGGCGGCTTCGACCAGTGTCCAGAGGGCCGGGTCGCTGGCGGCGGCGTCACTCATCCGCCACATCCTCCATCGCCGGAAAGATTTGCGCAGGCTCGGTGTCGAACAGGGAGCCGGGCGCCAACCGCTCCAGGCTCGCCTTGGCGCGTTCCAACATCCGCACCGCTCGGTCGGCGCTGTCGGCGCCACCCGGATAGCCCTGGCCATTGACCAGCCAAGCCTGCATTTGATCTCTATCAATCATCATTCTCTCTCCTAGCGACTATGCTGACAGTCTAGGCCGAGTTTAAGCGCCAAGCCAGGAGGCAACGTCATGACAGAATCGCCGCTTTCGAAGGTTCCGATCCCAGCCTCGGGCTCCGCCGGCCTGCCCATCCGCAGCGTGCCGTTCGACGCCCCCTGGCAGTGGCTGACCGATGGCTGGCGCGATCTGCGGCGGGTGTGGCCGCTGTCGCTATCCTACGGCGCGGTGTTCGCGGTGGCGGCGCTGGCGCTGCTGGTCGGCCTGTTCATTCAGGGCGCCCAGGCGGTGATCCTGACGCTGGCCGCGGGTTTTCTGTTGCTGGGGCCCTTGCTGGCCCTCGGTCTCTATGAGGCGAGCCGCCGGTTGGCCGCGGGCGAACCGGTCGATGCCTGGAGAATAGTGTTCGTTCGCACCGCCTCACCCATGCAGATGGCGTATCTGGGCCTTGTGCTGATGTTGCTGTTTATGTTCTGGCTACGGCTGGCGACATTGTTGTTCGCGCTGTTTTTCGGCCACCAGGCGTTTCCGCCGCTTGCTGACCTAGTCCCGACGCTGTTGCTGACGGCGCATGGCCTCGGCCTGTTGGTCGTCGGTACGGCCATCGGCGCGGTTCTGGCCATCACCGCCTTCGCCCTGTCTGCGGTCAGCGTCCCGTTGCTGATGGCCCGCGATATCGACTTTTTCACGGCGGTCGCCACCAGCATCAAGGCTTTGGTCGAGAACCCGCGGGCGATGCTGCTGTGGGCGGGATTGATCGCGGCACTGATGGCGCTCGGCATGGTGACGATGTTTGTCGGGCTGATTGTCATATTTCCGCTGATCGGCCACGCCACGTGGCACGCCTATCAGGATGTGGTTGAATCGGACGACTAGCGCGGCGCCATGCCGAGCGCCGATGGTTGACTGGATTGTTACAGAAGTGTGACAAAAATCTCTGTACATTGCGTCAAAATGGCATAACCTGTCTCCACTGACCGCACCGAACGATGGAGACATAGATATGCAATCGCCCACGATCCTATGGATGGCCTCCAGCCCTCGGCGGCAGGTCTTGACCCGCACGCGGAAGTCTGAAGAGCGGCGGCAAGAGGGGTCGCGCCGGACAGCGGTGTGGTTCGTCGCGCTCACGGCGGCAGCGACTGCGGCATTGGCTATGCTCGGGCAGTTCCCGACGGCGTAGAGGGCCGGGCGATCGCGGTTCCAGATCGAGTTCGAAACCTTCATGACCGTTGACGAAGCCTAAGCGCGCATAAAAACGGTGCGCGTTCCTACGGGTTTTGTCCGAGGTCAATTGCGCCAGAGAGGGACCGCGCTCCGATGCGGCGACGCGCACCGCTGCGGTCTGGCCACCGCCAGCAATTGGTTCAATTGGTTCGGGTCGGCATCGACGGCCTGAAAGGCCGCCGGATGCCGCGAATCCAGCGGCAAGCTTGGCTGCTCGCGGCCTCGGCCCAAATCGTTGGCGGTGGCGGGGCGGAAGCGCGCCGGCATAGCGCTAGACGTGCAATTGATAGCTGACAGCGCTCCAGCGGAAGCCGCCACCGCTCATCGGCTGGACAAAGCCGACGGCGGGGAATGGCATATGATAACCGGTGGCCGGAATACCGTCGGCGGCGGCCATGCCCAGCAGTTTCTTGCGGGTCGCGACCGCGCCCTCCTTATCCATGTCGAAGCGCACGTGCCAGTCCGGCTTTTGCAGGCTGACGATGTAGTGGTTGCAGACGTCGGCGAACAGCAGCAGGCGCTTGCCCTCGCTTTCGATGTGAAAGGCCATATGGCCCGGCGTATGGCCGAAGGCCGCGACGGATGTTATGCCGCCCGCGACGCTGCCCTCGTCGCCGAGGAAGCTCATCTTATCGGCGAGAGGCACGACATTCGACTGCACCAGCTTGCCGACGCGGTTCTCCGCCATATCCGGCTTGGACCAGAAGTCGTACTCGGCCTGGCCGGTCACATAGCGGGCGTTCGGGAAGGCCGGTTTGCCGCCTTCCATCAGGCCGCCGATGTGATCGGGGTGCATGTGGGTGAGGACGACGATGTCGATCTGGTCCGCGCCATAGCCCGCGTTTGCGAGGCGGGCGACGAGGGCGCCTGCGTTCGGGCGGCGGCCTGCGCCGTTGCCGGTGTCGAACAGCACCAACTCGCCGCCGGTGTTGACGATCACCGGCGTAAACCCGATTTCCATGCGGGTTGGCGGCAGGTTGTTGGCCGCTGCGTATTCCTGCACCGTCTCCGCCGTCTGGTTCTCGCCGAAGATCGGATGGGGTCCGTCGAGGGCGATAGCGCCGTCGTGGATCGTCGTGACTTCGAACTTGCCGAGCGGGAAGCGGTAGACCGATGGACGAGTCGGCCCCAGCATCGGCGCGGCGGCGCTGGCGGTGTTCAAAACGGCACTGCCCAGCATCGGTGCGGCGGCGGCGAGGCCGGCAGCAGCGCCCAGCGCACCGCGGCGGGTGAGATGTGAGGTGGTCATGCGGATATCTCCCTTGGGTGCGAGCATGGACGAGGTTGCTTATTCGAAGCCGAACCCGCAACCAAATCAACCGGTCATTGCGACCGTGTCTTGCAGGATCACGCTAAATTGAGCGCCTTCAACACAAAGGCATATTGCAGCGCATCCTCCTTTAGGCTGTCGAAGCGGCCGGAGGCGCCGCCGTGGCCGGCGGTCATCTCGGTCTTCAGCAGCAGCATGTTCTGGTCGGTCTTGGTGGCGCGCAGCTTGGCCACCCACTTCGCCGGCTCCCAGTATGTCACCCGCGGGTCGCTGAGGCCACCGATGGCCAGGATTGGCGGATAATCCTGCGCGGTGATGTTGTCGTAGGGGCTATAGCCCTGCATCCGCTCGAAGACGACCGGGTCTTTGATCGGGTTGCCCCATTCCGGCCATTCCGCAGGGGTCAACGGCAAGGTCGGGTCGCAGATGGTGTTGAGCACGTCAACGAACGGCACGTTGGCGACGATGGCCGCGAACTTCTGCGGCGCCCAGTTGGCGACCACACCCATCAGCATGCCGCCGGCGCTGCCGCCCTCGGCTGCGACTGCATCGGCCTGGGCGATTCCTTCCGTCACCAGATGATCGCGTACACAGATGAAGTCGCGGAAGGTGTTTTCCTTCTTTTCGCGCGTGCCTTCCGTGTACCAGCGATAGCCTTTGTCCATGCCGCCGCGCACGTGCGCCTGCGCCCAGACGAAGCCGCGGTCGACCAGGCTGAGCCGCACAACGCCGAAACTCGCCGGCAGGCTGATGCCATAGGAGCCATAGCCGTAGAGCAGCGTCGGCGCCGGCAGCTTCGCGTCGGCGCGGTGCACCAGGGTGATCGGCACCTCCTCGCCATCGCCGGTTTTCGCCAAAAGGCGGCGGGTGACGTAGTCGGCGGGATCGTGGCCGCTCGGCACCTCCTGGCGTTTGCGCAGAATGCGCTCGCGGGTGGTCAGGTCGTAATCATAGGTCTCCTGCGGCGTCGTCATCGAGGAATAGACGAAGCGTAGGGTCGTGGTCTCGAACTCCAGCCCACCGCCGAGGCCGAGCGAATAGGCCTCCTCTTCGAAGCCGATGGAGTGCTCCTCACCGCCGGCGCTCGCGCGCACGATCAGGCGGGGCAGGCCGCCCACCCGCTCCAGCCGGGTGAGGTGCTGATGGGTGAGGTGAAAGCCCAGGATCAAGCGCCCGCTCTGGTGCGGCACCAGATCCCGCCAGTTGTCGCGACCGGGGTTCTCGACCGGCGCGGTCACCAGCTTGTAGTCTTCCGCCGCATCGGCGTTGGTACGGATAACGAAGCGCTCGCCGTCATGGTCCAGGTCGTACTCGACGCTCTCGGCCCGGGCGGCGATCAGCCGAGGCTCGGCGGTGGGATCGCCGGAGGGGATCACATGCCATTCGCTGGTCTGGTGGTCGTGGGTGGTGATGGCGATGAAGGCGCGCGACGCGGTACGGCCGACGCCGACGAAATAGCCGGGGTCTTTTTCCTCATAGACGCAGACGTCCTTGGCCTGGTCCGTACCGAGTTCGTGCCGCCAGACGCTGTAGGGCCGCCAGTTGGCGTCGCGTTTGGTGTAGAACAGGTGCTGGCCGTCGCCGGCCCAGGTCATTGAAGGCGTCGCCTCGTGCAGCTCGTCGGCGAGTTCATCGCCGGAGGCCAGATCGCGCACCCGGATGGTGTATTGCTCAGAGCCGCTGGTATCCGCGGCCCAGGCGAGCAGCGCGTGGTCGTCGGTGTGCTGCATACTGGCGATGCGGAAATAGGCTTTGCCCTCTGCCTCGGCATCGCCGTCGAGCATGACCTCGGGCCGGTCCGGCGCATCGACAGGTGAGCGGCAGAATTGCGGGTGCTGTGCGCCGGGCTGAAACCGGCTGAAATACGCCCACTCGCCGTCCGGCAGAGGCACGGAGGCGTCGTCCTCCTTCAGGCGGCCTTTCATCTCGGCGAAGAGCTTGGCTTGCAGGGCCTCGGTGTCGGCCATGACGGCCTCGGTGTAGGCGTTCTCCGCCTCCAGATAGGCGCGAATTTCGGGATCGAGGACACTGGGGTCGGCCATCACCTCCTGCCAGTTCTCGGCCCGCAGCCAGGCATAGGGGTCGGCGATACGCTGGCCATGATGCTCCATGTGAGCATCGCAGGTGCGGGCGACGGGTGGTGTTGGCATGCGGAACGGGTCCTTAGAGAGCGGGCGGCGGAGGCTCGTTTTAGCTCAGCTTGGGCGAGGAGTGGGCCAAATCAACCACAATCGCCCCCCCGCTTGACGCGGGGTCCATGCCTGAGAGCCAACCGCAGAGTTCGCTCCTTGTGTTGACTGCTCAGGCATGGACCCCGGATCAAGTCCGGGGCGGAGGGAAGTGGGACGTTTTCCGGTTTCCAACAGCCGCCAGCGACCTCACCCAGACGCCGCCGCAATCCCGCCGCCGGCGCGGTCGTGGTGGGCGTGCATGTCCTGGTCCGGTGGGCGCTGCGGCCAGTCGGGCATCATCAACCAGAGGCGGAGCATGTGGCGCTTCTCCGCAAGCGCCTGCGCATCCTCGTAGTCGGCGCGGCCGTGGAAGATCAGGCGGTTGTTGAGGAATTGAATTTCGCCGGGCTGCAAGTCCATCTCGAAGCACAACTCCGGCCGCTGTGCGACGGTATTGACCAGGGCTAGGGCGTCCTTTTCCTGAGCAGTCAGAGTCACGCCCTCGCTTTCGGTATTGCGCACGGCGATGGGCAGGTAGAACGAGGCGGGCCGGCCCTCGATCTGGCCAAATACCGGCACCCGGTGCGGTGTGACCGGCGGCGCGCCGGCCTGCCGGTCCTCGCGGCGGCTGGTGTAGTGGAAGCCGCGCTCCAACAGCGGGATCATGTCCGGATAGTCGGCGGCGATGGCGTCTCGAACCGACGTCGAGGCGGTGATACGGCTGCCACCGCCGGCCACCGCTCGCTTCACACACAGCAGACCGACCACATCCACCGGGTCCATATGCATTTCCAGCGCGCCGCCGACGGTGTAGTAGCGGCCACCCTCGCCGATATCGCGGACATGGCCGAGCCGGTCGCCTTTGTAACTTTGCGAGACGCCAATGCCGATCTGCGCGCCCAGCACCCAGTAGGCGCGGGCGATATCCTCCTCGCTCCAGCGCTGCACCGGCAGCCGGCGGATCAGGGCTAAGCCGCGGCCCTGTTCCAGTTGCGCCTTGATTTGGGCGGCCATCGGCGCGAAGGCCGGCAGTACGCAGTCGACAGGCGTCAGGTCTTCCAGCGGTTTCGCGCGCAGAGCCGGCAACGTCGCCTCCAACTCCGCCAATACCGCGGGCGGCAGGTCGTATATCCAACCGGTGTCGGCTTCCAGATCGGCGGCGGTCCAGGCGTAGGCGGTCATGACAAGCTTTCAGCGTCGATTGAGTGTCGCACCATTGCGACCGATCCAGACCGCCTGGTCAAGGGTTTGCCTGCGCGGCGAGACCCTGCGGCAGCCCTGAACTTGTGAGATCGGGGCTGTCTCCGCTATGCTAGAAGCAGCTGGCTGTCTGTAGCGCGGCCCAAAGCTTCAAGGACGAACCGTTGCACCATTTCCGTGGCCTAGAGCCTCTGCCGCAAGACCTGCGCGGCGCCGCCGTGGCGCTCGGCAATTTCGACGGTGTGCATTTCGGCCACCGGGCGATTTTGGCGGCGGCGCGGGCGGCTGGCGGGCGGTTGGGCGTGGTGACGTTCGAGCCGCATCCACGCAGTGTGTTGCGCCCGCCGGCCAGGCCGTTCCGCCTGACCTCAGCCACCAGCAAGGCGCAGGCGCTGGCCGATGTCGGCGTCGAACTGCTGGTGGAAGTGCCATTCACCCTGGAATTCGCCAAACTCCCGCCGGAGGACTTTGTGCGCAAGGTGTTGGTCGATACGGTCGGCGCGGGGCATGTGGTCGTCGGCTTCGATTTCCGCTTCGGCGCAAAACGCGCCGGCACCGCCGCAACCATGCGCGCGTTGGGCGAGCGATACGGCTTTGGCGTGACGGTGGTCGAGGAAGTGCAGGCAAAGGATGGCGCGTCGTTCTCGTCCACCGCCATCCGCGAGCATCTGCGCGAAGGCCATCCGCTGGAGGCCGCCCGCATGCTGGGCCATTGGTGGGAGATCGACGGCATCGTCGCCGCCGGTCAGCAGCGTGGCCGCACCATTGGCTTTCCGACGGCCAATCTTTCCCTCGGCGATCTGTTGGAGCCAGCGCTCGGCGTCTATGCCGTGCGCTGCTCGATTGGCGAGGGCGAGAACCTGCGCTGGTACGATGCCATCGCCAACCTTGGCCGCCGCCCGACGGTGGATGGCGAGACCTTGCTGTTGGAAACGCACGTGTTTGACTTTGAGGGCAATCTCTACGACAAGCCGATGCGCGTGCAACTGCTGGCCTTCATCCGGCCGGAGCGCAAGTTCGACAGTTTCGAGATGCTGCGCGACCAGATCGCCAAGGATTGCGACACCGCGCGGGCGATGTTGCCGGAAATACCGGCCGACCCGCTTTAGCACCCTATATATTGAGCCGACCCAAGTTAGAGAGTCCCCGACCTATGGACTATAAAAGCACGGTATTCCTGCCGAAAACCGAATTTCCCATGCGCGCCGGCCTGCCGAAGCGCGAGCCGCTGCTGCTGGAGCGCTGGAACGCCATGCACCTGTTCAACCGCCTGCGCGAGATCAGCGCCGGCAAGGAACAGTTCGTCCTGCACGACGGCCCGCCCTACGCCAACGGCCATCTGCACATCGGCACCGGCCTGAACAAGATCCTGAAGGACATCATCAACCGCTCGCAGCAGATGCTGGGCAAGGATGCGCACTACATCCCCGGTTGGGATTGCCACGGCCTGCCGATCGAGTGGAAGGTCGAGGAGGAATACCGCGCCAAGGGGTTGAACAAGGACGATGTCGACCGCGTCGAATTCCGCCGGCAGTGCCGCGCCTTCGCCGACGAGTGGATCGACACGCAGCGGGCCGAGTTCAAGCGGCTGGGCGTGATCGGCGACTGGGAGAATTACTACACCACCATGTCGTTCGAGGCGGAGGCGACCATCGCCGAGGAAATCGCCAAGTTCGCGATGAATGGCGGCCTCTACCGCGGCGCCAAGCCGGTGTTGTGGAGCGTGCCAGAGCGCACGGCGCTGGCCGATGCCGAGGTGGAGTATCAGGAGCACACCAGCCACACCGTGCACGTGCCCTTCCCGGTCGTGACGCCGGGGCCGAAGAGTGGCCTGGAGGCCGGCGTGCCCATCGTCATCTGGACGACGACGCCCTGGACCCTCCCCTCGAACCGCGCCATCGCCTATGCCGAGGACGCCACCTACGCCGTGGTCAAGTGCCTGGCCGGGACCGACAAGCTGCGCATTCCCGTCGGCCAACGCTTCGTCGTGGCCCCTGCCCTGCTGGAGAGCACGGCCAAAGCCGCGCGCATGACCGAGTGGGAGGTCGAGCGCGAGTTCAAAGGCGCGGACCTCGCCGGCACGATCTGCGCGCATCCGTTGCGCGGCCATGCCGACGCCGGCGGCTTCTATGATTATGACGTGCCGATGCACGCCGCTGGCTTCGTCACCATGGATACCGGCTCCGGCTTTGTGCATATCGCACCCAGCCATGGCGCGGACGACTATGAGTTGGGCATGGAAGTCGGCCTGCCGATCACCGACAATGTCGGCCCGGACGGCGCCTTCCGCGCGCATGTGGCGCTGTTCGCGGGTGAGCGGGTGCTGGATGACGAGGGCAAGGAAGGCAACGCCAACCGCGCCATCTGCGAGATGCTGGCCGGCATCGGCATGTTGTATTCGTGGGGCCGGCTGAAGCACTCCTTCCCGCACTCCTGGCGCTCGAAAGCGCCGCTGATCTTCCGCAACACGCCGCAATGGTTCATCTCCATGGAGACCAACGGCCTGCGCAAGACGGCGCTGAAGGCCATCGACGACACGCGCTTCGTGCCAAAGGCCGGCCAGCGCCGCCTGCGCAGCATGATCGAGGAGCGGCCGGATTGGTGTGTCTCGCGCCAGCGCGCCTGGGGCGTGCCGATCCCGCTGTTCGTCAGCAAGGATTCCGGCGAGATCTTGCGCGATCAGGCGGTGTTCGACCGGGTCGCCGATGCGATCCGCGCCGAGGGCAGCGACGCCTGGTACACCAGCCCGCCGGAGCGCTTCCTGGGGCCTGGCTACGACGCGGCGGATTATGAGCAGGTGCAGGACATCGTCGAGGTCTGGTTCGATTCCGGCTGCACCCACGTGTTCACGCTGGAGAAAAACCCGAAGATGAAATGGCCGGCGGACCTCTATCTGGAGGGTTCCGACCAGCATCGCGGCTGGTTCCATTCCTCGCTGCTGGAAAGCTGCGGCACAAGAGGCCGTGCGCCCTACGACGCGGTCCTCACCCACGGCTTCGTGCTGGATGAGGAAGGGCGGAAGATGTCGAAATCGCTCGGCAACGTCACCGCGCCGCAGGAAGTGATCGACCAATGGGGCGCCGATATCCTGCGCATCTGGGTCTGCTCCGCCGATTATTCCGAGGACCTGCGCATCGGCAAGGAAATCCTGAAGCATCAGGCCGACCACTACCGCCGCGTGCGCAACACCCTGCGCTTTCTGCTGGGCTCGCTGGCGGATTACTCCGAAAGCGAGCGCGTCGCGGTGGCCGACATGCCGGAGCTGGAGCGGCTGATGCTGCACCGGCTGGTGGAGATGGATACGCTGGTGCGCCGATGCATCGACGACTTCGACTTTCACACGCTGTGGGTCGAACTGCATAACTTCTGCGCCAATGACCTGAGCGCCTTCTACTTCGATATCCGGAAAGACGCGCTCTACTGCGATCACCCGAGTTCTTTGCGCCGCCGCGCCTGCCGCACGGTATTGAACGATCTGTTCGATGCGCTGGTGACGTGGCTGGCGCCGATCGCCAGCTTTACCGCCGACGAGGCGTATCTGACCCGCCGCTTCGGCTCCATCGAGGCGGCGCCGGCGGGCGAGAGCGTGCATCTGGAAACCTATCCGGAGGTGCCGGCCGACTGGCGCGACGACGCTCTCGCCAGCCGCTGGCGTCAGGTGCGCGGCGTCCGCCGGGTCATCCTGGGCGCACTGGAGCGGGAGCGAGCGGAGAAGCGGATGCGCGGCTCGCTGGAGGCTGCCCCCACGGTCTACGTTACGGCGGAGCAGGCGGAGGCATTGGACGGCCTCGACCTGGCGGAAATCGCCATCGTTTCCGGCGTCGATCTCAAAGTCGAGCCGCCGCCGCCGGAGGCGTTTACCTTACCGGAGGTCAAAGGCTGCGGCGTGCTGCCGATCAAGACCGATGCGGCCCGTTGCGAGCGCTGCTGGCAGCACCTGCCCGATGTCGGCGGCGACCCGGAACATCCTGACGCCTGCGCCCGGTGTGCCGACGCCGTGCGTCAAGTGGCGGAGGCAGCTTGAGCGCCGTGCGCCGTCGCCTCGTCGGTTTCGCGCTGGCGGCGTTGATCCTGGTCCTGGATCAGGTAACGAAGCAATGGGCGCTCGACGCCCTCACCAATCCGTACACCCGAATCACAGTGACGGATTGGTGGGAGATGGTGCTGGTCTGGAACCGCGGTGTCAGCTTTGGCCTGTTCGGCGGGGGCGGGGTGCCGCCGCTCGCGTTGGCGGCTGTGACCGGTGCGATTGCGGTGGTGGTCGCGGTTTGGCTGTTGCGGTCAATCACTTGGATGACGACAATCGCTGCGGGCCTTATTTTGGGCGGCGCCATCGGTAACATTATCGACCGGCTGGTCCACGGCGCGGTCGTGGACTTCGTCCGCTGGCACGCCTATGGCTACAGTTGGCCGGTCCTTAACATCGCCGATTCGGCGATTTCGGTCGGCGTCGGATTGTTGATTGTCGAAAGCTTGTTTGGTGGCAAGCCCACCCCCAAATCGGCGAAAGAGTAGGAAGGGATGCGTTCGAACGTGCGATATGCAGTGCTTTTGTATGCGGGCCTCGCGGTCTCGCTTTCGGCGTGTGAGCAGATACGCGAGACCGCCGGGATCCAGAAAAAGGCGCCGGACGAATTCGCCGTCGTCCGCAACGCGCCGCTGAGCGTTCCGCCCAGCTATGATCTGCGGCCGCCGCGGCCCGGGGCTCGTGCCGTGCCGCAAATCGATCCGCGGCGCGAGGCGCAGCAGGCGACATTTGGCCAAGCAGCAGCGCCTGCCAACACCCGCCCAATGGCCGAAAGCGCGGGGGAGGAGGCGCTGTTGCGCTCGCTCGGCGTCGATGGCGCAGAACCGGGTATTCGCCAGAAGGTCGATGAGGAAAGCGCCATTCTGGCCTCCGATGACCGTAACTTTGTCGAGCGTCTGATGTTCTGGCGCGAGGACCCGCCGCCAGGAACGCTGGTGGATGCGACCGGCGAACAACGGCGCATTCAGGAAAATGCAGCCCTCGGCCGCCCGCCGGAGACTGGAACCACGCCAACCATTGAGCGGAAATCGAATGCCGGTGTCTCGCTGTTCTAAACTGTTTCTGGCTGCCGGGTTTTGGCTGGTTCAGAGCCTGGCTCTGGTTCTGAGCCCGTCCGCTTATGCCAAAGTCTTCGATCCGACCACGTTCACGCTCGACAACGGCTTGCAGGTGGTGGTGATCGAGAACCATCGCGTTCCGGCTGTGGCGCAGATGCTGTGGTACAAGGTGGGCGCCGCCGATGAGACGCCTGGCTATTCCGGCATCGCCCATTTTTTCGAACATTTGATGTTCAAGGGTACGGAGAAAACACCGCCCGGCGCATTCAGCGCCTTGGTTCGGCGCAATGGCGGCAACGAGAATGCCTTCACCAGTTGGGACCAGACCGGCTATTTCCAAGTCGTGCCACGGGCGCAGTTGTCGGCGGTGATGGCGATGGAGGCCGACCGCATGACCGGCCTTACCCTTACCGCTGAAGATATCGAGACCGAGCGCAAGGTGGTGCTGGAGGAGTGGCGCGAGCGCGTCTCGCAAAGCCCCGGCGCCCAACTGGGCCAGTCGATAGCATCCGCTCTCTATCTGAACAGCCCGTATGGCCGGCCGATCATCGGCTGGAAACACGAGATCGAGGCGCTGGAGTACGACACCATCCGCGCGTTCTACCGCCAGCACTATGGGCCGGAAAACGCGGTGCTGGTGATCGCCGGCGACGTCGATCCTGACGAGGTGCGCCGTCTGGCGGAGCAGCACTACGGCCCGATTCCGCGCGGCGGTATTCATCCGCGGGTCCGCCCGCAGGAGCCGCCGCCGGTGGCGGCGCGCCGGGTGATCGTGCGCGACGGGCGGGTGACCGACCCATCCTGGCGGCGGGCCTACCTGGCGCCGTCCTATTACAGCAAAGGCCGTGAACACGCCTACGCCCTGGAAGTGCTGGCGGAAATCCTGGGCGATGGCTCGGTCGGTCGCCTGGCCAAGGGCATGGTGCGCGGCGCGGAATTGGCGACCGCCGCCGGCGCCTGGTACGAGCCGGATCGCGTCGATGACAGTGCGCTGACCATCTACGCCGTGCCTGCGGCGGGCGTCGATCTCGCGGCGATCGAAGCGGCCGTGGATGCGGAAATCGCGGCGTTGCTGCGCGACGGCGTGACCGAGGAAGAGGTGGCGACCACCGTCCGCCGCATGCAGGCCGCCGCTGTTTACGCCCGCGACTCGCTGCAAGCCGGCGCGCGCGTCCTGGGTGAGACCTTGGCGAATGGCGGCACGGTCGAAGATGTGGAGTTGTGGCCGGAACGGCTGGCGGCGGTGACGCCGGCTGCCGTGTTGCAGGCCGCGCGCCTCGTGTTCCAGCCGGAACGCTCGGTCACCGGAGAATTGTTGCCGTTGGAGCCTGCATCGTGATGCGCCGGATGGTCCTGTGGCTCGCCTTTCTCATCGCCATCCCGCTGGCGACGCCTGCCGCGGCTGCTGGTGGCGCCGAGGGCGACGGCATCGTCGAGGTGGTGAGCCCCGGCGGTATCCGCGCGTGGCTGCGGCAGGATGCGAGCATCCCGTTGGTGGCCATCGAGTTCGAGTTTTCCGGCGGTGGCGGCATCGTACCGGCGGAGAAAGCGGGTACGGCCACGCTGGCCGCCCGGATGCTCTCCGAAGGCGCCGGCGAATGGGACGGCGAGGAATTCCGTCAGGTACTGGCCGACAACGCCATCGGGTTGGGGTTCGAGGCGGACCGCGACAGTTTTTCAGGCAGCTTGACGACACTGACCGTCAATCGGGCGCTGGCGGTGCAATTGCTGCGCGCCGCGCTGACCGCGCCCCGGATGGACGAGGCGGCGCTGCGCCAGCAGAAGTCGCGTCTGACGACGGAACGCCGCCGCAGCCTGACCAGCCCCGATGCGCTGGCCTACCGCAATTGGTTTGAGATTGCCTATGGCGATCATCCCTATGGTCGCTCCACCAACGGGACGCCGGAGAGCGTGGCCGAGATCGAGCAGGCGGATGTCGATGGATTTTTGGCGCAAGTCCTGACCCGGCGCGGCCTGACGGTCGGGGTGGCCGGCGACATCGATCCGGCGAGCCTGGCCGTGTTGTTGGACGAGGCGTTCGGCGGGCTGCCGGATCATGCGCCACCGGCCGATATTCCGCCGGCCCCGACGCCACCACCCGGGCTGGCGCTGATCCCCCACCCCAGCCAGCAGAGTGTCGTCGTCTTCGGCCATGCCGGCATCGCCCGGGAGGATCCGGATTGGTACGCGGCTCTGGTCGTAACGCAAATCCTGGGTGGCAGCACGTTTACGTCTCGCCTGGGCGAGGAAGTGCGCGAGAAACGCGGGCTGGCCTATGGCATCGGCGTCGGTCTGTCGCCGTCGCGGGCCGGGTCTGTGTTGCTAGGCCGCACCGCGACTCGTAGTGGTGCTGTCGCCGAAACGGTGGCGATTATCCGCGACGAATGGCAGCGCATGGCCGAAAACGAACCGACGGCGGCGGAATTGGACGATGCCAAGACCTATTTGATTGGCAGCTTTCCGTTGAGCCTGGACTCGACCGGGTCGATAGCCGCGGTATTGGTGCAGATGCAGATATTCGATTTAGGGATGGACTATTGGTCGGCTCGCCCGGCACTATTTGACGCGGTCGATCTTGAAAGCGCCCGCCGGGTCGCCAAACGATTACTGACGCCGGACGCCCTGCTTTTGGTTGTCGTCGGAAGCCCGGACGGGATTACACCGACCTTGGAGGCCCCGGTCCAAGACCCGATCTCTAATTGAACCATGCAGTTGCGAATCGGCGTTCGCCGGTTGAGTAGCCTCGATGGCCGAATTGAATACTCAGTTACTTCAAAAATGTACTGCCCTGCTATCTCTCTTCTGATTTTATAGAATTGGAACAGCTTTTGAGAGAAACTTTGCTTTATTTCCATTTCTGTGCAGGTTTATAATGATGCAGAGATATGGAGCGACGGTGGAGCCTTGATTGCTATTCAGGCACAGCGGACGCATCCGAGAGCCATTCTGGCGCCAACCGGTGCATCGCGGGTTTCGATGCTGTATGACAGCCTCGAAACGCGGATCTACGCCGGTGTTTATCGGTGATCCAGAATGGATTAACGGGCCGGGCGTGGCAAACACGGATGGCCTCTCGCAAATTGAAATGCGAGATCACAAATAAGAGGGTGCTAGTGGCGCGGCGCACTGGCCGTTGCCAAAAGGAGCTACTATGAGCGAACAACTCCGTCGCCGGTCGGTGACCATCGCCGGGCACCGCACCAGCGTCTCTCTGGAAGACCCGTTTTGGGATGAACTGAAACGCATCGCTGCCGACCGCAATATTTCGATCGCCCAGATCGTCGGCGAGGTCGATAAACACCGGCAAGGCAACCTTTCCAGCGCTCTGCGGGTTTATGTGCTGCGCGAACTGCAAAGCTTCCAAGACTCGATCGATATGCCTCAGGCGATCAGGCAGTCAGGTTGACGACGACGCGGCCGCGCACCTCGCCTTTCAGGATGTCGCCCGCAACGGCCGGCGCTTCTTCCAGGCCGATCTCGTGGGTCATTGCGTCCAGTTTCGCCGTATCCAAATCGCTGGCCAGCAGCGCCCACGCATCGTTGCGCAACGCACGCGGCGCCATCACGGAGTCGATGCCCAACAGGGACACGCCGCGCAGGATGAACGGATAGACGGAGCCCGGCAGATCGCCGCCCTGCGCCAGACCGCATGCGGCAACCGCACCGCCGTATTTGGTCTGCGCCAACACGTTCGCGAGCGTGTGGCTGCCGACGGCGTCGACCGCGCCAGCCCAGCGCTCCCGCCCTATCGGCCGGCCCTTTTCCGACAATTCCGCGCGGTCGATGATTTCCGCCGCGCCGAGGCCTTTCAGGTAGTCCGCCTCGCTGGCGCGCCCGGTGGAGGCCAGAACGCGGTAGCCGCGGCTCGCCAGGATGGCGATGGCGACGCTGCCAACGCCGCCCGCCGCACCGGTGACCAACACATCGCCCTTGTCCGGCGACAGGCCGGCTTTCTCCAGCGCCAGTATGCACAACGCCGAGGTATAGCCGGCGGTGCCGATAGCCATGGCCTGGCGCGTCGAGAAGGCCGACGGCAGCTTGATCAGCCAATCGCCCTTGACCCGGGCTTGCTGGCTAAGCCCGCCCCAATGCCCCTCGCCCACGCCCCAGCCGTTCAGGACGACGGTGTCGCCCGCGTTGAACTCCGGGTTGCTGGATTCCAGCACTTTGCCGGCGAAATCGATGCCGGGGACCATCGGATATTTGCGGACGATGGGGGATGCGCCAGTGATCGCCAGACCGTCCTTGTAGTTGATGGTCGAATATTCCACCGCCACCCGCACGTCGCCCTCCGGCAACGCACTTTCATCCAGCGATTGGATCGAGTGGCGGACGGATTTGTCCTCGTTTTGCTCCAGAACTAGGGCGTTGAACATGATGCTGTGGGCTCCTTCAGGCGGGCGGGTCGGCGACATTGCCATGCATGGCGTCAGGCAAAGCGCCGAATGTCAAGAGGGGGGCGTTGCGCCGGCGGCGGCCTCGCGCGCCTGCTGCGCCAGGGCGGTCAAGGTTGGGCGGATCGAAGCCGCATCGGCGATGGGGTCCGCAAACCACAGGCGGACGCTGTCGTCACCGGCCATTAGATCCATACCCTGCGGATCGATGCCGGCGAGACGCCATTGGCCCGCTGGGGCGCTGCAAAGCCGAGTGGCGTAGAGCGCCACGGCATCGGCGTGATCCTGGTTCATATGCTCGATAATGCTGGCCTGGGCGGCGGCGAACGTCTGGGCGAGGCCGTCGTCGGGCAGGACCAGGTCCTCCGGCTCAAGCCGGTAGGCTTTGCCGAAGCCGCCATTGAAGCTGGCGCGCTCGACACGGACCCGCCAGAACGCGAAATCGCCGAAGTCCGCGTATAATTCGGCCTTGGGATGGCGGGCCAGATAGCGGAACCGCACCTGGTCGCGGTCCGGCCCGGGCTCGACCCGCTCCGCCCGGCCCGCAATGCTGATGCGCGGATGGGCCAGCGGGTCGCCCCTGCCCGGCTCACCGATCAGGATGGAGCAGCGCGGGTCGGCGGTGATCGCGCCGGTATGGGGCGTCAGGGTCGAGGTGAGAAAGACCGGCGCGCCGGTGACGTCGGTCGCAAGGCCGATGCGGCTGACCAGCGGGGCTCCGCTATCGGGCTCCAGGCAGGCCAGCGCCGCGAACCGTGCGGTGCGAACCATGGCGCGCAAGCGGCGGCGCACCGTGTCGTCGACGGTTTGGAGCAGGGCTGCGGGCTCGGTCGGTTCGCTCATGCCATCCTCTCCGGTTGGGCTTTCCACATGCACCTCGCCGGCGCGAAATTCAACACGCTTGCCGGCGAGAGGGGCGGTTCGTAGGCTGCCGATCCGTTCTGCCGGCGGTCTGTTGTGCCGGCAGGCCTCAGAGGCAAGCCTCCATCCGTAACGTTGAAACCCGCCATGCAACAAGATATCCCGCGCGGCATTCTCTGCATGGCGCTGTCCACGGTTGTTCTGACCGTACAGGACGCGATTACCAAATGGCTGGTGGTCAGCCATCATGCCGGCGAACTGATGTTCTACCGCGGGTTTCTGGCCGTGCCGGTGGTGGTGCTGTTCCATCTGGCGTTGGGACACAGGGTAAGCCGCCTGCGCTCCGGCAAGCCGAAGCTGACCGCCTATCGCTCGGTCATCGCAGTGATATGCAGTTTTTTCGTCACTCTGTCGTTCGTATTTCTGCCACTGGCCGATGCGCTGGCGATTATTTTCATTAGCCCGATGATCATCACGGCGCTTTCGGCGGTCATGTTGGGTGAGCCGGTGGGCTGGCGGCGTTGGGGCGCGGTCATCGTCGGGTTCTGGGGCGTGTTGCTGATTACCGAGCCCGGTACGGCGCCGCTGACCTGGGTGGTCGCCATCCCCTTGGCCGCCGCGGCCAGCGCGGCCTTCCGCGATGTCGCGTCGCGGCAATTGCGCGGCATCGATCCGCCGACGACGACGCTGTTCTGGAACATGCTGGCGAGCGGCATCGGCGGCGCTGCGACCTTGCCGTTCTTCGGCGTGACCTGGCCCAGCCCGGAGAGTTGGATCTTATTCGTCCTATCGGCTATTATGATCGTTTTCGCCATGTGGCTGATCGTTTTGGCCTTCCAATTGGCGAGCGGTTCGGCGGTCGCGCCTTACCGGTATCTGTCGCTGGTGTGGGCGGGACTGATTGGCTATGCGGTGTGGGGCGACATTCCGTCGGAGACCAAGTTTTTGGGCGCAGGCATCGTCGCCGCCAGCGGCCTGTACATCCTTTGGCGAGAGACACGTTTAAACCGATTGGAAACGAAGGCGTGAGCAATGGCTGAACCCAAATCCAAGTCCGTCGCGACCGACAAAGGCCGCATTGCCTATCATGAAGCCGGCAGCGGCCCGGCGCTTGTGTGTATGCATGGGTTGGGCGGCGGTGCGCGCTCGTGGACGCAGCAGCTGATCGGCCTCAGCGACAAGCGCCGGGTGATCGCCTGGGATTGCCCTGGTTATGGCGGGTCCGACGACTATCCCTCAACAGTCCCGACGCCGGCCGATTATGGCGATGCGCTGATCGCCATGCTACAGGCCATTGGCGTCACCGGCGAGTTCGATCTGGTCGGCCACTCGATGGGCGGGGCGATTGCGCCGCAGATCGTGGCGCGGCATCCGGGCCGGGTGCGCCGGCTGGTGATGTCGGCGACGCGCATCGCCTTCCAACGAACGGGCGGCTATGACGAGCGGCTGAAGGAACACGCCTCGATGTCGCCGGAGGAGTTCGGCGCGACCCGGGTCAAGTCCATGTGCTCCGCCGATGCGCCGATTGCCGCCAAGACGGCGGCCGCCAGCATCGCCAGCGAAATCCGTGCGCCCGGCTATGCCGCT
Source organism: uncultured Alphaproteobacteria bacterium (assembly GCA_963974445.1). Lineage (GTDB taxonomy): Bacteria > Pseudomonadota > Alphaproteobacteria > Bin95 > Bin95 > JACKII01. The sequence continues at coordinate 71,953 of CAXBDI010000003.1, forward strand.
GCCGTGCATCTGCTGTCGGTCTGCAACAACGAGGCGGTGCTGAAGAAGATGGACATGCCGGTGCTGGTGCTGGCCGGCGCCGAGGACCGCATCGCGCCGGAGGCGGAGACCGCGGCGCTGACCGCCCTGATCAAAGGCGCCAAGCGCGAGATCATCGGCCAGGCCGCCCACGCCGCCTATCTGGAGCAGCCGGCCACCTACAATGCCCGCCTCACCGCCTTCCTCGACGCTTAAGGAGTTCAGTCGGCATGACGCTTTCCGTCGGTATCGGCAGCTTCGGCACCATCGGCCGGCAGGTGGCCAAGGTCCTGGACGATGGCGGGCTGCCGGGGCTATCGCTCGGCCTGGTGTCGGCTCGGGACAAGGACCAGGCGGCGGAGCGGATGGCCGGCTTCCGCAAGCCTGTCGCGGTGGTCGATCTGGGCGAGTTGGCGCAATGCGACGTGGTGCTGGAGGCCGCACCCGCCACGGTATTTGCAGAAGTGGCCGAACCGGCGATCAATGCCGGCAAGCTGTTCATGCCAACCAGCGTCGGCGCGCTGCTGCCGCGCATGGACCTTGTCGAGCTGGCGAAGACGACCGGCGCGCGCATCGTCGTGCCGACCGGTGCGCTGCTGGGGTTGGATGCAGTGCGGGCGGCGGCGGAGGGCGAAATCTTTTCGGTCAAGATGGTGACGCGCAAGCCGCCGGGCGGCCTGAAGGGCGCGCCGCATCTGGAGCAGAACCAAATCTCCGTCGATGGCCTGACCGAGACGAAACTGGTGTTCCGGGGCACGGCGCGCGAAGGCGCTATCGGCTTTCCGGCGAATGTGAACGTCGCCGCCGCCCTGTCGCTCGCCGGCATCGGCCCTGATCGGACGACGCTGGAGATCTGGGCCGACCCGGGCGTCGACCGCAACACCCATCATATCGAGGTCGAGTCCGA
>CAXBDI010000004.1:0-65211 GCA_963974445.1 uncultured Alphaproteobacteria bacterium
TAAACGGCGGAACACACCTTAAGCCCTTGTCCAATTTTTCGGGACCAGCTCTGGTACCGGCATCTCACATAACCGGCACCGGCCGTATCTGGCAGATCGTGGTACAGACACGTGTTCCGGGCTTTCGGTTTCGCAGGTAGCGCTGTTGACAGCGTTGATAATGGGCTTAATAATTCCCGCCACCTTAATGCATCGGCGACCATCAAGGAAAGGAACGACTAAAATGGTAAGATTGTTATTTACGGCGTGTCTACTCATACTCACGAATATAGGTGCCCACGCGGATGTGAAAAAATATCCTGAAATTATTACATTCAATGACACTGCCTTCTCGTGGCCCGTCGGTGAAAAGGAAAATTTCAAAAAAGGCATGCCTATTCGAACATGGGACGTGGTCGCCGCTCTTGACGAACAAAGCCTCACGGAAGCGGACTGTTCAAAATGGAGCGTCCTTTTCAAGGGTGTCACATGGTGCTTCTCAAGCGAGACGAACCTTAAAACGTTCGAAAATGCGACTGGCATAGAAGGTCAGAACCGTTATGAGCCGTTCCTTGGCGGGCGTTGCGTACTCGGAACATCATGGGGGATCCCCGCTGCAACTGGTGACCCAAGAACATTCCGGGTAATCAAAATCGGCAATAAACCGACCCTTCACCTTCAATCTCATAACAAATGGTGGAGTGAATACTTGAAGGATGAAAAAGAGAACCGAGCGCGCGCAGCACTCGCACACCGCATCTACGTGAATGTCGGTGCGATCACGCTCTACGAGGCCCCAAAGGAAAAGGCAACTTCCAAAAAATAGCGGCTCATATCATAGCCAATGTTCCTGATTCTGAAACTTGTTGCCACAGGTTATACCACCCGCGGACGATACCAACTCTTCATCTCCTTCATCCCGGCGAAGCCGGTGTATCGAGGGATACCGGGCACGGCCTCTCAATACAGGCCCTACGGGCCCACTCGAGGTGAAGGTTGAAACTAAATGCGGTTGGTTGGTATGAGACCACGACTGTTCAGGTGCGTGCGTTGACGGTATCTCTGGTTGCGAACAAGACAAAATTGCTCTCATAGAAAAAGGGGCTGTCGCGCAAGCGTGACAACCCCATTATTTTGCTGGTGGACAGACAACCCTACTCGAATGCTGCGCTTAAACCAGCTAGGCTATAAGCCCCCCCTCTTGCCCCTCCGGAGTAATGAAACTCATCAATATAGAATAGACCCGTTCCAACTCTTTTTCTCCTTACTATTTGGATATTTCGACGGGACTCCTCGTTTGACAATTGAACGCTACAACTTGTAGCGTAGCTATCGTTTACGACAGGACCCGTTTGACATTCCGCAACGCTCTTATACTCTCTCCCGGCACCAGTTAGTATAAAATCAACCTTCTGGGGAGGTGAGTTGGGTGGGAACAAAAAATCTGACGAGAAGCTAGCCGGCCCCCCGAAAACGTAAACCGTAGATAGCCCACGTCTACTCAAAGTAAAGTATGCCACTGCTTTGTTATTGCCGTCATTGTCGAACGACCCATCTGGCTGACGGGTGAAAGTGTTTGGCTCCCCGTTAACGAGAATAACGACTTGCTTTTGGGGAGCACCAGCCGTGAGCGAAGCTGGGATGGCTCCTCCAGCCGCCGATGGCCCACCGGCACTACTGCATGCACTCAGAGCCAACAGCGCGCCGCTGATCAGCAAAAAACCGAATTTAGTCATTTTCAATCTCCAAGGATCTGACCTGCCAACTTGGCAGTGACTTCATAATGCAGCATAAAGCAAATTCCACATTTGTCAGAGCGTGTTTGGGCAGGGACATCGACGTCTTGTCTCGTGTTGGGAAAACCGGATTCCCATGACTTTCTATAAAATAATTCGGGCCCCGACCGCCGCTTTTACGCGGAGCCGAGGCCCGGTCGTCTGCGATTACATCCAACCGCGCTCTTTGTAGTACTTCACCGCGCCATCGTGCAGCGGCGCCGAGTTACCGGCACGGATCATGTCCTCTTCCTTCAAGTCCGCAAAAGCCGGATGCAGCTTCTTGAAGCGGTCGAAGTTGTCGAACACGGCTTTAACGACCTGATAGATCGTCTCCTCCGGCACATCGGAGGACGACACGAAGGTCGCCTTTACGCCGAAGGTGTTGGTGTCGGTGTCGGTGCCCTTGTACATGCCGCCGGGGATGGTCGCCTTGGCGTAGAACGGGTTATCCGCCACCAATTTGTCGATGGCCGGCCCTTCGACAGAGACCAGATTGGCGTCGGTCGTCGTCGTGGCTTCCTGAATCGAGCCCGAGGGGTGGCCGACCGTGAACACCATGGCGTCGATCTTGTTATCGCCCAGCGCGCCGGCCTGCTCCGCCGACTTCAACTCGGAGGCGAGCGCGAAATCGTCGATTGTCCAGCCTTTCGCCTCCAGCACCACATCCATCGTCGCCCGCTGGCCAGAGCCCGGGTTGCCGATGTTGACGCGCTTGCCCTTCAGATCGTCGAAGGTCGCGATATTCGCGTCCTTGCGCGCGACGACCGTGAACGGTTCGCTATGCACGGAGAACACGGCGCGCAGCTTATCATAGCCCTCGCCTTCGAACTTGGACGTGCCATTGTAGGCGTGATACTGCCAGTCGGACTGGGCGACGCCCATCTGCCGGTCGCCGTTCTTGATGGCGTTGATGTTGTCGATCGAGCCGCCGGTCGAGGGCGCCGTGCACTTGATGCCGTGCTCGGCGGAGCCGCGATTCACCAGCCGGCAAATCGATTGCCCCACAACATAGTACACACCGGTTTGCCCGCCGGTGCCGATAGTGACGAAGCTTTCCTCCGCAGAACTGGCTGTATGTGTCAGACCACTTACTGCAAAAGCGAAAGCCGCAACGCCTGCTATGAGTCCGTGCTGCTTAAGAGGCATCTTCTTTCTCCCGTTAAAGTTCGATCAAAAACCATGCGAAGCTTGTCACACATTCAATAGATTAACAAGATCAATCCCATTTCTAAATTCTTCACTTTCTGCTTACTGCCTCTGCAACAATATTAAACGAATTGACAGCAAAGAACCGAAATTTGCGCTGCCGCGTCTTGACTTTCCGCATTTTGACATGACCGGTGATTGACGGCGCTTCTCACCACCCGCAAGTCGGCGGAACCAAAGACCAACCCCTAAAACGTTGGCGGCGTACACGCTGAGATGACGATGCAGGTGGAGTTGCCTATGTTGCGGAAGCGGTGCGGCAACCGCGAATCGAACAGGTAGGCGTCGCCGGGCCCGAGAACGCTGGTCTGATCGGCAACCGTCACCTCGATATGGCCCTCGACGACGATCCCCGCCTCCTCCGCCTCATGGGCATAGAGTTCCTCGCCGGTGTCGGCGCCGGGTTCGTAGCGCTCATGCAACATCTGCAGGCTGTGCACAGACGCATCGCCCACCTGGCGGAATACCGCCTTGATCCGGCCATCGACGCACGGCGGCGAGATCTCCCGCAACTCATCGTGGGAGTAGAAGATCGGCTCCTCCACCGCGGCTTCGGCGGCGAAAAACTCGGAAATCGACACGCCGAGGCCGGCCAAAATTTTCTTCAGCGAGGAAATCGACGGGCTGGTGCGGTTCTGCTCTACCAGCGAAATCATCCCGTTGGTGACGCCACTCAGATCCGCCAGCTGCCGTTGCGACAGGTTCTGGGTCATTCGCAGCGCCCGCAGCCGCTTGCCGACATCTATGTCCATCAGAGTCTCCCATTCGGATCGATTCGTTGGATTATCATAATTTACATCTTGCCGAATATATTAAACTTGATTAAAAAAAAGTCCATAGCGTTTGATTTAATCAACGCCCGCATCGCATATCGCGGGAAGGAGTACAGGTCATGTCCGCCAACGCAGAACTTTGGGCCCGCCGCCAGGCCGCCGTCCCGCGCGGCGTCGCCACCGCCGCCCCGATCTTCATCGACCGCGCCGAGAACGGCGAGCTTTGGGATGTGGAGGGCAAGCGCTATGTCGATTTCGGGTCCGGCATCGCCGTGACCAACACCGGCCACCGCCATCCCAAGGTTATGGCCGCCGCCATGGCGCAGATGGAGAAGTTCACGCACACCGCCTTCCAGGTCACCGGCTATGAGGTCTACGTCAAACTGGCGGAGCGGCTGAACGCCCTCGCGCCGATCAAACAGGCGAAGACCATCTTCTTTACCACAGGTGCCGAGGCGACCGAGAACGCAATCAAAATCTCGCGCGCCCACACTGGCCGGCCTGGCGTCATCACCTTCACCGGCGGCTTTCATGGCCGCACGCTGCTGACCATGGCGATGACCGGCAAGGTCGCGCCCTACAAGACCAAGTTCGGCCCCCTGCCCGCCGGCGTCTTCCACTGCCCGTTCCCGATCCCGCACCACGGCGTCAGCACCGAGGACTCGCTGCGGGCGCTCGACCATATCTTCCGCGCCGACTGCGGGCCGGACCAGGTGGCGGCCATCGTCATCGAGCCGGTGCAGGGCGAAGGCGGCTTTTATCAGGTGCCGAAACCCTTCATGAAGGCGCTGCGCGAAATCTGTGACCAGCACGGCATCATGCTGGTGGCCGACGAGGTGCAGACCGGCTTTGCCCGCACCGGCAAGCTGTTCGCGATCGAGCACTATGACGTCGAGCCGGATCTGATCCCGATTGCCAAGGCGCTGGGCGGCGGCTTCCCGATTTCCGGCCTGATCGGCAAGGCGGAGATCATGGACGCGCCGGAGCCGGGCGGCCTCGGTGGCACCTATTCCGGCAGCCCGGTTGCGTGCGCGGCGGCTCTGGCGGTGCTGGATGTCATCGTCGAGGAGAAGCTCTGTGAGCGCGCCAATACCATCGGTGCCAAGATGGTGAAGCGGTTGGAGGCGGTGCGCCGCTCCAACACTTCCACGCCCATCGGCGACATCCGCGGCCTGGGCGCGATGGTGGCGTTCGAACTGGTAAAGGAGCGTGGCGGCCACGACCCGGCGCCGGAGGCGATCAAGCCTGTACTCGATGGTGCGCTGGACCAGGGGTTGATCCTGCTGTCCTGTGGCTACTACGCCAACACCATCCGCCTGATAGCGCCGTTGACCATCACCGACGACCATCTGGACCAGGGGTTGGACATTCTTGAGAGCTCCTTAGTGCAGGCCGCCTGACCAACGGCCGGTACGGAAGGAGAGCCGGCGCGGACCTGCATTCATGTCAGGTCTGCGCCGGTTCTATTTTCCGACGGTCCGTCTTTGCCCGGCAGGATCGTCACATCGCGGCGGGGATAGGGAATTTGGATGCCGTTCGCCTTGAACGCATCCCACACAGCCAGATAAACGTCGCCGCGCACATTGGTCAGGCCGTTGACCGGGTCCCTGATCCAGAAGCGTAGAATGAGATCGATGGACGAGTCGCCGAAGCCAACGATATGGCAGACCGGCGGCGTCACGGTGACGACGCGTTTGACCGTCGCTGCCGCCTCCCGCGCGACCCGGCGGACGACGTGCGGGTCGGAATCGTAGCTGACGCCAAAATAGATATCGAGCCGGATATCTTCGTTGGAATACGACCAGTTCACCACCTGGCTGGTGATCAGATCCTCGTTCGGCACCAGGAATTCCCGCCCGTCGCGGGTCAGGACGGACACGTAGCGAGCGCCCAGGGTCTGAATCCAGCCGAACGTCTCCCCCAGCGAGATGACGTCGCCCGGCTTGATCGACTTATCCATCAGCAGGATCAAGCCGGACACCAGGTTGGACGCCACCTTTTGCAAGCCAAAACCGATGCCTAGACCGATGGCGCCGGACAGAACCGTAATGCTGGTCAGATCGAAGCCACTGGCGTACAGCCCAAACAGGATAGCCGCGCCGAACAGGCCCATCCGCAGCAGCTTGGTCGTTAGCACCCGCATTGACGGCGAGATATCCTCGACCGTCTCGATCCGGCGCACGAGCAGGCGAGATATCCAACTGGCGATGGCGAACAGTAATGCCACCGTCACCACTGCTTTAATCACCAGCAGCAGCGAGAGCCGAACTTCGCCAAATGTCAGGGCGGCGCTGTCGAGTACGGCGAAGGTCTCATCGACGATGCCGATCGCCGACAGCGTGAAGAATATCCAGGCGGCCCAGGTGACGATGGTTCGCAACAACCCATTGCGAATGATTCGCGAGGCGATCGACACGAATACGATGACCGTAACGAAGCTTGCGATGGCGGAGACATAGTAGCTGCGGCTCAGCCAAGTCGCCGACTGCAGTACTAAGACGCTCAACCACGCAAGCAGTATAAACATCAGCGGTCGCAGCCGCCGGATCAGCAGCAATGGCAGCCGCAGTTGCGACAGCCGCTTCTGCGGCAGATCGCGCAGCCGCTGCTCCAGCTTCGGGCCGATCAGCCGGGCGGCCAGGTGGGCAACGCCGAACAGCAGCAGCATCAGGCCGAACTGGATCAACACCCAAGGCTGACCCAGAGTTTCGACCCAGCCCGACACCAGGCCCGGCAGCGAGTTCAGGAAATCCAGTATCGCCGCGACGTCCATGGCCTATGCGGCCTCCGGGTAGGAGATGCGCCGCGCGCCGTGCGCTGGCTCGTCGAGCGACAGCCGCCAGACCTCGCCCGGCCAGCGCAACTCCATCCGCCGCTCAGCCGGGTAATAGACTGCGGTGTAGAGCGTGCCGAACCCCTGTCCGAAGGCGAGCGAGTAAAGCGGCGGCCGCAAAAACGCGCCGATAAAGCGCTCCGCAGGCTCCACATGCAATGTCAGGCGATGCAGCAGGAAGCGCTCGCGCTCGACCGTCGCGGTCAGGCGGGCGTGGCTGGTCCACTCGACCCGTTCCTGATGGTTTGTCGCCACCGCTGCGTGGGTGATGATGGTCTCGCGGCCGGGCGACATATAGGCGGTGACGTAGCGCCGCTTCGCATCGAGCGCCGTCACGTTGTAGCTCATATGCACGGGCAAACGCTTCAGCGCCCGTTCCGCCTCCGCCGCCGTTTCGCAGGTTTGCAAGACATAGCGCAGGATCAGCGGCACGCCGAAGCCCCGCCCGATCGCCCGCCGACCGCCGAATGTCAAGGACAGGGCCAGGCCGGCGTCGTTCACGCCATCGACCAAACCCCACATGCCATCGGACGTACCCATGACCTTGCGGCCCTGCCAGTCCGATTGCAGCACCACCCCGTCGAAAGCGTTCGGGCTGTAGTCGTAATTGCGCGCCAGCAGGGGCTGCGGCCCCGGCCAGATCGCCTGACTGCACCCGGCCAGATAGGCGGGCGGCCTCCAGAACGACAGGAACCGGGCGGCAGGATCGCTACCGCCGGCCAGTTCACACAACTCCTCATAAAGCGGCACGACCTCCGGCATATACCGCACCAATGCGCGGCGGCATTCCATGTAGGTCGGGCGGTTTTCCAGCCCTTCCCTCGCCCACCACTGCCGGTAGGCCGGCCAGAGGCGCTCGAACCCCTGCTTCCAGACCGGACCGGGCCCGTCGTCCGCAAGGGCTTGAAACACAACCTGCATCGCTCGCCTGACTCTTGGGGTTGCCGGGACAAGCCCTACATGATCTTGAACGCAGGCTCGGTCGGTGCTGCGGACGGCAGCGGCTTGGCGGAGAACAGGTTCTTAATCCCGGAAATCCAACCCTTCGAACGGTCGTTCAGGCGGAAGCGCTGATCCATCGCCCGGCCGCGCGTCACCAGGATGCCCAGATCGGCGCCCTCATAGCGGAAATCGCCCGGCCCCAGAATCCGCAGGAAGAACGCCTCTTTCTCCGTCTCCACCGCCCGGCGGTGATAGTCGAAGCGGTCATAGGACAGCGTGCCGTCGTCATTCATGCGGTAAATGCCGGTTTCCGGCGCGTGCGTGACGACGTCGACGGTGTCCTCCGTATGCTTGATCACCATCTGGCACCAGGAATCGATATTGGCCTGGTCGGCCCAGCGATTGTTGAGTTCGGCGACATCCAAATCAAATGGCACGCCGGAAAACTCCAGCAGGTGGAACAGGAACAGCGGCGCATCGGCGTGGGCGAAGGCGGCGTGGTTGGTCATGGATGATGCGCCGGTGATGCGCGGATTCAACTCGCCCAGGTAGATTTCGCCGGTTTTCTCCTCGATCAGGAAATCCAGCTCGAAATAGCCGCGATAGCCCTCCTTCCGCAACTGCTCGCCGAACTTGAAGGTCAGGTCGCGGGCTTTTTGGCGGACTTTCGGGCTGAAAGCGGTGGAGAAAATTTCGTTGCCGCACCAGCCGCCGCGATAAGGGGTCAAATCCTTGAATCCAACCAACTCGGTCATCAACGGGCCGACGATAGTGCCTTGCTTGGTCGCGCACGCCTCGATCGCAGAGCCTCTGCAATCGATGCGTTTCATGATCTTGATCTCGCCCTCGCCGACGATCTCATGCTCATGCTGGCGAAAATCCGCCTCGGAGTTGATGAAGAAGGTCGTGTGGCCGGAATCGCCGAACGCCGATTGCAGCACGAGGTCGCTGCCGATTCCGGCCTCCTTGACGATCTCCTGCAAGTGGTCCCAGCCTTCCACCTTCGACAGGGTGTTCGGCACCGATGGCACGCCCGCCTTGTCGCCGATGCGCACGGTTTCGATCTTGTTGTCAACGCGGCTGCGCAGCTTCGCCTTTGGGAACCAGACTTCGGCGCCCAGCTCCTTCGCCAGCTTTTCGGTGGCCTCGTCAAACATTAAGAACACGAACTTCGGCTTGCCGCCCCGCTCCTTCACGAAGTCGTGCACCTCCTTGTGACCGAGCAGGTAGTTATTGATGTCTTCTATAGATGTGAATTCCGCATGCGGAACTTCCGACGGCACCAGCACGTTGGGATGGCGGCCGTCATAGCAGTCGATATAGGTGATATACTTGAAGTTCTTCACCCACTCATCGATGCCGAGCAGGTTGAAGTTCGTTGCAGAAATAAAATAGATCGGCTGATCGTTGCGATGGAAAAAACGACGAATTTCCGAAATATTCTTCAGGGGTTTGCGAGCCATGATGATGTCTCCGCCTCTCGATTATTGTCGTGAAAAGTCTATTCGGCCGCGATGGCCGGTGTGGTCCCGACGTTCGACAAAGCTGCGTCGGTAAAGATGCGCAGGCCCAGTTCCGGCCGGTAGCCGTGGATCTCCGTTACATCCAGTGCGCGCATGAACGCCAGGATGCCGGGACTGATGACCTGGCCGGGCACCAGGATGGGGAAACCCGGCGGGTAGGGAATGATGAAGGACGCCGACACCAACTCCCGCCCGTTCGCCATCGCCTCGTCCATGGTTCGGTCGGACAATGGCATGTAGTCGCAGTTTTCCTCGTTGTAGGAGAGGAAAAACGCGGTGCGGATATCGCCTTCCGGCGTCTCCCCGGGCGAGCGGAAGGCGTCGTGGAAGCGGCTGAAGTCCGGCAGTGGCGGCACGTCGACCACCAGTGACTTAACCCGGCGGTCGAACGCCAACCGCTCCATCCGGCTGGCGTCGTCGAGCAGGTCGTCCAAGTCCTTCGCAACCTCGACCAAGACTTCGATCAGGTAGGCAACCGACGAGCGGGTCGTGCCGATGTTCGTCATGAACAGCACGGAATTGCGCGACGTCTTGTTGATCTGGATGCCGTATTTGTCCATCAAGATCTGAGTCTTAAACGTGTCGCCATCCCAGCCGGTGCCGCCGACCGCCAGCGTGATGCGGGTCGCATCCAGCACAAATTCGTCGTTGGTCCACGACTCCCAAATATCGGTCCAACCCTGTTGCGGGTCGTAATAGCTGGTGACGCCGCTTTCGCGGTACTCCTCCGGGATCATGTCGCCGGCGGTCAGAACGCGGAAATACTTCTTCAGCAGCGGGTGAATGGCGATGGCGCGGCGCAGCGACATCGCGGCCTCGACCTGATGCTGTACGAACTCGAAGCCCTCCAACTCCACCTGCCGCCGCCCGACGTCGAGCGATGCGATGATCTGATAGTTGGGGGAGGTCGAGGTGTGGGTCATATAGGCCTCGTGGAACGACTGCTCCACCTCGCCCTTGAAATCCTGATCGTTGACGTGGATCATCGAGCCCTGACGCAACGAGGTCAGCGTCTTGTGGGTCGATTGCGTCGCATAAACCCGAACCCGCGCATTCGGCGGCGGAATCAGGCGGGTGTTGAGCAAGGTTTCTTCGTCCGCGCCCTCAAGCTCCGCCTGTTGCGCCTCGTAAGCCGCCGCATGCTCCGGCGTCCGCAGCCGGGTGCGCAGCGTGTTGGCGGTGTTCATGCCGGTGCGCTCGCGATAGGTCGGGTTGAACCGGGCGAAGGCGAACCAGGCCTCATCCCACAGGAATACCAGATCTCGCTTGATCGCCAGGCATTCCTCCATCACGCGCTCGACGTTGTAGACGATGCCGTCGAACGTGCAGTTGGTCAGCAGCAGCATCCGCACCCGATCCAGCTTGCCCTCCGCCTTCAGGCGCAGCAGCTTGCTCTTGATCTCGGTCAGCGGCACCGCGCCATACATGGAATAGGCGTCGAGCGGATAGCTTTCCAGGTAGACCACTTGGGCGCCCGACAGCACCATGCCGTAGTGATGCGATTTGTGGCAATCGCGGTCGACCAGGACGATATCGCCTGGCCGCACCACCGCCTGCACGACGATCTTGTTGCAGGTCGAGGTGCCGTTGGTGGCGAAGAAGGTCTGCTTCGACCCAAAGGCTACGGCCGCCCGCTCCTGCGCTTCCTTGATCGGTCCATGCGGCTCCAGCAAAGAATCCAGGCCGCCGGAGGTCGCAGACGTTTCCGCCAGGAAGATGTTGGGCCCGTAAAACGCGCCCATATCCTGAATCCAGTGGGAGCGCGTGATGGATTTGCCACGGCTGATCGGCATGGCATGGAACACGCCGGTCGGCTGCTTGGAGTATTCCTTCAACGCATTGAAAAACGGCGTCTTATGACGGGCCGCAACACCGCGCAGGATGTTGAGATGCAGTTCCAGGAAATCCTCCTGGTTATAGAACACCCGGCGGCAGAGCCCCAGATCGAGCCCGGCGACGTCCTCGACCGAGCGGTCGGTGATCAGGTAGGCGTCGAGCTCCGGCCGGATTTTGGCGATCTGGCGGCAGAGTTCCGGGCCGTAATCCTGCGGCGCCAACTCGTCAATGTCTTCGTCCTGCATCCGCGTCAGATAGCGCTGCAGGATCGGCAGTTGGTTTTCGGACTTCAGCGTCAGCCCGGGCCGGACGATGACAGCCTGAATATTATGGTTGAACAGGATGGCGATCAGCGCGTCTTCGAAGCTGGGCGTCACCACCGCCTCGTAGGTGAAGGCGTCTTCCTCGCGCCGTATCCGGGCCAGGCTTTGCCTTTGAAAGCGTTCCTGATAATCGGTGACCTGGTCGACGATCAATATCTCGAAATATGGCTTTTGCAGCGCCCGCGACTCGATGGACGCATGCAGGTCGTCATCGGTTTCCTCGTATTCATTGTCGCTACGGCCCAACGGCACAGAGCGCCGGCGATACGTGCCGGACGTCAGGGCGCGGGCGATGCGGCGGGTTGCGAACGCCAGGTCGTCGAAATTGCGGTTTTCCAACAGCTTGCGCAGATGCTGGAAGGCGGCCCGACCCGGAAAGGCCCAATACATTTCGATGGGCGCCAAAGACTCCAGCAGCGCTTGCGCCTTGGCAAAGCTGGTCTTCGATTTCGCGGGTTTCTCGTCGCTGAGCCGAACCAGGGTTTCGCAGGTCTCGCGCAAGGTGCTCCAGCGGTCCTGGCGCAACTGCACGGCACTATAGTAGTCGCTCAGGGACGCTTCCGTCCCCTTCATCGAATCCATTCGATGCCCTCCCGTATATCGGATATACGAGCGGGTCCGCGACCAAAGGACCTACTCAGAGATCAGAGAGTAGTCGGGTTCGGCGCCTATTGCAAATTCTGTCTCGCCCGGCGGCCGGATACCGATGCCGCGGACCTCGCCCTGACGCGGCATCTCAAGGGGACCTAGAGACTGCAGATAGCTGTCGGCGCCGCTCGCCCGGTCGTAGATCGGAAAATCCGATTCGCGGTCGCGGAAGCTCTTCAGCACCTGGCCCAAGCCCATGATGCCGGTTTCGCGCTGGCGGCGCACCAGATCGAAGTCGACTTCGACCGGGAACATATCCTCCTGCCCCGCCGATTGGTGGAGGACGTGAGAGGTCGGCGCCACCACGCACGACCGGCCAACGCCGCCGGCGCCGAGACCGTTCACGTCGATGACATAGCACTGAAACTGTGCCGCAGTCGCACGCGCAATCGCCAGTTCGGCGTCGCGGTCGACCGTCCCGGTCAGAACCGGGTGCAACAGCACCTCGACACCCTGCGACGTCAGTTGACGGGTGGTCTCAGGGAACCAGATATCATAGCAGATCGACAGACCGAAACGCCCGACCTCCGGCACATCGAAGATACAGAATTCGCTGCCGCCGGCGACCTCCGCCTCATAGGGGCGGAACGGAAACATTTTCCGATACCGTGTCACCACTTCGCCCGTCGGCGAGATTACGCTGGCGGTGTTGTAGATCCTGCCGTCCTCCGCCTTCTCGAACATCGAGCCAGGCAGCAGCCACACGCCATACTGGTGCGCCATCGCCTGGAACTTCGCCTCGGCCTCGTTCGGAAACGGCTGGGCGTAGCGCGGCAACGGCCCATAGGGGGCGAGTTCACTAAACAGGACCATCTGTGTCCAGGGAAAGCGCGCCATCAACACGTCGAGGCGATGCTGCATCGCCTCGATATTGTCGTGAAGGGCCGAAACGTGCATTTGCACGCCCGCGATAGCAAAGGGTGTCATGGAAAAGCCTCCAAGGCCGGCAACGTCCGCACCGTAAAATGGCGCAGTCGAACGCAATCAATCTAGGTGGCGATTCTTTACCCCAGAACAATCGCCGCCATTGCCGCAGAGCCGAGCAAGGCCTACAGGCGGCTCGCAATTTACTGACAACAAGGGGGGGCTGGTGAAGTATGGCGGCGAGAGTTTGAACCGAAGCCCTCTTGGCCTTTGCTGCACAGAAGACATTGGTGGAGCCGAGGAGGATCGAACTCCTGACCTTCGCATTGCGAACGCGACGCTCTCCCAGCTGAGCTACGGCCCCATGCCAATGGGTGCGCCACCCATCTGGTCCGGTGGCGCGGAAGGCAGTTTATGCGGCGGCTGGCCAGGCAAAGTCAAGCGGCTATTCCCGCTTTTGCGCCTGCCCCAGAACCCAGGCCGGCAGCAGCGCGAACAGGAACACGGCCGCCAACGCCAGGAAGCTATGTTGAAAGGCAAAACCCTGGGCTTGCGCCTGCACCATCTGCCCCAAAAAGTCCAGCGCGACGCTCTGGCTGACCGCGCTGTCGATCCCGCTCGGCACCAGCAGGCGCTGCACCGATTCCAGCAACACTTCGCTGGTGCCATTCGCTGCCGTCTGCGTCGCGGTCAGGGCCTCGGAATAGACGAGGGTCTGCATTTGCAGCCAAACAACGATCAGGTTGGTGCCGGTGGCCCCTCCCAATTGCCGCAGGAAGTTCATATTGCCGGAGCCTTTCGGCAGTTGCGAGGGCGTCAGCGCCTTCAGCGCCGATGCGGACAGCGACGGCAGAATGAACGCCAGGCCGCCGCGGCTGATGGCGGCGAACCCGGCAAAGGTCCAGAACCCGGTGTTCACGTCGCTGGAGATCATCAGGGCCGTTCCCAGAGAGAACGCAGATAGCCCCATCATCACCATGATATAACCCGGCAACCGATCGGCCAACCGCCCGGTGAAGGGCAGCATCGCCGCCAGCAACAGCGCCGCCGGCGCCAGCACCATGCCGGCTCTGGTCGGAGTGTAGCCTTGAACTTGCTGAACAAATACGGGAATCACATAGCCGGAAGCGAAATTGCCCAAGCCGAAGACGAAGGCGACGAGCACCGCCGCGCTGAAAACCGGATTTCGGAACAGATCCACCGCCAGCAAGGGCGTCGAACTGCGCATTTGCCACCAGATGAACAGGCCGCCGCTCAGCACCGCACCCACCGCCAAGGCCGTCACATGGTCGCTGGACCAGCCGAACCGCGGCCCATTCGCCATCGCGGTCATGCCGCAATACAACGCAATGCTCAGCAAGCCATAGCCGGCCCAATCGAACCTCGGCAAGCGCTCGGCGCGCGGCGGCGACGGCATAAAGATCAGGCCGCCGACAATCGCCAGCGCCACCAGCGGCAGCGGCAGAAAGAACATTGCCCGCCAACTGAACGCATCGATGGCGATGCCGCCCAGCGCCGGCCCTAGGCCGGGGGCGAGCACCATGCCAGTGCCGAACACCCCCATGGCCGTGCCGCGCCGGTCGGGCGGAAAGACCTGGAACACCGTCGTCATGACCAGCGGCTGGATGACCCCGGCGGCAAAGCCTTGCACGACACGGCCGACAATCAGAACCTCGATGCTGGGCGCGGTTGCGGAGATGAACGAGCCCACGACAAACAGGCCAAGCATCGAGACATAGGCCATCCGCTGTCCCAGCGCGCCGATCATCCAGGCGTTGAGCAACTGGCTGGCCGTCATCGTCGCCAGGAACGCCGTCGCCATCCATTGCGCCTGGCTTTGGCCGATGCCGAACGCCCCCATGACGTTCGGAACAGCGACATTGACCAGGGTCGCGGTCATCATCACCGACGTCGCACCCAGCAGGCCCGCCGCCGCGACGAACCAGCGGTAGTTGGGGCCGAAGCGCTCGAACAGGGCTTCGACCGTATCGTGCTGGTTCATCGGCGGGATTCACGCGCCCGGCGCGCACTGCTTGGCGAAACAAAGGCTTCGGCATTGTTGCCCGTCTTGCGCCAATCGGCAAGCGGGCTTGCAAAATCGCTGGCGCGTCCGCCGAAAAAACATCCCGGACGAGCCGCGCATCGCGTCAGAGCGCTTTGGCTTGGCGCTACAGCCCGCGCTCGGCCAGCCACTCCAGCACATGGCGGGCTCCGCCATGCTCGAACAGGTTTACATGGCCTGCCTCGTCCAACAGGACAAACCGCTTCGGCTCCGGCAATTCGCGGAACAGCCGTTTGGCGTGAGAGATCGGCACGGTCTTGTCCATGCCGCCATGCAGCATCAAGACCGGCGCGGTCATGGCCGACGCGATGGCCATCGAATCCCAGCGGTCCTTGATCAGCCGCGCCGTTGGAAACATCGGATAACGGGCCTGCGCCATATTGGCGGCGCTGTCGAACGCCCCCTCCATCACCATCGCCCGCGGCCGGACCCGCAATGCCAGTTGCAGGGCAACGCTGCTGCCCAGCGACTCGCCATAATAGACGAGCGGCGCGTCGGGCGCCTGGCGCGCCAACCAGTCGGCGGAACTCTGCGCATCCTTGACGATGGCGGCTTCGCTCGGCCTGCCAGCATTGCCGCTATAGCCGCGGTAGGCGGGCATCAACAGGCCATAGCCGGCCTTGGTGAACTCTGTGAACTTGTTGGCCCGGCAGGCCAGCGGCCCGGCATTGCCATGGAAATACAGCACCACCGGACGCCCGTCCGCCGGCGGCATCCACCAGGCCAGCAGCGACAGGCCGTCATAGGTCTCGATCCGAACCTCGGAGACGCCGGTCAGGCCGATGGCCTGCGGCGAGTCCGTTGGTTCGGAGCCCGGATACATCAGTCTGCCTTGAAAGGCGTACATCAACCCCAAAGCACCGCTATACGCAGCGCCGGCCGCCAGAGCGCCAGTCCAAAGCATCAATATCGTCCGTCTTTTAATGGATCGTCCTTAGTGATGGATAAAAATTGGGACGGGGCAGGCGCGAAGCAACTGCTTTGTCACCGAGCCGACAATCAATTGGCGCCACAATGAGCGATTGCTAAACGCGCCCATCACCAACATGCCCGCATTCATGCTTTCGACGGTGTTCAAGATGGTTTGCGCGATCTCGCTCGATGCCTGCAACGCGTGCTTGGTGACGCTGACGCCATGGCTTTCAAAGTAAGCGGCACCGCGAGCTGCCAGCAACTGCGCCTTGTCATCGTCTTCGTCGATGGACAGCACGTGTATCCTCTCGCCTTTACCCAGGCCCATCAGATGGAACATCTGCATGGCCCGGCTGGCGGGTATCGAGCCGTCGAACGACACCACGACGCCCTTGCCGGGCAGCGGTGCGTTCGGTGGGATCATGATCACCGGCCGCGGATTGTCGCGCAGCAACTGCTCCACCTCGTCGCCGATATCCTGCCCGTTGACGCCATGAAAGTTGGTATCGCGGCCGATGATAATCAGGTCGTGCCGGTCGGCTTCGTGCGCGATCTGTTCCGCCGGCACACCTTCCACCTCGACGGCCCGGGCCGGCACGCCCTCCTTGCGGCAGTAGTCGCGGAATTCGGAAATGCGCTTGTCCAACTCGCTGCGCTGCTTGGCCAGCATCTTTTCATCGCGGTGGTCCTTGTAGTGACCGCCGCCAATCGGCATGGCCATCGGCCGGGTCACCCATGGCGTATCCAGCACGGCAATACCCGTCAGCTCCGCGTTGTACCGCTTCGCCAAGGTCACGGCATAGGCCTGAGCGCGAACGCTGGACTCGCTGGTATCGACTGCCACCACCATGGACTTGATCATCTTCGTGCGCTCCTTAGCCATGCCGGGCTCGTTGAGGGATATTGTTCAGGCTATCATATGCGACAGGCGAGGCGTATGGGCAAGCCGCCGCTGGCGTTTCCGGTGACCAACGGCTAGCTTTTGCGCTTCTTGTTTCACTCGTGCCGGAGCCTGTACCGCCCATGAACGCGATGAATGTCCTGTATTTCGACTATGTCATGGACCCGGTGTTTCTGGAGATGCTGGAGGCCGACGGCGGCTTCGCTATCGACCGCCGCACCCTGGCAGCGCCCGAGGTAGAGAATCTGGCCGCACTCAGCAACACCCACGTCTATCAGATCAGTTCCGCCAAGGACGAGTTGCCCAAGGTGTTTTGGGGCAGTGCGGCCTTGTTCGAGCGCTGCCCGAACATCCTGCTACTGTCGACCTATGGTGCCGGCTATGACGTCTGCGATCTGGAGGCAGCCACGGCTGCCGGGGTTGCCGTCGTCAATCAGGCCGGCGGCAACCGCGAGGGCGTGGCCGAGCACGCGCTCGCCATGATGCTGACGGTCGCCAAAAAGCTGATCCAGGCCGACCGCGCCACCCGCCGTGGCGGTATCACCGACCGCACCGCCTTCAAAGGCATCGAACTGCAAGGCAAAACCGTCGGCATTATCGGCATCGGCCATGTCGGCGAGCGGCTGGCCGCCATGTGCCGCAGCCTGTTCGACTGCCGCATTCTGGCCTTCGACCCCTACCTATCCGCCGACCAGATCGCCGCCAAGGGCGCGGAAAAGGTGGAGAGTTTGCAAGAACTCGCCGCCGGCAGTGACTTCATCTCGCTCAACTGCCCGCTGACGCCCGAAACCCGCGGCATGGTCGATGCGAGTGTGTTCGAGGCGATGCAGCCCGGTGCGATCTATGTCGCCACCGCCCGCGGCTATATTCACGATGAGGCAGCCCTCGCCTCGGCCCTCAGCTCCGGCCATCTTGCCGGCGCCGGCATCGACGTCTGGGATACGGAGCCGCCGCCGACCGACCATCCGTTGCTGGCGATGGATAACGTTATCCTGTCGCCGCACACCGCCGGCGTGACCTTCGAGAGCCGCCGCAACATCGCCAAAATCACCGCCGAGCAACTGATCGCCATCCGCAATGGCGAAAAGCCGCCGCGCCTCCTCAACCCGGAGGTCTGGCCCCGGTTTCGAGAGCGCTTTGAAGCAGTCTACGGGCAACGCCCGGCAGACTAACAGCCTGCCGCGTCGCCGAACCCGCCCTAGCGGTGCGCCACCAGATCGAGGAACTCCCGGCGCATCACCGGATCGGTCTTGAAAACGCCGCGGGTGCAGGTCGTCAATGTGTCGGCGCCGGGCTTGTGTACGCCGCGGGTCGTCATGCACATGTGCGCCGCCTCGATCAGCACGGCCACGCCCTTGGGCTGCAGCACGTTGTTGATGGTATCCGCGATCTGGGCTGTCAGGGTTTCCTGCACCTGCATCCGCTTCGCGAACGCATCGACGACCCGCGCCAGCTTGGAGATGCCGACGACGCGCCGGTCGGGCAGATAGGCGACGTGCGCCCGGCCGATAATCGGCACAATGTGGTGCTCGCAATGCGACTCCACCCGAATGTCGCGGACGATGATAATTTCGTCGTAGCCGTCGACCTCCTCGAAGGTACGGCCGAGGATATCGACCGGATCGTCATTGTAGCCGGCAAAGAAATCCTGCCACGCGCCCACCACACGCTTCGGCGTGTCGATCAGGCCCTCGCGGTTGGGGTCTTCGCCGATAAAGGCAATGAGCGTGCGAACGGCCTCCTTCGCCTCTTCCTTACTCGGGCGCCGGCGGGAGGCCGGGGAGGTGCGATCGTCGGCCATCTGCGGCTCCTCTGCGTACGTGCCGGCAGGCGCCGACGTGTCTATTCTGTCCATCATATTTCTCCGCGCTGCCGGACCGCACCACATAATCGACGGTCCCACAAATTACGTCCATTCCAGTAGGTTGGATCACTCGCAACGCGAGCCGTTCGATGCTGTGACGAACCTGATACGCACAGAGGCGCCCAGCCTTAGGCCGGCGACGTTCGCTTCGCTACCCTAAACATAAGGATTAACGGCACGCTTGCCAAACAGGCAGCCGTATATAGGGCGAATGCGTTTAAATAGCCCAGCATGCTGGCCTGGCGCAAGATCTCCCCAGATATTCCTGCCACGCCACGCATAGTGTCCAAGGTCATGCCTGCCGCATCCAGATTTTCGTTGAAGGGCGACGCGTACTCCCGCATGCGCGAGTAGTTCTCGCCGCGGCTGCGGATCACGGTCGCAACCGACAACGAAATAAAGATGCTGGACCCCAAATTGCGCAGCAAATGGAAGATCGCGGACGACTCCGCCAGATAGGCGGGATTGAGCGTGGAGAACGAGGCGACGGTCAACGGTACCCAGAACAAGCCGACCGCCATGCCCTGCAACGCACCGACAAAGGCGACCGTCGCAAACGGCACGTTGTGGTCGAAGGTCATCATAATAAGGCCGCTCAACGCCTGGATTCCCACACCGATGCCCATGCCGATGCGCGGGTCGACCCGCGCGATAAACATCGCCGAGAAAAAACCCGCCAGCGCGCCGATACCGCGGGCGCCCAGCAACTCGCCGATGACCGAGTTTGGATAGCCCATCAGGCCCTGCAACATCGGTGGAAACAGCACCATCGGCGTGAAATTCAACATGCCATAGATGAAGACCGTCATCAGCCCCAGCGCGTAGTTGCGGTTCAGCAGCAGGCTGGGCGTCAGGAACGGTTTGGCCGTCGTCAGCGAATGGACGATGAACACGTACAGCGCCAGCGCGCCCAGCGATGCCTCGATCACAATCTCCAGACTGTCGAACCAGTCCTGGCGCTGGCCGCGGTCCAGCATCAACTGGACGGAGGCAATTGCAACAGCCAGGGCGAGAAACCCGGTCCAATCCAGCTTGACGTTCGACTGGCGGCCCTTGTCCGACAATAGAAAATAAAGGCCGATGACCGCTGCTATTCCCACCGGCACGATCATGTAAAAGGCATAACGCCACGAGTAAACGTCCGCCAGATAGCCACCCAGGATCGGGCCAAGCACCGGGCCGATGACCACACCCATGCCGAAGATCGACGTCGCCTGGCCGTGCTGCTCCTTCGGGTAGGTATCCAGGATGGTCGCCTGCGCCAGCGGAATCAGCGGCGCGCCCAATGCGCCTTGCAGCACCCGATACAGCACCAAAGTTTCCAGGGATTCCGCCATACCGCACAGCAACGTCGCGGCCGTGAACCCTGCCTGGCAATAGATCATCACATTGCGCCGGCCAAACCGGGCCGTCAGCCAGCCGGTCATCGGTGTCATGATTGCCGTGGCCAGGATATTGAACGTCATCACCCAGGCGATCTGGTCTTGGGTGGCGGACAGCGAGCCCTGCATCTGCGGCAGGATCACGGAGACAACCAGCACCGTCGTCCCATAGAGCGTGGTCGCCATCGTGACCACGCCCAGTACCATGGCCCGCTTTAGCGGTGTGTCGGCAACGATCCCACCGGCCACAACGCCGCCGATCTAGCCGTAGGCGCGGGCGACTTGCCCATGCATGGTGCACGCCGCTTCCGCAAGGGAGACGAACACTGGCGCGACGGCTTCCGGCGGCCGCACCGTTTCCGGGTCCTCGCCCGGAAATGCCTGCTCGCGCATGGCGGTCCGCACGGTGCCCGGGTCCAGCAGGTTGGCGCGGATGGAAGTTTTCACAACCTCTTTCGCATAGCTGGACACCAGGGTCTCCAGCGCCGCCTTGCTGGCGGCATAGGCGGCCCAATAGGCGAACGCATCCATGGCGGCGGCGCTGGTCACCATAATGACACGGCCAGCCTCGGAGAGGCGCAAACCTGGATCGAAGGCGCGCAGCAGCCGCCAATTGGCGGTCACGTTCAGGTCCATCGCCGCCTGCCAGTCCTTCGGACTCAGGTGGCCGACCGGTGTCAGCGGCGGCAGCACGCCGGCATTGCCGACCAGTATGTCCAAGCGGCCGAAACGCCCGGCAACAGCCGCCGCCATGCGATCGATCTCGTCGAATTGGGTGAGGTCGAGCGGCACCAGAGTCGCCTCGCCACCGGCAGCGCGCACCCGGTCGTCGGTTTCCTCCAGCCCGCCTTGGGTACGCGCGACCAGGATCAGGTGGGCGCCCTCAGCCGCAAACCGCTCCGCCACCGCCGCGCCCAGCCCTCGCGACGCGCCGGTGATCAGGGCGATACGTCCGGCGAGTCGTCCCTCAGACTTCTGCATCATCATCGCTCCGGTTACACCAATTCGGGCCGCTCGCGCTTGCCGGCCGCGCCGTGGTCGCGGTCCAGCAGGCGCACCGGATAGTCGCCGGTAAAGCAGGCATCGCAATAGAAGGGGGCCGCCTTGTCTCTGCGCTCCTGCCCCATGGCCCGGTACAGACCGTCGATGGAGATGAAGGCCAGGCTATCGACGCCGATTTCCTTGGCGATGCCCTCCGGATCGAGGCGGGCGGCAATCAACTCATCCCGCTCCGGCGTGTCGATGCCGTAGTAGCAAGGGTGCGCGATCGGCGGCGAAGAGATGCGCATGTGGATTTCCCGGGCCCCGGCGCTCCGCATCATCTCGATGATCTTGCGGCTGGTGGTGCCGCGGACGATGCTGTCGTCGACCAGCACGATCCGCTTGCCCTCGACCATGGCCCGGTTCGGATTGTGCTTCAGCTTAACGCCCAAATGGCGGATTTGCGCCGTCGGCTCGATAAACGTGCGCCCGACATAGTGGTTGCGGATGATGCCGTATTCGAACGGCACGCCGGCCGCCGCAGCATAGCCGATGGCGGCAGGCACTCCGGAATCCGGCACCGGCACCACGACGTCAACGCCACCCGGCGGATGCGATTCCCGCGATAACTCCGCACCGATGCGTTTGCGGGCTTCGTAAACGCTCGTGCCCTCCATCAGGCTGTCGGGTCTGGCGAAATAGATAAACTCGAACACGCAGAACCGGCTCGGTTTCTTCGGGAATGGAAAGTGCGAGTGCAGGCCCTCGGCGTCGATGACCACCAGTTCGCCCGGCGCCACGTCGCGCACGTATTCTGCGCCGATAATGTCGAAGGCACAGGTCTCCGAAGCCAAAATATGTGCGTCCCCCAGCCGGCCCAGCACCAGCGGGCGAATGCCCAGCGGGTCGCGCACACCGATCAGCTTTTTCTGCGACAACGCGACCAGACTGTAAGCGCCCTCCACCTGGTGCAAGGCGTCGATCAGGCGATCCACTAGAGATTCCCGTACACTGCGCGCGATCAGGTGAACGATCACTTCGGTATCGGTGGTGGACTGGAACAGCGACCCGCCGGACAGCAGCTTTTGATGCAGCGCGCGGGCGTTGGTGAGGTTGCCGTTGTGGGCGATGGCGAACCCGCCGAAGGCGAACTCAGCGAACAGCGGTTGAATATTGTGGACAGCGCCCTCGCCCGTCGTCGCATAGCGGTTGTGGCCGATGGCGGCATAACCGAGCAGCCGGGAAATGACATCTTCCTTGTTCAGCACATCGCCGACCTCGCCGACGCCGCGTTGGGCATGAAAACGCTTGCCGTCGAAGCTGACAATGCCCGTCGCCTCCTGCCCGCGGTGCTGCAGCGCGTGCAGCCCGAGCGTGGTGTGCGCCGCCGCCTCCTCCGCACCATAAATGCCGAACACCGCGCATTCTTCGCGCGGGCCTTCCTCGTCGATCTGGCAGATTGTCGTTGCAGCCGCTGGGTTTAAGGGCATTGGGTCCTCGGCCATTGCGTCAGGCTTATTGCCTCGTCGCGTCATCGCCAGTCTCCTGTGCAGCGCGAAGCAGTCTGTCGAGGCCGCGCCGTGCATCAGCGTTATAGCCGGGATCGCCACCGCCTGCACGGTTTTCCGGAACCGACGGCGCCGGCGCGTTGAATCCCTGCCGCAGCCGGTCCATTTCGGAACGCAGCCGATCCTCCGCCGCTTCCTCCGACTTGGTTCTCCAACCTTGCGGCAATTGCTTTTCCAACTCGCGTGCAGCTTCCCGCAGCATCGGCGTCACCTTGGCGCGATCCAGCCATTGCGGTTGCTCGTCCTGCGGCACAAACCAGGCAAATGCCATATAGGCGACGACCAACAACAGGATGCCGCGCAGAATGCCGAACAGAAAACCCGCAGCACGGTCGATGGCGTTGTGCTCGGAACCGGCAATCGCCTCGGCAATCGCGCCGCTGACCAGGCGCAGCGCGATGAACGAGACGAAGAACACCCCTACCCCCGCCGCCAGATCCGCCGCCAACTGCGTCTCGATATGCTGGCGCACGAACGTGCTGGCCTGCGGGTAGAAGTACGCGGTGGCCACCACCGCGCCGATCCACGTCGCCAGCGAAAACAGCTCGCGCACGAAACCGCGCAGATAGGCGATCCATGCCGACAGCAGCACCACCGCCGCGGCGATGCCGTCCAGCACATAAAAATCGTTCAGGTCCGGCATGGGTCGTTAGCCACCTTCGCGCAACCATTCGGTAAGGTCGGATAGACGGGGGATACGGACCGACGCAAGCGCGCCATGGGCCGCATCCGTTCGCGCTCCATTGCCTGGCGCGAGAGCGGCCAACGCCCGGCCAAAGCCCAGACGCTCCGCCTCGCGCAATCGCGCTGCCTCCTGCCCGACAGGCCGCAGTTCGCCGGAAAGGCCGACCTCGCCGAACAGCACGACATCGCGCGGCACCGGCTTGTCGATCAGTGCGGAGACCAGCGCCGCCGCCGCCGCCAGGTCCGCTGCGGGCTCCGCCAACCGCAACCCGCCGGCAACATTTAGGAAGACATCGCGCCCTTGAAAGTCGTAGAGGCAGCGGCTTTCCAGCACAGCGATCACCATGGCCAGCCTGGCCGAGTCCCACCCGACCGCGGTCCGTCTGGGCGTCGCATAGCCTGGCTGGCCGACCAGCGCCTGAATTTCCACCAGCAGCGGCCGCGTGCCCTCGATACCGGCGAACACGGCGGAGCCGCTGAGCGCCGGACCATCGGCATCGCGCGCACCCAGAAACATGGCGGATGGGTTCGGCACTTCGGACAGACCCAGCCCGGTCATCTCAAACACGCCGATCTCATCGGTCGGGCCGAAGCGATTCTTGACAGCGCGCAGGATGCGGTACTGGTGGCTGCGGTCGCCCTCGAAATAGAGGACAGTATCCACCAGATGCTCCAGCACGCGCGGGCCGGCGATGGAGCCGTCCTTGGTCACGTGGCCGACCAGCACGACCGGCACGTTCTGTTTCTTGGCCGCCTGATTGAGTTCGTGGCCGGCGGCTTTCACCTGGCTGACGGTGCCGGGGGCGGACTCGATGGTCTCCACCGCCATGGTCTGGATCGAATCGATCACCACCAACGCGTAATCCGAAGATATGCTGCTGCAGATCGTGCCGACGGCTGTCGCCGAGGCCAGATCGACGCCAGCGTCGCCAAGGCCAAGGCGCGCGGCGCGCATCCGCACCTGACCCACGCCCTCCTCGCCAGAGACGTAGAGCACTCGTTTGCCGCTAGCGCTCGCCGCTCTCGCCGCCACCTGCAGCAACAAGGTCGACTTGCCGATGCCCGGGTCGCCGCCGATCAGCAAGCAGCCGCCGGGCACCAGCCCGCCGCCGCAGACGTGGTCGAACTCTTTAATGCCGGTTTTCAGGCGCGGCAGTGGCTTGTCCTGGCCGGAGAGCGCCACCACGTCCAACCGGCCGGTCAGGGTTCGCGGCCCACTGGATGAGGCCGCCTGGATCACCGGCTCCTCGGCAATGGTGTTCCACTCGCCGCAGCCGCTGCATTGCCCCGACCAGCGGCCATGGGTGGTGCCGCAGGACTGACAGACAAAGACAGCGCGGGTTTTGGCCTTGGCCATACTATTCCTAATCGCTCGGCAATGCCGGCACCGGGATGGGGCCTTCCAGCCGGCCATGCACGAATTGATCGACCACCGGGTCGCCGCTCTCCATCAACTCGCCAATCGGCCCGCTCCAGGCGATTTCGCCCTCATATAGCATGGCCGCATGGTCGCCGATCCGGCGCGCTGACGCGATGTCGTGGGTAATCGTCACCGCCGTCGCGCCGATATCGTCGATGGTCGAGCGGATCAGCGCGTCGATCTGCCGGCCGACCAGAGCGTCCAGCCCGGTGGTAGGCTCGTCGAACAGCAGCACGTCTGGCTCCGCCGCAATGGCGCGGGCGAGGGCGATGCGCTTTTGCGCGCCGGTCGATAGCTCCCCCGGCAAGACGCCGGCAATGTGTTCGTCGAGGCCGACGCGCTCCAGCCAGCCGGCCGCGGTCTTGCGCGCCTCGCGCCGCGACACCTGGCCGAAGCGCAGGCTGGCGAACATCACGTTTTCCCACACCGGCAGGCTGTCGAGCAGGGCTGCGTGCTGAAACAATACGCCGAAGCGTTTGTTTATATCCGCCCGCGCCTGCCCCTCCAGCCCGATCAGGTCGTCGCCCTCCAGCGTGATGGTCCCGGCATCGGGCGCAATAAAGCCCATGATGCATTTCAGCGTCACCGACTTGCCCGAGCCCGACCCGCCCAAGATCACCAGCGAGTCGCCGCGCGCCACCTCCAGATCGACGCCACGCAAAACATGATTGCTGCCAAAGCTTTTGGTGAGGCCCTTAATGCTCAACATAAGTTGACTAACATTAGCATCAGTTCGAGAAAAACAGCTCTGTCACGAAGTAGTTCGCGATCAGGATCAGGATGGCGGACGAGACCACCGCCTGCGTCGTCGCCCGCCCAACGCCTTGCGCGCCGCCGGTGGAGCGATAGCCGTGGTAACAGCCCATCAGGGTGACGATGAAACCGTAGACCGCGGCCTTGGTCAGGCCGCTGGCCACGTCCTCTGTCTCCAGCACGTCCCAGGTCTGGCGCAGGTAGGTGGCGGAGTTGAAGCCCAGCTTGTAGACGCCGACGATATAGCCGCCCATCACGCCGATAATGCTGCCAACCGCGACCAGGAAGGGCATCATGAAGATGCCGGCGACCAAGCGCGGCGCCACCAGATAGCTGAAGGGGTTGGTCGAAAGCGCCTCCAGCGCGTCGATCTGCTCGGTCACGCGCATGGTGCCGATCTCGGCGGCCATCGCCGCACCGATCCGCCCGGCGACCATCAGGCCCGCCAGCACCGGCGCCAGCTCCCGGACGATGGACAGCACGACCACCATGGCCACCGCCCCCTCCGCCGAGAAGCGGCTGAAGCCGGAATAGCTTTGCAACGCCAGCACCATGCCGCTGAACAGAGTCGTCAGCGTGACGACCGGCAGCGACAGATAGCCGATGTCGATAAAGTGGCGGGCATAGTTGCGCCAGAAGAACGGCGGCCGCACCACGTGCGAAAGCCCGGTGGCGGCGAATACTAAGACACTGCCGATGGTCTGGAAAAAATCCAGGACGAATCGGCCAACGAGGGCAAACGGATTGATCACCTAGCCGGTCCTCGCTGCGGCATGCGCAGGCAAATACGTGCGGGCATAGCGCTGCCCGAGGCTTGTGAGGATTTCATAGCCGATGGTGCCGGCCATGTCTGCCAGTGTGTCGGCGGACTGGTTGGGGCCGATGATCTCAGCCCAGTCGCCAGGCTTTGGCCGGCGGGCCAGGTGCGAGGCGTCGATGACGATGGAATCCATTGACACCCTGCCGGCGACAGGGGCCGCCTCGCCGTCAAAGTAAACCTCGCCGCGATTCGAGAGCGTCCGGTGCAGCCCGTCGGCGTAGCCGAGGCCGACCGTCGCCAGCACCTGCCCCTGCTTGGCTGCAGCGGACGCGCCATAGCCGACGGTTCCCGCCGCCGAAACCTGCCGCACCTGCAACACCTGCACCTCCAGCGTGATCACCCGCCGCATCGGGTTGGCGGCGTAAGGTGTCGGGTTCAGGCCGTAGAGCGCCATGCCAGGCCGCACCAGATCGCCGCGAAACGCCTCACCCAGGAAAATCCCGCTGGAATTGCCGAGGCTGAGCGGCAGCCTGGCCGCCGTCGCCGCTTGCATCGCCATATCCCGCTGCGTACGGTTCAGCGGATGGTCGCGCTCGTCGGCGCAGGCGTAGTGGCTCATCAGGCCAGCGATGCCATACGCTTTCCAGTCCGGTTGTTTAGCGACGAGGTCTTGCCAGTCGGTCGCGGACAAGCCCAGCCGGTTCATGCCGGTATCCAGATGCAGCCAGGCCGGATGCGGAGCGCCCTGAGCCCGCCATGCCTCGACCGCGGCCAGGTGATTGAGGACCGGTGTCAGGCGATGCGCGATCAACTCGTCCACATGCGGCTCCACCTGCTCGCTGAGCACGATGATTGCCACATCGGGCAGGTACGCCCGCAAAGCTACGCCCTCTGCCAAGGAGGCGACGAAGAACGTTTCACACCCGGCGGCGTTGAGCGCCTGGGCGACGGGCGTCATCCCCAAGCCATAGGCATCGGCCTTGACCACCGCCGCCGTCTCGGCCGGCGACGCCAAGGCGGCCAACTGTTGCCAATTGGCGACGACCGCGGCCAGGTCAATGGTCAGCCGGCCTAACCCCATGAGTTAGTAGAACCCATCGTCCTCGCCACTGTCGGAGACGTAGTCGCGGAAGCGGGTGAACTCGCCGTCGAAGAACATCTTGACCCGGTCGGTCGGGCCGTGCCGTTGCTTGGCGATGATCACTTCGGCAAGGTTGTGGACGCGGTCCATATCCTGCTGCCACTTGTCGTAGGCCTCGGTGCCCGGGTCGGGCTCCTTGCGGCTCAGATAGTAGTCCTCGCGGTAGATGAACATGACCACATCGGCGTCCTGTTCAATCGAGCCGGATTCCCGCAGGTCGGCGAGTAGCGGTCGTTTATCCTCCCGTTGCTCCACCTGCCGCGAAAGCTGCGATAGCGCGATCACCGGAACGTCGAGTTCTTTGGCGATGGATTTCAGGCCCCGGGTAATCTCCGATACCTCCTGCACCCGCCCGTCGGAGCGGGAGCTGGCCGTGCCTTGCATGAGTTGCAGGTAATCGACGACGATTAGGTCCAGCGCGCCATGGGTTCGCATCAACCGGCGGGCGCGGGTGCGCAGGTTGGCGACCGTGATCGCCGGCGTGTCGTCCAGGAACAGCGACAGCGAGTTCAGCCGCTGGCTCGCCTCGAACACCGCCTCGAACTGGGCTTGATTGATGGCGCCGCGGCGGATGGCGTCGGAGGGCACGCCGGATTGCTCGCCCAGAATACGCAAGGCCAGCTGCTCCGACGACATCTCCAGCGAGAAAAAGGCAACGTTGTGCCCATCCCGCTCGATCAGTGTGCCGGCCTCATCGCGCTCGGCGCTGGAGGATGCCGCAGCGTTGAAGGCGATGTTGGTCGCCAACGCCGACTTGCCCATGGCCGGACGCGCCGCCAGGATCAGCAGGTCGGACTTCTGCAACCCGCCCAACAGCCGGTCCAAATCCTTAAACCCGCTGGTGATGCCGGTCAGCCGCCCTTCGCGCTGATAGGCGGCCTCCACCATCTTCAGCGTGTCTTTCAGCGTGCTGCTGAAGGGGCGGAAGTCGCCGCTGCCATTGCCGGTGGCGGCCAGGTTGAACAGGTGCTGCTCCGCCGCCTCGATCTGCTCGACCGCGTCTTGTTCGTTGTCAGGCCGGAAGGCGTCGTTGACCACGTCCTCGCCCAACGCGATCAGCGAGCGGCGCAGATGCAGATCGTAGATCAGTTGGCCATAGTGCTTGGGATCGATGATCGTCAGCGCGTTCGCCGCCAGTTCCGCCAGATACTGCACGCCGCCCAGTTCCGTCAGGCTCTCCTCCTGGCCAAGCACGTGCTTCAGCGTGCGGGCGTCGGCGGTGCCGCCGCTCTCAACCACCCGCTTCAGGGCTGCATAGATTTTCTGGTGAGCAGGATCGGCAAAATGCTCCGACAGCAGAAAGTCGCCGACCTTGTCGAAGGCGTTGTTATTGGCCAGCAACGTGCCGAGCAGCGCCATCTCCGCATCGAGATTGGCGGGCGGCTCCCGGCTGGGCGTGGCGAACGAACCGGCGATGGGCAGGGACAGAGGCGATGCAATATTCATGCGGCGCACCCTATCCGATTCGATGCTGCTCCGTTAGCGAGTCGCGAGGTCCACGGTCATGAAATCACGTGAATCAGGTGCACAACTCGCCGGTAAAACCTAGGCAGTCATCCGGTCCAACGCGGATTGCAACCGCTGGCCCAGATCGTCGCCCGCCTGCTGCTTGACGATGTCGGCAAGAGCCCGGTCGAAGCCGGACAGCTTTTCGTGACCCAACAATGCGTTCAGCCCATGCACGCCGGATGCGGGCGTGCCGCTCAGCAGACCGCTCGCCTCGCCCATTAAACCGCGACCGCCGCCGCCGCTGCCGGCAGCCTCGACATCGCCCAAGCCGTCGATCTTGTTCTCCAGTTCGCTGGCCAAGTGCCCTTCATTGCTCTCATGCAATGCTTGCATCACCATCGCTACCGTCTGGCGCGCCAGGGCGTGATCGATATGGAAGCGTTTCGCGAGGCTGTCGACCAGGTCGTCGAGCATGGCCGCATATCTCCTATGAGCTAAAATTACGGGGCCGCATCGCGCCACCAGCGTGATAGTAAAGCGAACCCGCTACGCCGCCGCCTTGACACAGGTCATCCGGGGATGGCTTCTGCATTATAATGCCAAAAATATCGGAGACACTCACCAATGGCCGCCAAATTGACCGAAGCCGACCTCGCCGCACTGCGCGCGCTGGACACGCCGACCGTGTGCAACGCGCTGGAGGAGATCGACGCAAAGTTCCGCGACCGCGGCTTCACGACGGAGCCGCTGGTCTGCCCCTTCCCGCACCTGCCGCCGATTGTCGGCTACGCCCGCACTGCCTCGTGCCGCAGCATCAACCCCGGCGCGAAGAGCGGTGCTGCGTCAACCGAGATGCGGGTCAACTACTACGCCTATGTCAACGACGGCGACGAGCCGAAAATCAGCGTCATCCAGGACCTCGACGGCGGCGGCCGTGGCCATGGGGCGTTCTGGGGCGAGGTGCAGTCGAACGTGCACAAGGCGCTGGGCTGCCTCGGCGTCGTCACCGACGGCTGCATCCGCGATATTCCGGATTGGGCCGACGGTTTTCAGGCGCTAGCCGGCTCGATCAAACCCAGCCATGCCCATGTGCACGCCGTCGACTTCGGCGGCCAGGTGATGATCTCCGGCATGATCGTCAACCACGGCGACCTGATCCACGCGGACCAGCACGGCGCCGTCGTCATCCCGCTGGAGGTCGCCCGCGAAGTGCCCGCCGCCGCGGCCCGCATCGCAGTCAAGGAGAAGGTGATCCTGGACATCGCCAAGTCGCCTGACTTCTCGTTCGAGAAACTGCGCGCCGCCATCGCCGGGCCGAAAGACATCCACTGATGCCACGGCTACACCCCTTCGCCATTGCCGCGACCCTAGCGATGGTCGTGCTGATCGTCGTCTCCAACATCGCGGTGGAGATACCGATCAACGATTGGCTGACTTGGGGTGCGTTAACCTATCCCGTCTGCTTTCTGGTCACCGACCTGACCAACCGCAGATTAGGGCCGAGTACCGCCCGGCGCGTCGTCTATGTCGGGTTTGCCGCCGGCGTGGCGATGTCGCTGGTCTTCGCGAACGAGCGCATCGCCCTTGCCTCCGGCACCGCCTTCCTGCTGGCGCAACTGCTGGATATCAGCGTGTTCGACCGCCTGCGCCGCAGCGCGTGGTGGCATGCGCCGCTGGTATCCTCGTTGCTGGGGTCGGCGGTGGATACGGCGCTGTTCTTCAGCCTGGCCTTCGCCTTTACCGGCCTGCCCTGGATCACCTGGGGCATCGGCGATTTCGGCGTGAAGATCGCGGTCGCGCTGGCGATGCTCATCCCATTCCGCCTGCTGATGCCAAGTCTGCGACCGGCTCAACTTTAAGCGGAGGCAGGCGTCGCCGCCGCCACTTCCTCGACCTTGCGCCGCTCTGACGCGCGCAGCTTCTCGCTGGCGCTTTTCAACTGGCCGCAGGCTGCCAGGATGTCCTGGCCGCGCGGCTGGCGGATCGGGGCGGAGAGATTTTGCTCACTCAGATAGTCAGCGAACCGCCGGATAGCATTGTTCGACGAGCACTCATAGACAGTGCCCGGCCAGGGGTTGAACGGAATCAGGTTAATCTTCGCCGGAATGTCATCCAGCAGCCGCACCAGTTCCTTGGCATCGGCCAGCGAGTCGTTCACCCCCTTCAGCATCACGTACTCGAACGTGATGCGCCGGGCATTGCTGAGGCCGGGATAGTCGCGGCAGGCCTGCATCAACTGCGCCAGCGGGTATTTGCGGTTGATCGGCACCAGGTCGTCGCGCAACTCGTCCCGAACGGCGTGCAGGGAAATCGCCAGGTTCACGCCTAACTCGGCCCCCACCCGCTCGATCATCGGCACCACACCAGCGGTCGATAGCGTGATGCGCCGTTTGGAGATCGCCAGCCCCTCGCCATCCATGACGATGCGCATCGCCTTGGCGACATTATCGTAATTGTAGAGCGGCTCGCCCATGCCCATCAGCACGATGTTGGTCAGCGCCCGGTCGTGCTCCGGCGACGGCCATTCGCCGAACGCGTCGCGGGCCAGCATCACCTGACCGACGATCTCCGGCGCATTCAGATTGCGGACCCAGCGCTGTGTGCCGGTGTGGCAGAACTTGCAGGTCAGCGTGCAACCAACCTGGCTGGAGACGCACAGCGTCCCCCGGTCGGTCTCCGGGATATGCACGCTCTCAACCTCCTTGCCGTCGGGAAAGCGCAGCAGCCATTTTTGCGTGCCATCGCTCGACTGCTGATGGGTGGAGATCGCCGGACGACCGATGGTAAAGTTGGCTGCCAAGTCGGCGCGCACGGTCTTCGCCAGATTGGTCATCTGCTCGAAATCGGTGGTGCCTCGGTTGTAGATCCATTGCCAAAGCTGCCGCACCCGGAACCCGGCGATGCCGTAGGGCGCCAGCACCGCCGCCAACTCATCGCGGCTGAGGCCGACCAGATCGGTGCGGGCCTCGGCTATGGCGGCGGGTGGATTGGACGCGGCATCGACGGCGGCGGGTGGCGCGGTCACTTGCGGTTGCATTCCGCGTCAATCTTGTTCAAGGCGGCGGTGACGCCGCTCAGCGAATAGGTGTCGGTCGTCAGCGTGCCACGGCTGGAGGTCCCCTTTACGACCATGGTGGCGCCGGCTTTCATGGCTTTGATCAGGCCGCTTTCGTCCTTCTGAAAGACCCAGGCGGCATCGCCCTCCGAATAGAATTTGAACTGGCTTTTGCCGATGGTCGCCGTCGGCTCGTTACCCTTTTTGTACGTATAGCCGGCGATGACGCTGACCTCGTCGAACACATTGCCTTGCGGGCGGTGGGTGATCAGGAAATAGGCGGGGTCGCGGTTGGTGTAGTTGCCCTTTTCCTTCTTCGGCTCCGAGACGACATAGCAGATCTTGCCGCCCGGATCGTCGAATGTGTATGCCCGCCAGTCCTTAAACGTGCCGACCTGAACCGGGTCCGCCGCGATTGCGGCAGCCGGAAGTAATGTCCCCATGGCCACGACAGCAATAAATTTCAGCGATTTCAGCTTCATGTGCTTCCCTCTGTTCCACCACTCTTTTGACCGAAATACACTCGAGAGGCAGATTTGCTCGCGGACCATAGTGAAGTTACATTGGCGGGCCAAGGGCCCATGCCTGAGACGCCATCGCGCAGCGGTCTGCCGGACCTCGGCCCTGTATGCTGTGCTTGCCGTAGCGAAACCGGAGATACCAAGAATGCGCGCCGTTTGGGTGGAAGATTGGAAACCGTTCGAGCAATTGCAACTGGAGCAGGTGCCGAATCCTGTGATCGGCCCGCGCCAAGTCCGGGTTAGGACACAGGCAGCCGGTGTCAGTTTCGCGACCAGCCTGGTGGTCGAAGGCAAATATCAGCGCAAACCGCCCCGCCCCTTCGCCCCCGGTACGGAGGTTGCGGGCATCGTAACAGAGATCGGGTCCGAGGTGACCCGGTTCAAGCCTGGCGATCGGGTCTGCTCGGTCCTGGATTGGGGTGGCTTGGCTGACGAAGCCGCAGCGTTCGAGGTCAACACCTACAAAATCCCAGACGGCATGCCGTTCCCCGAAGCGATCTGCCTCACCAATTCCTATGGCACGAGTGCGGCGGCCTTCACCTGGCCTCACTTGCTCCAGGTGAAGCGGGGAGATTGGGTGCTGGTGCATGGTGCTGCGGGTGGCGTTGGTATTGCGGCGGTAGAGATCGGCAAGATTCTCGGCGCGACCATCATCGCCACTGCAAGCTCCGACGAAAAGCTGGAGCTAGTGAAGGCGCATGGCGCGGATCACACCATCAATTATCGCCATGAAAATTTCCGGGACCGCGTGCTGGAAATCACTAATGGCCGTGGCGTCGATGCCGTCTATGACCCCGTCGGCGGCGACGTGTTCATGCAGTCTCTACGCTGCATGGCACCGGAAGGCCGGATCATGCCGGTCGGCTTTGCCAGCGGCACGATCCAGCAAATTCCGGCCAATATCCTGTTGGTGAAGAACCTGACGGTCTGCGGACTCAATGCAGGCTACTATGTCGGTTGGTCGCCAAACGATGTCCGCTACGAATACGAAGACCGGATGCGGGCGTTAATGACCTTGATTTTTGATTGGTTTGAGGCTGGCCAGATCAACCCCGTCTCCGGCGGTGTCCTCCCACTGGAACGCTTCCAGGATGCCATGGCAGAAGTGTTGGGCCGACGGGCGCAAGGCCGTATTTCCATCGTGATGAACGAAGAAGCGCAGAAGCACGGCTTTTGAAGGACTTCCCATGTCCGCTGTCACTGCCACCATCTCCTTCGGCAGTAATCTGGGCGACCGGCATGCGACGCTTGCCGGCGCCTACGCCGCGTTCTGCGCCGCGCCTGAGATCGAACCGCTCGCCGCCTCGCGCCTGTACGAGACCGCGCCGGTCGGCGGGCCTGGCGGACAGGGGCGCTTTCTGAATAGTGTGCTGAAGGTCGCAACGTCCCTCGACCCGCATGCTTTGTTGGCTCATTGCATGGCGGTGGAGCAGCAGTTCCAGCGTGAGCGCAACATCCGTTGGGATGCGCGCACGCTCGATCTCGACGTGTTGCTGTATGGTGAGCGTATCATCACGACCGCTGATCTGGAGGTACCGCACCCGCGGATGCACTTGCGCCGGTTCGTGCTGGTTCCCTTGACCGATATTGCCGCCGACGTGACGCACCCGGCCTTGGGCGAATCCATCGCAGACTTGCTGGCAAAGCTGCCGGTGGAGCCCGGCGACGTCTATCCGATCGCCGACACCTGGACGTGATAATACCATGATCAACGCCGACCAGATATTCGCCCGCTGGCAGAAACACAGTGACGCCCTCGCCGCCCCCGTGCGCACCGTAGCCCTGCCGAATCTCGGCCTGACATTCAAAGACCGCGCCTACCAGATGGGTGTCGTGAATTTCAGCCGCGACAGCTCCTATCGCGAAAGCGTCGTGTTCAGCCAGGAACAGGCGGACTATCGCTGCGATAAGCTGGTGCTGGAAGGCGCTACCATCCTCGACCTTGGCGCGGAATCGGTTGGCGATTTCGCATCCCGCGTCGATGCCAAGCGCCAGATCAAGACGCTGCTACCGACCATCCGCCGCCTCGCCGAAAAGGGCGTGCCCGCCTCCGTCGAGACCTACTATCCAGAGGTGGCGGAGGCGGCGCTGGAAGCCGGCGCGGCGATCATCAACCTGACCGGACGCGATGAAGACGGCGAGATTTACAAGCTCTGCGCTAAGCACAAGGCTGGCCTGATCCTCTGCTACATGGCTGGGCGCAATGTCCGCGATAACAAGGCCTTGCCCAGCCGTGAGGCGCTGATCGATGCGCAGTTCGACTTCTTCCACGAACAGTTGGACAAAGCCACCGCCCTGGGCGTCGAGACCATCTGGGTCGATCCGGGCCTGGGCTTCTACAACAACCTGCCGGACGGGCCGGGGCGGGTGGCGTTTCAGATCGAGAACGCGCTGGAGGCGTTCCGCTTCCGCACCCTTGGCTGGCCGATCTGCCTGACGCTGGCCTCGCCGGTCTACTGGTTCCGGGAGGAGGTGCGGGTCGCCGAAACCGCCTATGCCATGCTGTGCATGTTGTCGAAAGCCAACCTGATCCGCAGCCACGAGGTCGCGCGTGTGACGCCAATTCTGGCGGCGCAGGACCTGGTGCCGGCCTGGTGAGCCTGCAGCCGTGACCGAGCGCGACCGGCTCGTCGCCGGCCAGTACGAGGCCTATCCCTATCCCGACCGCAAGCCGGCGGACGAGCGCAAGCGCCTGATCGAGGGCTCGCCCTCCGCCCTGCCGGAGCTAACGCACTATCTGTTCCACGGCGAAACGCCCAACCCCTTCCGCGCCCTGATCGCCGGCGGCGGCACCGGCGACGCCGCGATCATGTTGGCCCAGCATTGCGCGAGCGCGGGGCTGGATGCGGAGATCGTCTACCTCGATATGTCCGCCGCCGCCCGGGCTGTGACCGAGGCCAGAGCCAAGGTGCGCGGGCTCACCAATCTGCGTTACGTCACCGGCTCATTGTTGGAGGTGGGTACGCTGGCGCCCGGACCCTACGACTACATCGATTGCTGCGGCGTGCTGCACCATCTGGAGCAACCGGGGGACGGCCTGAAGGCGCTGGCCGGGCAGTTGAAGCCCGCCGGCGGCATGGGGCTGATGGTGTATGGCGCGCTTGGCCGCCGCGGCGTCTATGAGACGCAGGCGCTGCTGCGCCATCTCGCCCCGCCGGACCGGCCCGACCGGGAGCGGCTGACCCAAACCCGCCGCCTGTTGGAGGCGCTGCCCCGCACCAACTGGTTGCGCCGCAACCCCTTCGTCCAGGATCACCGCGAGGCGGGAGACGCCGGCCTCTACGACCTGCTGCTGCACGCCCGCGACCGGGCCTATACGGTTGAAGAGTTGGCCGAATTCGTGGGCGCGGCGGAGTTAAACATCGCCGCATTCATCGAACCGGCCCGTTACGATCCCGCGACGTACCTGCGCGATCCGCGTTTGTTGGCACCGTTGCAAGTACTTGATCCAATTGCCCGAGCCGCCGCGGCGGAGGCTTTGTGCGGCAACCTCCGCAAGCACATAGTGTACCTGACCCCGGCGGGCGGGCGCCAGGGCCGCACGGCCGATCCGGCAGACCGTTCCCTGGTGCCGGTACTGCCGCGCCACGCGCCGGAGGTTTTGGCCAAAGCGCTGCGCAGTGGCAGCCTGAGCGTCGATCTTGAGGGCTTTCCGGCCAAGTTCCCCGCTCCCCCTCGCGCCGCCGCCATCGTGCAGCGGATGGATGGAAGGCGCTCTATCACCGCTATTCTCGGCGAATTGCGCGCCGCCGATCTGGCTCTTAGTGAGGATGCGGCGACGGAGGCGTTCAATGCGGTCTACCGGCTGTTGAACGGGCTGAACCTGCTGTTGTTGCGACGATCCCGCGCTTAGTGCGAGAGGCCTAAGCTTCGTCCATTCCTTCTCCCGTGCTCGACACGGGATCCATGCCTGAGGCTTGCCAGACAGGCTCCCGGCCTATGATCGCCTCTCAGGCATGGACCCCGGGGCAAGGGGAATGAGGGTAAAGAGGCCAGCGACCGGCAATGAAGCCGCGGTCTTAGTGCGAGAGGCTTAAGCTTCCTCCATTCCTTTTCCCGTGCTCGACACGGGATCCACGCCTGAGGCTTGCCAGACAGGCTCCCGGCGTGCCGTAGTCTCTCAGGCATGGACCCCGGGGCAAGCCCGGGGCAAGGGGAATGAGGGTAAAGAGGCCAGCGACCGGCGATGAAGCCGCGGTCTTAGTGCGAGAGGCCTGAGCCCCAGTCTATTCTTTTCCCGTGCTCGATACGGGATCCATGCCGGAGGCTTGCCAGACAGACTCCCGGCCTGTGATCGCCTCTCAGGCATGGACCCCGGGTCAAGCCCGGGGCAAGGGGGAAGAGGGTAAAGAGGCTAGCAGCCGGCGATGATGCGTGACGCGCCGCAATCGGCCCATTAGGGTCAACCGACCTAACTGATGCATCCGGAGTTCCGCTCACGTGACCCTCGCCGCCGCTGCCGGTTTCGACCCCGGCCCGAATGCCCGCCTTGTTGGCCAGCCCAGCTCTCGCAACGAGTTGGATACACCGGCATTGCTGATCGATCTGGACGCCATGGAGGCGAATATCCAGGCGATGGCCGACCATTGCGCCACTACCGGCCAGCGGCTGCGCCCGCACACCAAGACGCACAAATCGGTGGAGATCGCCCGCCGCCAGGTCGCCGCCGGCGCGGTCGGCGTCTGCTGCGCGACACTGGGCGAGGCGGAAGTCATGGGCCGGGCCGGCATCCCCGGCGTGCACATTACTTCCCCTGTGGTCAGGCCGCACCGCATCGAGCGGTTGATCGCCCTGAATGCGGATGCCGAGAGCCTGTCGGTCGTCGCCGATCACCCGGATAACCTCACGGCCCTAGCGGAGGCCGCGGCTGCCGCCGGTCAGACGCTCAACATCATGGTCGATATCGATGTCGGCTCACGCCGCACCGGCGTCCCCTCCGCCCAGCAGGCGACGGCGTTGGCAGAGCAGGTGCAGAAGGCCTCCCACCTGACGCTTGCCGGCATCCAGGGCTATGCGGGCGGCCTGCAGCACATCTACGATTGGGACGAACGCGTCCGGCGCGGGCAGGAAGTTGCCGACTTTCTAAAGGAGGTGCGCCGGCAACTGGGCGAAGCCGGCATCGAACCGCCGGTGTTCTCCGGTGGCGGCACGGGCACGCACGCCATCGACCACAGCCAGGGCGTGCTGAACGAGTTGCAGGCGGGCTCCTACGTCTTCCTCGACGTCGACTACCAACGCGTCGCCCATGCCGGCGAGGCCGCCAAGCGGTTCCGTGAGGCGCTGTTCGTGCAGGCGAGCGTCGTCAGCGCCGCGCAGGAGGACTGCGTCACCACCGATGCCGGCCTGAAGGCGTTCGCCACCGATTGCGGCGTCCCGGAGCTGCGCCGCGGTGCGCCGGAAGGTGCGTTCTATGGCTTTGCCGGCGACGAGCATGGCCGCATCACGTTTGCCGGCAGCGAACGGCTGCCGCTCGGCGCGGTGGTCGAATGCCTGTCGCCGCACTGCGACCCGACCGTCAACCTCTACAGCGTCTATCACGTCGTCCGAGGCGACACGCTGGTGGATATCTGGCCGGTCGATACCCGTGGTCTGCGGTAGAGCCTGCGCGCGTCGGCTAGTTGCCGCGCAACTGCCGAACGCCATCGAGCACCGCCTGCATTTCCGGGCGGTCGGCCGAAGCGCCGTTTTGCAGCCGCGCCGTCGCCAGTTGCTCGGCTTTTTCCAGTGCTGATGCGGCGTCTTCGCTGCGACCCAATACGCCGTAAGCGCGGCCGAGGCGCAGCCAGCCGGCGGGGTCGTCCGGCTCCTCCGCCAGGCGGTTGGCGAGGCGTTCCACCATGCTCTGGATGAAGGCGGCGCGGTCTTGGCCGGACATCTCGCGCGCCGCGGCGACATCGGCGGCGGAAGGGCCACGCTCCGGCCTGGCGATATCGGCGACGCGCGGCGGTGGCCCGTCGCCAGATTGCGCCAGCAACCGCTCGACCTCCGCCAATTGCTGCGAGACCGGTTCGCGCCACCCGGCATCCGCCGGCGCATCGGCCAGCAGAGCGCGCCAGCGTTGCACGGCATCGGCATAGTCGCCCCTCTGTGCCGCCGCCAGCGCCACGAAATGGCGGGACTTGGCCAAACTCGGATCCAGCGCCAACGAGCGTTCCGCCGCATCCAACGCCTGCGCATCGACCAGGCCTCGACCCGCGGCGATCCGCAGGTCGGCCAGTTCCGCCCAGTCTATTGCTGTCGCACTGTCGCCTTTCAGCGCCAGCACCCTGGACCAGGCGCTGCTGGCGGCGGGCCATTGGTTCAGCACGCGGTAGGAGCGGGCGAGTATGGTCCAGCCTTTCAGATCGTCCGGCCTATCGCGCAGGCGCTCCGCCAGACTGGCCACCATTTTGGCGAAATCCACCTGTTCCGGGCCAAGTGCGATCGCTGGCGCGTCGAGCTTGCGGGCGGCGAGCGGCTGGTCCGGCACGCTCGGCGAGCCGAGGACTGCATAGAGGCCCAAGGCCAGCATCGGCACGCCGAAACCGCCGAGCAGCGCCGGACCCATGCCGGCCTTGCGCAGTGCATAGGCGATCCACCCGGCGACGCCGAGCGCAATTATCGCCAAACCGATCCCGGCAAGTGTCATCGTCGGGCAGGCTCCCAATCGTCATCGCTATCCGGCGGGTCGTCCGGTGCCGCGGCCATCTGCGTGCGATTGCGCCGGACGACCCGCCAGACGACCACCCCGCCCAACAGGATCACTGCCAACGGTCCGAACCATAAGATCCAAGTGGTCGGCTTCATCGGCGGTTTCAGCAGGACGAAGTCGCCATAGCGGGCGGTCAAATAGGATTTGATCTCTGCATCGCTGTCGCCTGCCACCAGCCGTTCGCGCACGATCCGGCGCAGGTCGCGGGCGATATCGGCCTCCGAATCGTCCAGCGACTGGTTCTGGCACTTGGGGCAGCGTAACTCTTTGCTCAACGCTCGCGCGCGTTGCTCCAATACCGGATCGCTCAACATCTCCGACGGCGCGATGGCCTGTGCCGTGCCAAGCGCCAGCATCATCGCGAGCAAGCTCAACAGAATCAGCCTCACTTCAGCGCCTCCACCAGTGGCAGGATAACCTTTTGCGCCGTCTCCGGGCTGATCGGGCCGGCATGGCGCAGTTGTATCCGCCCCTCCCCATCGATCACGAAGGTCTCGGGAATGCCATAGACGCCAAAATCGATCGCTACCCGGCCGTCCGGGTCGGCGCCGATCCGTTGGTAGTGATCGCCCAGCCGCTGCAGGAATGCCCTCGCCCGGTCCGGCGTATCCTTGTAGTTGATCGCGTGGATAGTGACGCCATTGCGGCTCGCCATGTCGTTCAGGATCGGGTGCTCGACCTGGCAAGCGCCGCACCAGGAGGCGAAGAAATTGACAAGCACCGGTTCGCCTGTCGCCAGATGGCGTGTCGCCAAGGGCTCCTCCGGCTGGCGGCCCGGCAGCGGCGGCAGATCGAACTGCGGCGCTGGTTTGTCCAGCAAGGCAGATGGCAGCACGCTGGGGTCGCGGCCAAGGCCGTTCCACAGATAGACCGCCAGTCCCGCGAACACGATGAGCGGCAGCAGATAGGGCAAACGCTTCATCATCGGCTAGGCCGCAGCCTCCGCCGGCTGTTTCGCTGCCCGCGCGCGCCGCACCCGAACCTTGCCAGCAGCCGAGACCAAACCGCCAAGCGCCATCAGCGTTGCACCGACCCAAATCCATGGCACCAGCGGGTTGTAATAGAGCCGGATCGCCCAGCCGGCGACCGCATCGCCCTCGCCCAGCACGGCGTAGAGGTCGCTGACCCAGGTCGTGTGGATCGCCGCCTCCGTCGTGTTTTGCTGCGCGACGGGATAGAAGCGCCGCTCTGGATAGAGGGTAGAAACAAGCTTGCCGGCATCATCTTTAACCGTGATCTCGCCACGCATCGCCTGATAGTTCGGCCCAACGGTATCGTAGACCCGGTCCAGCGTCCAGGAATAGCCGGCCAGTTGCACCTGGTCGCCGGGCTTCATCAGTTTGACCGCCTCGCCCTGCCAGATGCTGGTCGCCGTGATGCCGGCTACCAGCACTGCGGCGGCGAAGTGGGCCATGGTCATGCCATGCACCTCCATCGGCAGGCCGACGAGCCGCTGCAGAGCGCCCTTGCCCCACCACCGCTTCACCCAAGCGAAGATGGTCGCAGCCGCCAGCCAGCCCGCAATGGTCATACCGAACGCGCCGGCGATGCCGGATTCGCCGATCCACAGCGTGATGCCCAGCACCACTGCGGCGACGATCCCTGCCAGCCAAAGCTTTTTGACGGCCTCCACGGCCCTCGCCTGCCGCCAGGCGAACAGCGGCCCGAGCGCCATCATCGCCAGCATCGGCAACATCAATGGCACAAAGGTCGCGTTGAAGTAGGGTGGCCCGACCGAGACTTTATCGCCGGTCACCGCCTCCAGCACCAAGGGGTAGAGCGTGCCGAGCAGCACGGTCGCCGTCGCCGTCGCCAGCAGCAGATTGTTGATCAACAGCGCACCCTCGCGGCTGACCGGGGCAAAGCCGCTGCCGCCCTCCATACTGGGCGCACGGATCGCGAACAGCAGGAACGCGCCGCCAATGGCGATGCCCAGCAGGGCGAGGATAAACACGCCCCGCGCCGGATCGGTCGCAAACGCATGCACCGAGGTCAGCAGGCCGGACCGCACGATAAACGTGCCGAGCAGGCTGAGCGAAAAGCCCAGGATGGCCAGCAGCAGTGTCCAGCTTTTGAATGAGTCCCGCTTCGCCACGACGCTGATGCAGTGGATCAGCGCCGTCGCCACCAGCCACGGCATGAAGGAGGCGTTCTCCACCGGGTCCCAGAACCAGAAGCCGCCCCAGCCAAGCTCGTAGTAGGCCCACCAGGAGCCGAGCGAGATGCCCATGGTCAGGCCGGCCCAGGCGATCAGCAGCCACGGTTTGGCCCAGCGCGCCCAGTCCGGCGTCACCTTCCCTTCGATAAGCGCCGCCACGGCGAACGAGAACGCGGTCGACATGCCGACATAGCCGAAATACAGCAGCGGCGGATGGAAGACCAAGCCGGGGTCCTGCAGCAGGGGGTTCAGCCCGTTGCCGTCGATTGGCAGGTCGATCAAGCGCGTGAACGGGTTGGAGGTCAGCAGCGTGAACAACAGAAAGCCGGCGGCGATCATGCCCTGCACCGCCAGCACCCGCGCCCGAAGCGTATCGGGCATGCCGCGGTTGAAGGTGGCGATGAACGCGCCGAACACCGCCAAGATCAGGATCCACAGCACCAGCGAGCCCTCGTGATGGCCCCAGGTGGCGGCCAGCTTGTAGAGGAAGGGTTTGGCGGAATGGGAATTGAGCGCAACCACCTGGACCGAGAAGTCCGACCGGGCGAACGCGTACATCAAGGCCAGGAACGCCAAGGCGACACAGATCAACTGCCCCCAGGCGGTGTGCCGGGCCAGGTTCATCAACTCCCGGTTGCCGCGATTGGCGGCCCAAAGCGGTACGGTTGCCTGTAGCGTCGCCAGGATCAGCGCGACAATCAGGGCAAAGTGGCCGGTCTCTACCGTCATGGCGTCTTCACCTTATTGCTCATTTTTCGTCGGGCTTCCATTGGCCGGAAGCTTTCAGCGCATCCGCCACCTCCGGCGGCATGTAGTTTTCGTCGTGCTTGGCCAGCACTTCTTCGGCTTGGAAGCTGCCGTCCGCCGCCAGCCGCCCGAAGGTGACGATCCCCTGCCCTTCGCCGAACAGGTCGGGCAGGCTGCCGCTAAAGGCGACCTTCACCGTGCGGGCACCGTCAGTCAGCTTGAACTCCACGTCAAGCCCATCCTTGATGACGGACCCCTCCTCAACCAAGCCCCCGATGCGGATGGCCTGGCCGGGGACGACTTTCTTCTCCACCAGGTCGGTCGGGCTATAGAAGAAGACCAGATTGTCCTCGAATGCATTGGCCACCAGCGCCGCGGCGGAACCAAGCGCCAGCAGCGCCAGAACGACGACATAGAGGCGGCGATGTTTCGGTTTCATAGCTGCCTCACTCTCAAGTTCGTTCCACTTTCGGCGCGCGCCGACGTTCGCGGCGGCCGAGTGCCGCCTCTGCCTGCTCCGCCCTGTTCAGTCCGCGCCACGACCAGATGAACAGCCCCAGAATCACGGTGCCGGCGATGCCGTAGGCCGGCCAGATATAGGCGGCGTACCCGCCCATGTCGAAGAATTCGGCCATACTCTCGCCCTCCTTGCGCCGTTATGCCGGGTCGCCGGCGCGGGACCGCGCCAACTGCAACGCCAGCACCCGCCGCTGCGCCAGCTCCACCCGCATCCGCAACAGAAGAAGCATGATAAATAACCCCAAATAGGCCACACCCATCAGTAACAATGGCGTCAACATCGCGGGATCGATGGCCGGCGTGCCGATACGGCTGATGCTGGCCGGCTGGTGCAGCGTGTTCCACCAGTCGACCGAGAACTTGATGATCGGCAAATTGACGATGCCGACCAGCGCCAGGATCGCCGCGGCCCGTGCCGCGCGCTGTGGCTGCTCGAACGC
This sequence comes from uncultured Alphaproteobacteria bacterium, assembly GCA_963974445.1. Lineage (GTDB taxonomy): Bacteria > Pseudomonadota > Alphaproteobacteria > Bin95 > Bin95 > JACKII01. Next base: position 42,714 of record CAXBDI010000004.1, read on the forward strand.
ATTCCAGAGCGCCATATAGCCCAGATACAAGAACAGCAGCACGACAACCGAGGTCAGGCGCGCATCCCACACCCACCAAGTGCCCCAGGTCGGCTTGCCCCAAAGCGAGCCGGTCGCCAGCGCGATCACCGTGAAGCCGGCGCCGATGGGCGCCGCGGCCTTGCCCGCCAAATCGGCCAGCGGGTGCCGCCAGATCAGCGCGATGGCGCTGGCCAGAGCCAGGGTGGAGTAGCCGAACATCGCCATCCACGCCGCCGGCACGTGCACATACATGATGCGCACGGTATCCTTCTGCTGATAGTCGATGGGCGAGGCGATCAGCGCGAAATAAAGCCCCGCCGCCAGGCACGGCAGCGTGATCGCCAGCACCCAGGGCTGGATCGCCCGCGACAGGCGCAAGAATCGGTTCGGGTTGGCGAAGCGGTGCCAGGACGACCCCTGCGCCCGGCTCCCTGCCTCTTTGTTCGAAGGGGTCGAAGCTGTCACCGATGCACCTTGTTCCCGAGACTACTCGCCGATCTGCCGCAAGGCCGCCGCAGCCGCCCAGGGGGTCAGCACCAGCGAAACCAACATGATTGCCCCTAAGATGGAGATATGGCTGCTAAAAGCCAGTCCCGTTTCCGCCGCAGTGACCGTTCCGGACATGAAAATCAGCACAGGGATATAGAGCGGCAAAACCAGCAGAGCCAACAACACGCCGCCGCGGCGCGCGCCAATGGTCAGCGAGGCCCCCACCGCCCCGACCAGGCTGAGCGTCGGCGTGCCCAACGCAAGCGCCGCCAGCAGGCCAGCGATGGCCGGCCAACTCATTTGCAACAGCACGCCCAGCAACGGCGCGGCCAGCAGCATCGGACCGCCGGTCACCAGCCAATGCGCCAGCGCCTTGCCCAACACAATACTCCACAGCGGCGCCGGACTGGTCAGCAGCAGGTCGAGCGTGCCGTCCTCATGGTCCTGCTGAAACAGCCGGTCGAGCGCCAGCAGGGTTGCGAGCAAGGCCATCACCGCCAGCAGGCCGCCGCCGATCCGGCCCAGCATGCCCGGCTCCGGCCCCAAGCCCAACGGAAACAACAGAATACCGAGCGCGAAGAACTGAACTGCCAGCAGGGCGCCGCCGCTTTCCGCCCGGGCCAGCATCATGTCGCGGTGCAGGATGGCCCAAAACCCGCTCACTCCGCAGGCCCCAACCGCAGGCGGAAAGTCGGCTCAAGGCCCAGATCCTGATGCGTGGCGATGATCGCCATGCCGCCGGCCTCGCGGTGCGCCGCCACCGCCGCCCCGAACGCCGCAGCGGAACCAGCGTCGAGCGCAGTGGTCGGCTCGTCCAGCAGCCAGAGCGGCGCCGGAATCGCCACGAGACGCGCCAACGCCAGCCGCCGCTGCTGACCGGCCGACAGCACCCGCGCCGGTAAATCGACCAGATCTTCGATCCCGAAGGTGCGGCAGGCCGCATTCAAGGCCGTCGCATCCCGGACACCGGCCAGCCGCTGCCAGAACGCCAGATTCTGCGCACCGGTCATCGCGCCCTTCACGGAGTTTTGATGGCCCAGATAGTGGAATGCGGCCCTGCCTTCAGGGGGTGCGGGCTGCCATGCAACCGAGCCTTCAACCGCCGGTAGCAGCCCAGCCAGTATCCGCAGCAGCGTGGTCTTGCCGGTGCCGTTGGGGCCGGTTACCACCAGCGCCTCGCCGGGCGCCACCGTCAGGTCCAGCCCCTCGAACAACCAGCGCTCGCCGCGAGCGCCGGCAAGCCCGTGTGCGGAAAAGGAATAGGAAAAGCTGTGTGCTACCGCCATGGCGTGTCTTAAGCACGGCGCGGCCGCCTTGCCCAGCCACTCTGACGGCGCACCTGCCGAAAAAATCGGCCAGCGGGAAAAGACACGCTGGCCAAGTAGGGAGGGCAGAACATGGAAGTCTGTCGCGAACGGCGGCGCAGGATTGAATCCTCCACCGCCTATCCCAATCTAGCCCGGGCAAAGGGGCAAAAATACGGCGCAGGGCTCTCACACATTTATCACGATTTGTTTGCCTAACATTTGCCCCTTGCCATTGTACAAAGAAGCTCCGATCCCAACTTAAACTCCAAGTGCAGGGTCGGAACAAACTGGAGACCCGGCGATGATGAGGGCCAACTGGAAATCTACGCTGCTCGGCAGTATCGCCGTACTTGCAGTCGCCGTCGTGGGGGTGGAGGCTGCCGTATCGACGAAGAGCGACCCGCTGCTGTCAACTGCTAAGATGGGGCCGTACGCCGAACGCGCCTCAGAACTGTGGGAGGCTGCTGCGGTGTATGTACAGGATCCTGTGCGCGAGGAGACACTGCGCGATAGCGGCGCTATGGGCAAATGGTTCGACGACTATTCCGGGCTCGCCGCAGTCGGCAGCGAATTCGGTACGCTGGTTGTGACCCGCGATTTCGGGTCGAGCGAGGACGCCGATCTCAGCACCCTGCGCGCCAATGCTGCCGGCAAGATCCAATCGGTGACCGTCGGCTTCAAATCGATCGGCGAGGACCAGTGGTTCTGGGCGCGGTTCGACGCGGAAGGCAATGTCGAGCACGATCTGAACGGCCGCCTGTTCGCTGGCCATTTCCACGCATCGGCCGACGCGCAGTGCGTTGCTGAGGCTTGGAGTGCGATGGAGGCAGCCAGTTAGCGACAGCGCACGTATTATGAGAGATCGGACGGTTCCCCCCAGCCGTCCGTAGGCCGGGTCGGCCCCCATGCCCTGCACTCACTCGGGGCTGACCCGGCCACCTTTTCTCTCCAAGATTATGAAAACAGAACGGCTTTGGCCATGGCGGATTTACCCTCCCGGCATGGCGAGGCTGCTTCTACGCGGCAAAACAATGGCCGCCGCGAATCGACGCGACGCACTCCTGCGGTTCCCGGCACAACTTGTCCGGCCGGCGAATTCGGTAAACAATCTCTCCCGTCCTTACCCTGACAGGAGTTCGCGTTCATGGCCGAGACCGCCAAGACCACCGTCATTCGCAACGCCGCCTGGGCCGTCGTTTGGGATGGCGAGCGGCACGCCTATGCGCGCGACGTCGATGTCGCGTTTACTGGCGGTGCGGTCAGCCATGTTGGCAAGAATTATCAGGGAGCGGCGGATACGGAGATCGATGGCCGCGACCGCCTGGTCCTCCCTGGCATGATCAACATCCACACCCACCCGACCAGCGAGCCGCTGCGCAAGGGCATCACCGATGAGACGCTGAGCCCCGGCTTCTGGCACTCCTCGCTGTACGAGTATCTGACGATCTTCGGCAACGATCAGGCCGGCAGCATCGCGGCGATGCGGGTCGCACTGGCGGAGTTGCTGCTATCCGGCGTCACCACCGTCGTCGACCTCTCCATCGCCTTCGATGGCTGGCTCGATGTGATGGGCGGGGCCGGCATCCGCGCTGTCGCCGCACCGATGTTCCGCGACGCCCGCTGGTATACGGAAGACGGCCACGAGTTGAAATACGACTGGGACACCAAGGCCGGCCGCCAGAACTTCGACGCAGCGCTGCGCCTCATCGACCTGGCGAAGCAGCACCCGAGCGGCCGCCTCTCCGGCATGGTCGCGCCGGCGCAGATCGACACCTGCACGCCGGAACTGCTGCGCGACGCCCACGACGCGGCGGAGGAGCGCAACCTGCCGTTCCAGATCCATGCCGCCCAAAGCGTCACCGAGTTCCACGAGATGAACCGCCGCCACGGCCTGACGCCGATCCAGTGGATGGACGAGATCGGCATCCTCACCGACCGCTCGATCATCGGCCACGGCATCTTCCTCGACCATCACCCTTGGCTACACTGGACGACAAGGCGCGATCTGGGACTGCTGGCCGACAACGGCGCGACCGTCGCCCATTGCCCGACGGTGTTCCTGCGCCGCGGCATCGCTTTGAATACGTTTGGAGAGTACGCCCGGCGCGGCGTCAATCTGGGCATCGGCACCGATACCTACCCGCACAACTATCTGGATGAGTTGCGCACGACGCTCTACACCGCGAGGGCCGTCGCTGGCTCCGTCGCCGACCTGACCACCGGCAACGTGTTCGACGCCGCCACCATCGGCGGCGCCCGCGCCATCCGACGCGACGACATCGGCCGCCTCAACGTCGGGGCGAGGGCCGACATCGTGCTGGTCGACCTGAAGCACCCGGCGATGATGCCGATGCGCGAGCCGCTGCGCTCGCTGATCTACGTCGCGGGCGACCGCGCCGTGCAGGACGTCTTCGTCGATGGCGAGCAGGTGGTGTGCGCCGGCAAAGTCCTCACCATCGACCTGGCCGCAGAGAGCCAGGCGCTGGAGGAAGCACAGGCGCGCTCCATGGCGAGTGTGGCGCAGAAGGATTGGGCGGGACGCGATACGGACGAGTTGGCGCCGATGGTGCTGCCGATGGTGGGGGAGTGAAGGTTAGGGAAATAAAGGGTCAATTCTGGCCTAAATACTGGAGTGACCCCATAGGAGTGGACACATTGCGCGACGCTTGTCCGGGAGGCGCCTCAGGCGGCCTTCAATCCCTTCACAGGCGGGTTGGCCGCCTGCACCGGACGACGTGACACGAGCAGCCGCCGCGCCTCATCGCTCCGCCCGAGTTTCAATAGGACCGCGAGCATCGTGTGATCCAGGAGGTCCCGTTGGGCGCGGCTGCCGCCAATGCGAGCGTGGTCGGATATGCCAGCGGCAAGGTGATCTGCGGCTCCCTCCCAATCCTGGTTCGCAATCGCCTGATAGGCCGTCGCCAACTCTTTGACGACGTCCGCCGCGGGTCCCGCAGGATTGGCGACGATCGCGGCCAGCGCTTCGCTCTCGCCGGTCATTGCATAGGCAAGCGCCGCGTGGACGTCGGCGAACGCAACTCCGGGGTTCGGAAAATGCTGATGCGCATATTCGCTGATCGCCCGCCAGCGCTCGGGCGGGACCGAAACCCCAGCCAGCTCCGCACGATACAAGATGGCGGCGTTGTCGGTCATAACGATCAGCGGGAAACTGAGAGAAGCATCCGGGGCGACGAACCGATCGACTAGGGACCACATTCCGGCGTGGTCTCCATTTCCCAATTTCCATAGCGCAAAATGCCATGAGAGATGGCCGTGCATGATGCCAGCGGGATCGTACCCAGGCAGCCAATTTTGCATGTAGTCCATGCCAGCTTCTGCTTCGCCGGCCTCGTAGTAGACATGCGCGCGAACATGCGCTCCGTGCGCATTTCGGGGGTTGACGGCCAACGATTGCTCTATCAGATCATCTGCCCGATCCAGCTGACCCGTCTCGCAGAACGAGAAGGCGTGCTGGCTGACAAACCACCAATCATCGCCATAATGCGGCTGGAGCGTCGTCGTATAGGCGAGCAGTTCCGCCTCCCGGCCGGGCCGGCCCGAAAACCCGATTAGCCCAAACACGCTGGTGCAGGTCTGCGCGACGAGAACGTCTCGTGGGTGCTCGGCGACGTGGCTGCGGATAGCCGAATAAGCCTCGGCGCCCCTGCCTTCAATCAGGAGGGTCAGGGCGTTGACGTGCGCGGCGTCTTTGGCATTCAGCCCGTCGGCCAAGGCCCGCGCCGCTGCCATCGCCTCGCGCGCCCCCGCGATATCGCCCTTAATCTGGCGGGTGCGCGCCAGACCGCTGTGCCCTAAAGCAAAGCCTGGGTCTGAGATGGTGACAGCTTCGAAGGCTTCTTGCATGTCTGGCGCCGCACCCAGCAGCTTATCAATCGCCTCAATATAAAGGTCACGCGTCGCCGCGGACGATGTCGATAGTTGGTTGCCATATCGATCAGCCAGCACGGCGCACCCCTTTAGCTAGATTGTCATTTAACTCTACAGATCAGCATACCACTCATCCGGAAAGCGTCGAGGGCGGTTTTGACGACGTCCGAGACGTCTTTGCCGGGCGCTGCAGCGTCAGCACCAACTCCACCAGCTCATCCTTGCTGAGCTTCGTATCCGTCCGGTCTGGGCGCTCTTGCATGATGGCTGCTGATGTCGATCCTTCAGACCCGTAGTGGGCGCTAGTGTCCATTAACGGAAGTGGACACTTAGGCGACCCTTATGGCGAGGCGAAAGCAACGAGTCCGGCGGTTCTGGCCTGACGAAGAGAAGCGCCGGATCGTGGCACAAGCGCTGGCTTCGGGGGTATCGGTGGCCCAGGTTGCCCGGCGCTATGACCTCAATGCCAACCAGGTCTTCAACTGGCTGCACGATCCACGCTACCAGCCAGACGACGACGTTCTAGCCGAGACACAGTTCCTGCCTGTCGAGATTGTCGGGGAACCACGAGCCGAGCGTCAGCTTGAGCCGCCTGCCGCAGGGTATATCGAAGTCGCGCTGGCGAACGGACGCAGCATCCGGCTGATCGGCGATGTCGATCCGGATGCGGTCGCGCGATTGGTCCGGAGTCTGGAGACATGATCCCGGTTCCGGCATCAACAAAGGTCTGGCTGGCGGGTGGCATCACCGACATGGGCAAGGGCTTTGCCGGATTGGCTGCGTCGGCGGAGGCAATCCTGAACACCGATCCCTACAACGGGCATCTGTTCGTGTTCCGCAGCCGCCGCGGTGATCTCATCGAGGTTATCTGGTGGGACGGCCAGGGCGCTTGCCTGTTCTCGAAGCGTTTGGAGAAGGGGCGCTTTGTCTGGCCGTCCGTCGCCGACGGCAAGGTTCACGTCACTGCAGCCCAACTTTCCGTGCTGCTCGAAGGCTGAGGAGGGTCAGACAACGATCCGGGGGATCGTTTTTTCGACGAAGGACTGGCGAATGCCGCTACGAACCTGGCGGCCGTTGGTGGCAGGTTAAAACTCCCGGATTTTTGCCGTTTTCCGGTCGTTTTGGGATTCCCTGGCCGTGTTGATTTTGCTAGCATTTCCATATGCTCGACGAGGTCAAAACCCTGCCCAACGACCCGGCTCTCCTCAAAGGATTGATCGTCTCGCTGACGTCGGAGTTGACCAGCCGTGATGTCTTGATCGCCAAGCTGCAGCACCAGCTTTCCGGTCTCCGCCGCCATCAGTTCGGCTCCCGTTCGGAAAGCATCGATCAGCTTGAACTGACCCTGGAAGAGCAAGAGATCGCCCGCGCCGCCGAAGCGCCAGCCATCCCACCCGACCAAGCTAAGGGCGAGAAGCGCCAGCCCAAACGCCGCCCCTTGCCGAAGAACCTGCCTCGGCGCGAGACCCTGTTATCGCCGGGCGAGATCTGTGCCGGTTGCGGCGGCAAGTTGCGTGCGTTCGACCAGGATGTGACCGAAGAATTGGAATACATTCCAGGCCGGTTTGTCGTGAACCGGATTGTGCGGCCCGTTGCCTGGCAGGCGATGCCTGCATCGCCGAGAAGGGCGTATGGCCTGTTCCTGCTGCGAACAGATCGTGCAAGCGCCACTGCCGTCCCGTCCCATTGAGCGCGGGCGGCCAGAGCCGGGATTGCTGGCGCACGTGCTGGTCGGCAAATATGCCGACCACTTGCCGCTCTATCGCCAAAGCCAGATATTCGGGCACGATGGCATCGATCTGCCTCGTTCGACACTGACCGACTGGGTCGGGCAAGCAACGAACCTGCTAGAGCCATTAGCAGAGGCCATTGGCCGTTCTACAGCGGCAATCTGGATGAGAAGCGCATTGCCTCGCCAGAACTGTTCCCGCAGGATCTTTGCTTGCCGCATTAGAGGTGTTCCTGAGGGTCACTTCGGAGGCAGGCATGAGGCGGATCAGCATGGCAACGAGAGACGAACTCCTGAAGGCGGTGGCATCGCGATACCGGTGCGCACGGCGCGCCGAGAAGGGCCGGATTTTGACGGAGTTTGCGGAGATCTCCGGATATCATCGCAAGCATGCCGAGCGGCTTCTCCGGCGCGGGCCCGTTGTGGACCGCTCCCGGTCCCGGCCCGAGCGGCGGGTATACGACGAGCGTCCGCCGGATGGTGGGCTATCGCCGATACTCGGGCATCACCGCGGCAACCGAACTGGCGCGGCTCTATCGCAGCATGCCATCGTTCAAGCTGATGGAGAAGACCCGTGACGGCGCCCGGGTGGCGAAGCGCTACCATGCTCCGCTGACACCGTGCCAGCGCGTCCAGGCCCATCCGGCCGTTGCCCACGAAACGAAGGTTGCGCTGGCGGTGCGGTTCGGGACGCTCGACCCGGTCATGCTGCTCCACGACATCCGACAGGCACAGGCCCGGCTCACGGCGCTGGCCGATGCCACGCCATCCGCCGAAGCCAGCGTCGGCGCCAAGGCCGACGTGGAGCAGTTCCTCGAGGTGTAGCGCGACAATCTGAGTGAGAAGCGGGCGACGATCAAGATGAGAACCCAGTGTCGCAGCGTATTGATGATCGCGGCGAAGATTGTCGCGCGCAAGCTTTGCTTTTTCAGTCTGATTGTCGTGGAGCGTCAGCGGCGGCGGTATTGACGGGTGTGGCGTATGAGGCGGGTCGTCCGCGTCCCCGCTTTTTCTCGATGGCAACGCGTCGTCGGTAGCTTTCGACGTTCATCTCGAAGATGGTGGCGTGATGGACCAGTCGGTCGACGGCGGCGAGCATCATGGCGGGGTCGGGAAAGATCTTACCCCATTCGCCGAAGGGCTGGTTGGCGGTGATCAGCATCGATCGTCGCTCGTATCTGGCACTGATCAGTTCGAACAGCACGCTGGTCTCGGCCTGATCCTTGGCGACGTAGGCGAGGTCGTCGAGGATCAGCAGGTGATAGCGGTCGAGCCGATTGATGGCGGCTTCGAGGCCGAGTTCGCGGCGGGCGACCTGGAGCTTCTGGACGAGGTCCGTCGTCCGGGTGAAGAGCACGCGCCAGCCGTTCTCGATCAGGGCGAGGCGGATGCGAGATGGCTCTTGCCTCCGCCGGAGCCGCCCCAGGAACACCACATTCTCACGCCGGGCGACGAAGGCCAAAGCCGCCAGGTGTTCGATCTGCTTGTGCGGAACCGTCGTTGCAAACTTGAAGTCATACTCTTCCAACGTCTTCACCACTGGGAAGCCGGCCATCCGCACCAGCGTCGCGGCTGAGCGCGCCCGCCGGCAGTCCCGCTCCGTCACCAGCGCCTCTTCCAGGAAGTCCAGAAAGCTCTGTTCAATCTCCGCCGCCCGGGTGGCCAGGGCAGGAAAGCTCTCGGCCAGGCCGGCCAGCTTCAGTTCGTTGCAGAGCTCGACCAGGCGATCCGACTGCAGGCTCGTGCCGCCGCCCGCCCGATGGTGTCATAGATGGCAAGGTCGTGCTGCTCGATACTGAACCCGCTCAAGTCAGCGACTGCCGGTTGCCCCGTCTCACGCCATTGTGCCGCCCTTGGCAGCAGCAATGCCTGCTCGTCCGCAAACCGGTCTGTGGGCCACTGTTTCGTCTCGCCATGGCAGCGCACATTGGTCACGTTGCGCAGCCAGGCGCCGACCTCGGCATTGGCTGTCGCGGCATCGAGCCGGCGGCGCTTCTCGGCGACAAAGGCTACGACGGTGATGCCTTGATCTCAGCCCTGGAAAGACGCGCAATCAAGCCGGTGATCCCGCCGAAATCCAACCGCAAGGTCAAACACGACTGCGATTTCGCACTCTACCGCGAGCGCAACCTGATCGAGCGTTTCTTCAACACTATCAAACAGTTCAGAGGCATCGCCACACGTTACGAAAAAACTGCGCGGAACTTTCTCGCCGGCCTTCACTTGGTCTGTGCACTCGTTTGGCTCAAATGACGACACGCCCTAACCCCGATCAGTATGCTGCGGTTTTGTGTTCGGCCAGAATGTCGCATCCGGCGAATAGTGGATCAACTGCGCCAGCCGCGCTAAACCGAGATGATGACCTTGAGCGCCTTGGTCTTGGCGGCATCGCCGAAGGTGTCATAGGCCGCAACGATCTCATCAAGCTTGAAGTGGTGGGTGATCAACTGCGTCGGATCGATCTTCTTTGATGCCACCGTCTTGAACAGCATCGGGATCGTGACCGTATCGACCAGCCGGGTGGTGATCGCGATGTTGCGGTCCCAGAGTTTTTCCAGATGCAGATCGACCTTCTTGCCATGCACGCCGACGTTGGCGATGGTCCCGCCCGCTGTCACAAGCTCCTGACACAACTCGAAAGTGGCGGGAATCCCGACAGCCTCGATCACGGTATCGACGCCGCGGTTCTCGGTCAGTTTCATCACCGCGTCCAGCGCCTTGCCATCGGAACTGTTGATCGTCGCCGTCGCGCCGAATTTGGTTCCGGTCTGCAATCGGTTGTCGTCCAGATCGATCATGATGATCTCGGCGGGTGAGTAGAATTGCGCGGTCAGAAGCGCCGCCAGCCCGATCGGCCCCGCCCCGACGATCGCCACGGTGCTGCCGGGGGCGATCCGACCGTTCAGAACCCCGCATTCGAGGCCCGTCGGCAGGATGTCGCTGAGCATCACCAGCGCCTCTTCATCGGTGCCCTTCGGGATGTGATAGAGGCTCATGTCGGCATGCGGCGTGCGCACGAATTCGGCCTGGGTTCCGTCGATTGTATTGCCCAGAATCCAGCCGCCCGTCGTGCAGTGCGAATACATCTGCTTGCGGCAATAGACGCATGTGCCGCAAGCGCTGACACAGGAAATCAGCACATGATCTCCAGCCTTGAAGGCGGTCACGGCAGGCCCGACCTTGTCGATGATGCCGACCCCTTCATGCCCCAGGATACGGCCCGGTTCACAGGTCGGCACGTCGCCCTTGATGATGTGCAGATCGGTGCCACAGATCGTGGTTTTCGACATCCGCACAATGGCATCGGTAGGTTCGGATATCTCGGGCTTCGGGCGATCCTCCAGCGATTTTTTTCCTACAGCCTTATAGACCAGCGCTTTCATGATCGGTGTCCTTGTTTTGGAAGCCGAAGCTTCAATTGAGCGCCACCGGACTTCGGCATGCATGGATTGCGTGCCGCCTGCTGATGTGCCCGTTGGGGCGCAGGTGCTTTTGGACAGGTGCGATATCCAACAGAATGACACAGATGCAGGAGGCCGTTGTTGATCCAGATCAATGTTCGGGTTTCGCAGCAACTCAACCTCGAGGCCCGGGACCGCCAGCCAGCAGTCCGGCGAGCATTTGCAGAAGCCACGCAATCGTGATGAATAAGGCGGCGGATCTGCCACCGAACAGGTTTTGCGCGGCCTGGCCCAGGTTCGAGGCAGATCCCGCTCCCCCGAGGGCGGTTTCGACGACGTCCGAGACGTCTTTGCCGGGCGCTGCAGCTTCAGCACCAACTCCACCAACTCATCCTTGCTGAGCTTCTCGAGGGCATCACGATCCATCCATAGTGTGAATCACGAATTGCACGCCTGCGCAAGGGGGTGGGTAGTTACCTTGGAAGGATGGAGAGACAGTTGCTTCATTCAAGCAACCATTTGATTTATTGTCGAAAACCAGCGCCATCGCGGCGCAAGAAAAACGGCCAGAATGCATGATTCCGACCGTTTTGAAAAATGGCTCCGCGGGTAGGATTCGAACCTACGACCGATCGGTTAACAGCCGATTGCTCTACCACTGAGCTACCGCGGACCAAGCGTTGGGGCTTAGGTGGAGGAGCGTCGCCTCCCTGCCGAACGAGCGCGCATACTAGTGCGCACCTGCGGCGTTGCCAAGCGCGAACTGGCGCCCGCAATGCCGCAGTTTTCAGATGCGAGTCTGATGCTTAAACGACCGGCACCCGCTTCGACGCCAGCATGGCCGGCGAGATCACGTCGACGTCCAGCGGCACGCGCCAACGCTCGGTCTCCCGCACTGCGGGCGCTGCGTTCGGTAGCGGTGCGCCATCGAATTCGAAGCCCTCGTAGCCATGGGATTGCACCTCATTACACTTCTGCACATAGACCGGAAAACCGCCGATATAGGGCATAAACACCCGCGGCCGACCCGGCACGTTCGCCCCCACATACCAGGAGGAGCAGGTGGAGCGCAGCGAGATCTCCGCCACTTCATTCACATGCTTGACCCAGTCGTCCTGGGCTTGCAAGGTCGGCTCGAAGGTCTCGGCACCGATGTCGCGCATATGGGCGATGCAATCGATCATCCAGTCGGCGTGTTGCTCGATGGATTGGATCATGCTGGCCAGCACGCTGGGGCTGCCCGGGCCGGTGATCATGAAGAAATTCGGGAAGCCGACAGAGGCGACGCCCAGATAGGTGCGCGGCCCGGCCTCCCACGCCTTCTTCAACGTCAGGCCGCCGCGGCCGCGGATGTCGATCTTGTCGAACGAGCCGGTCATTGCGGCAAAGCCCGTCGCGCAAACGACGGCGTCCGCCGGATATTCGACGCCGTTGGTGACAACGCCGGTCGCGGTAAACCGCTCGATTGGATGCTCCGAGACATCAACCAGTTGCACATGCGGCAGGTTGTAGGTCTCGTAATAGCCGGTGTCGACGCACAGCCGCTTGCAGCCCAACACATTGTCGGGGCAGAGCAATTCCGCGGTCGCCGGGTCTTTGACCACGGCGCGGATCTTGTCCCGGGCGAAGTCTGCGACCGTGTCGTTAGAGGCTTCGTCGAACAACAGGTCGCCGAATGCGCCGAGGAACGGCAGGCCGCCACGCTCCCATGCCGCCTCATAGGCCCGCCGCCGTTCGTCCTCGGAGACGTCTAGCGCCGATTTGGTGTTGAACGGGAAGTAGAAGCCGGTTGGCCGCGCCCGCGCCTTTGCCCGCAGTTCCGGATAGGTCGCCTTGACCTCCGCCACCTTGGCTGGGTCCAATCTTTCGTTCCAGGCCGGCACGGTGTAGGCCGGCGTGCGCTGAAACACCGTCAGTTGCGCCGCTTGCTCGGCGATCAGTGGGATCGATTGGATGGCGGACGAACCGGTGCCGATGACGCAGACCTTCTGGCCATGGAAGTCTGCGCCCTCCTTCGGCCAATGACCGGTGTGGTAGATCGGCCCGTCGAAGTCGTCCATGCCGGCGAAGTCCGGGATGTTGGCCGCGGAGAGACAGCCGACCGCCATGATGCAGAACTGCGCCTCGATCCGGTCGCCCTGGTCGGTCTCCACCAGCCAGCGCTTCGCCGTCTCATCGTAATGGGCGCTGGTTACGCGCGTGTTGAACTGGATATCCGGGCGCAGGTCGAAGCGGTCGGCGACGTGCTGGGCGTAGGCCAGGATTTCCGGCTGCGGCGCGTATTTCTCCGACCAGGTCCATTCCTGATCCAACTCCTCGGAGAAGGAATAGGAGTACTGCATGCTTTCGATATCGCAGCGCGCGCCAGGGTAGCGGTTCCAGTACCAGGTGCCGCCAACATCGCTACCGGCCTCGAACACTTGCGCGGTGAAGCCCTGTTTGCGCAGGCAATGCAGCATATACATGCCGCCGAACCCCGCGCCGACGACAACGGCATCAACGGTTCGGTCGACGGTTCGCTCTTGGCTTGGATCGATAACGGCGGCGTTCATGGGCGTTTCTCCGAACGGTGCGGCTCAGTTTGAGGCAGATTGTTGCCATATCGCGGACGAAATCAACCGTCGAGCCGGCCCCACCATGCCCATCGGGCAATGCGAATGGCGATCACCGGCAGCGGCTCCAGCGCCATGCTACGGTATTGCCGGTATTTCTCGCGCAGCAATACCTGCGCCGCATCATGCTCTGGCCCCGTGTCCAAAACCTCCGCCGCGCCACGCACCATGACCCAGCCGAGTTGGTTCCAATCCTCGGCGTAGTGATCGGCGACCAAAGCCACCTGCGGATTCTCCATGATATTGCGCACCCGCTTTAGAGGGCGGCTGCGATCTTTCGGCTTCTCGTCCACGGTGATGTAGAGCGAAGCCGCCGCCGGATCGAGTGTGAAGCAGACCGGGATCACGTGCGGAACGCCGCTAGCGTCGGCAGTGGCCAACCGCGCCACACGCTGGTTGGAGAGCCAAAGGCGTGCCATCTTTCTAGTAAACAATAGTGGCTCCGATATCGCACTGACCAACACTTGAAGTATTGGCAAAGGAATCCCTTTTGGCAAAACAGCAGAAAGGATCAGACAATCAGGGCTGAATCGCTCGGATAATCGGCGGTGCCACGAGTCCGGTACCCTGAGCACTCAAATGGTCGTCATCGGTATAAAGTGCATGCATCCCATCGCTAACGGCGCAGGTGAGCGATCCGCACAATAGGCGGTGCGGGTATATAACTTGCACACCTTGCATCGACTCTACTGTTGTGAGGGCGGCGAAAACTAAAGCCTGACGGCGATCGAATTCCTGCCGCGAGATAGCCGGAATAGTGTAACCTAGATGCGCAGCCCGAATCATCATCGACGGCACAGAATAGCTTACTTCCGGTGTCGGGCCAATAACAACGACCCGCACACCTGCCTCAGTCAGCCGCTTCACCGTTCGTCGAAGGGCAGCCGCGAATGCAATGACCTTTCCGCCCGCCTCATCGTCATAAAGTGTTTTGGGCAGGCCGCCATCGCCTGGTGCTCGCGCTTCAGAGGCCAAATTCGCCCATCGTCCACCGAGGACTACCAATGAGACGCGGCCATTAGCTGCCATTTGCAACACAACCTTTTGCAGCTTTTGGCACTCGCCCCGGTTTTTGCGTTTCGAGGTGTGCACACCGATCAGAGGCGGGCAGTCCGGCATCGTCGCCATAACTCCGGTAAGGTCCGTGCCCTGCGCCAGCACTTCGCGATACATGCCGGCGTGAGAGTCGCCCCAAACCAGATAACTGATTTTGCCCGCTGCTTCACCAAAAGCACAGATCGATGCCTTGGGAACGATTGGTAAGCCGTTGCCGGGTTGGCAGACCACATTATTAACATAACGATCCGCTGCCAAGCTCGCCTGCATTTTCTGGGCTGCTGGGGTCATCCGGCTGGGAACCCCATCCGCCATTTGCAATGAGAGCGCTGCAGCCGCAATTATCCCCAAAGCTACTAACAGAGCAACAGCCGGGCGGACGTGCGGGTGACTACGTTGAGCCTCCCGGAACGGGCTCTCTAAGAAACGCCAACTCAACGCCGCCAGCCCCAAAGTTCCTGCCAGGATTAAAACGCTGGCTCGTGTGTCCAACTCATTTCCCGTAGCCATCGTGTAAAAGGTGATCATCGGCCAGTGGAACAAATAGGTCGAGTAAGATATCCGACCGAGAAACACCAAGGGGGATGCCTGGAACAGGCGCCCGCCCAGACTTTCTGCTGGCAGCCCGGTTGCCAAGAAAACCGCCGCTGCACCCACCGGCAGCAAGGCGGCAACGCCAGGGAACGGCGTATTGGTGTCAATCAACAGTGTCGCCGCAACAATTCCTGCAACCCCCAACCACGCTAGCAATTGGCGAAAGGGTAGATGGCGCCGACGGCGCCGCTCCCAGCAGGCGACGCACCCGCCGACGGCGATCTCCCAAAAGCGAGACATGGGCAAATAGAATGCGTGCCGCTCGTCCGACAGTCCATAAAGTGCGAACAAATTGTAGGCAAACGATAGCGCAACAATAACCGCTAGCACCGGCAACAACCGCTCGATTGCCTGCCGCCGCATCAGCAATAGAACCAGAAAAGGGGCGGTCAGGTAAAATTGCTCTTCCACACCCAGCGACCAGGTGTGAACGAGAGGTATCTCCCGGGCGCTATCGCCAAAATATTGAAAGCGATCATTGAAGTAAAAATTCGAGACGGAGAATACGGCAGACAGAGCACTGTCGCCGAATTCAGCATACTGCGCAGGTGTCATCAGCCACCAACCGAGCCCCATACTGGCAAGTATGGTCGCACCGAGTGCGGGTAGGATGCGGCAGATGCGACGCCGCCAAAAAGCGCGCAATGAAAAGCGACCGGCGGCTACATCCTGCAGCACGGTGCGAAAGATAACATAGCCCGAAATTACGAAAAACACATCGACTCCGACGAAGCCGCCCGAGACAATACCAATATCTAAATGGAACAAAAAGACGATCAGAACAGCGACCGCTCGGAGCGTATCCACGTCCGCGCGATACCCGGAAGGAGGTTCACTTGCCCCCCTCATGCTTTTATTTTCCCATTAGGAGCCAACAGAAACTATACCTACTGGCGCCACATATGTCAGGGTAAGCGAGATCACTCCGCCGCGATGCTGGGCGCCCAAGGCCGGACTTGGTTGTCTTTGCCTTCGAAGCTGTCGATGTTCGGGCGCTTCTTCATGGTCAGACCGATGTCGTCGAGGCCGTTCAGCAGGCAGTGCTTGCGGAAGGGATCGACGTCGAACTTCACCTTCTCGCCACTCGGGCGGGTGATCTCCTGCGCCTCCAGATCGACGGTCAGGCGGGCGTTTGCGCCCTTACGAGCGTCCTCCATCAACTCGTCGACGATCTCTTTCGGCAGCTTGATCAACAGCATGCCGTTCTTGAAGCTGTTGTTGAAAAAGATGTCGGCGAAGTCGGTGCCGATCACGCATTTAATGCCAAAATCGGTCAACGCCCAGGGCGCATGCTCTCGGCTAGAACCGCAGCCAAAATTGTCGCCGACCACCAGAATTTCCGACTTGCGGTATGCGTCCTGGTTCAGCACAAAGCCCAGCTTTTCGCTCCCGTCGTCGTTATAGCGCTGGTCATTGAACAGACTCTTGCCGAGGCCGGCGCGCTGAATCGTCTTCAGGAACCGCGCCGGGATGATCTTGTCGGTATCGATATTCTGCGCCGGCATCGGGGCGGCGACGCCGGTAAAATTCTCGAATTTTTTCATGGCTCAAGCAACTCCGAACGGCTAGTTCAGCAGGTCTTCTTCGCTCTCATAAAGCGCGATGAAGTGCGGCAGATGGATGGCATCGATTTGGGTGTAGCGACCGGTCTTGGCATCGCGGTAGTAGAGATCGCCGAGTACGTCGTCGTCCTCATAGTCCTCGTCGTCTTCGTCCAGCCAATCGAAATCGATATCCGCTACGACGGGTGGGGTCATGAGAGAAATTCCCTTACGTCTGCCAAGTGGCCGGTGATGGCCGCCGCCGCCGCCATGGCGGGGCTAACCAGGTGGGTGCGTCCGCCAGGGCCTTGCCGGCCCTCGAAGTTGCGGTTCGAGGTGGAGGCCGAGCGTTCGCCCGGCCGCAGTTTGTCGTCATTCATCGCCAGGCACATAGAGCAGCCGGGCTCCCGCCATTCGAAGCCGGCCTCGACCAGGATTTTGTCCAGCCCTTCCTGCTCCGCCTGCTCTTTGACCAAGCCGGAGCCGGGCACGATCAGCGCGCGCACGCTGTCGGCCACCTTGCGACCCTTGGCGATAGCGGCAACGGCGCGGATGTCCTCGATCCGGCCATTGGTGCAGGAGCCGACGAAGACGGTATCCACCTTCACATCGGTCAACTTCTGGCCGGCCTGCAAGCCCATGTACTCAATGGAGCGTTGCAGGGCATTGCGGCGGTCCTCGTCGGCGATGGCAGACGGGTCCGGCACCGATTCGGTGATTGGCAGAGCATCCTCCGGGCTGGTGCCCCAGGTGACGTAAGGAATGATCTCAGCAGCATCGAGTACAACCTCTTTATCGTACTTCGCGCCTTGGTCGGAGGGCAGCGTTTTCCAATAGCTGACCGCCGCATCCCAGGCAGCGCCCTTCGGCGCATAGGGGCGGCCCTTCAAGTACTCGAAAGTGGTCTCGTCCGGGGCGATCATGCCGGCGCGGGCACCGGCCTCGATGGACATGTTGCAGACCGTCATCCGGCCTTCCATCGACAGGTCGCGGATGGCCTCGCCAGCGAACTCGATCACGTGGCCCGTGCCACCGGCGGTGCCAATTTTGCCGATGATTGCCAGGATAAGGTCCTTGGCGGTCGTGCCGGCGGGCGGCTTGCCGTTGACGGTGACGCGCATGTTCTTCGCCGGACGCTGGATAAGCGTCTGGGTCGCCATGACGTGCTCCACCTCGGACGTGCCGATACCGAACGCCAAGCCGCCGAAGGCGCCATGCGTCGCCGTGTGGCTGTCGCCGCAGACAACGGTCATGCCGGGCTGAGTCAGGCCCTGCTCTGGCCCGATGATATGGACGATGCCCTGGCGGATATCGTTGATTGCGAAGTAAGGGACGCCGAACTCTTTGACGTTCTTCTCCAGCGTCTCGACTTGAATGCGCGACTCATCGTTCTCAATACGACCGCCGCGATTGACGGTCGGCACGTTGTGGTCGGCCACGGCCAGGGTCTTGTCCGGACGGCGCAGCTTGCGGCCAGCAGCGCGCAGACCCTCGAAAGCCTGCGGGCTGGTCACTTCGTG
The DNA here is from genome assembly GCA_963974445.1 of uncultured Alphaproteobacteria bacterium. Taxonomy (GTDB): domain Bacteria; phylum Pseudomonadota; class Alphaproteobacteria; order Bin95; family Bin95; genus JACKII01. The sequence goes on from CAXBDI010000004.1 coordinate 60,872, forward strand.
CACCAGATGCAGATCGATGTAGATCAGGCAGGTGCCGTCTTCTTGGGTCGCGACCAGGTGGTTTTGCCAAATCTTGTCGAACAGGGTGCGCGGGGACGCCATCGCCATCTTCTCCATTCAAGGCTACACATAGCCGCCAAAGGTCAGGAGCCTAGCCTTAGAGGCGCCCGACGTTACAAGCAAGTTTACCTGCCGAACAAGGCCAATCTTGAGCGGCAGTCCGGCGAGGCCGGTTTAGTCGGCAGCGCCACCCTCGGCTTCGGCCTGGGCAGCACGCGCTGCGGCTTTTTCCGCCATCGCATTGCGCGACGCGCGGCTGCGCTCGGCAATACGCGCCGACTTCCCGCGACGCTCACGCAGATAGTAGAGTTTCGCCCGGCGCACCCGGCCCTGGCGCACCACATCGATGGACTCGATATTCGGCGAATACAGCGGGAACACGCGCTCCACACCCTCACCGGACGAGATCTTGCGCACGGTGAAGGAGGAGCTGATGCCGGCGCTCTTGCGTCCAATACAGACGCCCTCATAGGCCTGCACGCGCTCGCGCGTGCCCTCGACGACCTTGTAGTTGACCCGGACGGTGTCGCCCGGGCGAAACTCTGGAACCGGGCGCTCCGACGTCAGTTTCTTGATATTGGCAGCGTCGATTTGCTGAATAATGTTCATGATAATAGGACCTATCTTTCTCGAGTTAACCGGTGGCCGCCGCAGCACCGCCGTAGGCCGACCACAGGTCGGGCCGACGCGCTTTGGTGATGGCTTCAGCCTGGGCCAGCCGCCAGCGGGCGATGGCCGCGTGATTGCCGGAGAGCAGTACATCCGGCACGTGCCGGCCGTTCCACTCTGCGGGCCGTGTGTAATGCGGGTACTCCAGGAGCCCGCGCTCAAAACTTTCCTCTGCCAGCGATTTCGGCGCACCCAGAACACCTGGCAGCAACCGCACGCAGGCATCCAGCATGGCCAGCGCCGCGACCTCACCGCCGGAAAGGACGAAATCGCCGAGGCTGATCTCCTCCAACTCCCGCGCCTCAATCAGCCGCTGGTCGATCCCTTCATAGCGGCCACAGAGCAACGTGACCGCAGGCTCCGCCGCCAATTCCTTGGCCCGTGCCTGAGTGAGTGGCGCACCGCGCGGGCTGAGGTAGATTACCGGCCCCCGCTTGTCCGCCGCTTCCTCCAGCGCGCGATCCAGCACGTCGGCCCGCATCACCATGCCGGCGCCGCCGCCGAACGGCGTGTCGTCGACACTTGCATGCTTGTCCATAGCAAAGCCGCGAATATCGACCGCGTCCAATGCCCAATCGCCGCGCGCCAACGCCTTGCCCGCCAACGAGTGGCCAAGCGGTCCCGGAAACATCTCCGGGAATAAGGTGAGGACGACGGCGCGCCAGATCATGATACGTCGCCTTCACTCGAATCCGCCGCGGGGTCGTCCAACAAGCCCGGTGGCGGCTCCACCACCAGCCTGCCGCTGGCAATATCCACCTCCGGCACAATGGCCAGGGTGAACGGCACCAGCAAAGTCTTGCCGTCAGCGGTCCCGGTCAGCTCCAGCGTGTCGCCTGCGCCGAAGTCGTAGACCGCCTGCACCGTGCCAAGCCGGGTGCCATCGCGCAGAGCCGCATCGAGGCCGATCAGATCGGCATGATAGTACTCGTCCGCATCATCGGTCGGCGGCAAAGCAGAGCGTTCGACATAGAGCCGAGTGCCGCGCATCGCCTCCGCCTGGTTGCGGTCGGCGACCCCTTCGATCCGGGCGAGCAGCATCGCCTTTTGCTGGCCGATCAGGTCCACCGCAAACTGGTGATGGCCATCGGCGTCGGTCAGCGGGCCGTAGGCGACGCAGTCCTCCGGCACGGCGGTGAAGGGCTTCAGACGCACCACGCCTCTCACCCCATGCGCACCGGCGACCGCCGCGACGCAGATACGCGCCGCCGGTTCCGCTGCCGTTTTGCTGTGGGGAGAAACCCGTTGTTCCGTCATTGCCAACACCGTGACCGGGACCTTGTCTTGAGCCTGCCTGTCAGGAGAGCCAACTACTCAGCCGAAGCTTTTTCGTCAGCCGCTGCATCGCCTTCGGCGGGGGCCGCATCGCCTTCGGCCGGGGCTGCATCCTCAACCGGAGCAGGTTCCTCAGCCGCAGCGGCCGCCGCATCCTCGGCGTCCTTGCGGCGCGCCTCGATCTCGCGCTGACGCTCCTGCGCCTTCGCCTTCGGCTTGTCCTTCTTGGTCTGTGCCGGGATCGCCCGTGCCGGCATCATCTCCGCAGCAGCCAGGAAACGGGCGACACGGTCGGTCGGCTGCGCGCCATGGTCGAGCCAATGCTGGATGCGGTCCTTGGACAGGCGCACCCGGTCCTCATGCTCCTTGGGCAGCATCGGGTTGTAGGTGCCGACGCGCTCGATAAAGTTACCATCGCGAGGCGCGGTGATCTCCGTCACGACAATGCGGTAATACGGGCGCTTTTTCGAGCCGCCGCGGGATAGGCGCAGTCTTAAAGACATTCGGAAACTCTCTCCTTAGGATATCTCAAACTTGGTGTCAGTGTTTCGAAGCGGTCAGGCTTAGCGCCCAAAGCGGGGCATACCGCCCCCCATCGGCGGCATGCCGCCACCGCCGCCCATTCCGCCCAGAAGCCCGGCCAGCCCTTTGCCGCCGCTCTTCTTCATCTTCTTCATCACGTCTTGCATTTGCGCATGCTGTTTCAGCAGCTTGTTGACCTGCTGCACATCCAATCCGCAGCCCGCCGCGATCCGGCGCTTGCGGCTCGCCTTGATGATCTCCGGCCTGCGCCGTTCCTGCGGCGTCATCGACAGGATGATCGCCTCCTGATGAGCCAGCAGCTTTTCGTTGACGTTCGCGTCGGCCATCGCCTGCTTCATCTTGCCCATTTGCGGCAACATGCCCATCAGCCCGCCGAGGCCGCCCATGCGCTTCATCTGCCGCAATTGGCCGAGCAGATCATCCAGGTCGAAGCGGCCCTTCTGCACCTTGGCCGCCAGCTTCTCCGCCTCGGCCTGCTCGATGGTTTCGGTCGCGCGCTCCACCAGGCTGACGACATCACCCATGCCCAGAATGCGGCCGGCGATGCGGTCCGGATGGAACACGTCGAGCGCGTCCAGCTTCTCGCCGACGCCCAGGAACTTGATCGGCTGACCGGTGACAGCCCGCATCGACAGCGCCGCACCGCCGCGCGCATCGCCATCGACCCGGGTCAGCACGATGCCGGTGACGCCCAAACGCTTGTGGAAGGTGTCGGCGATTTGCACTGCGTCCTGGCCGGTCATGGCGTCGGCGACCAGCAGCACCTCGTTCGGCTGCACCACCTCGCGCACCGCGGCGGCTTCCTGCATCATCGCCTCGTCGATGGTCAGACGGCCGGCGGTATCGACCATGAGCACGTCATAGCCGCCCTTTTTCGCGCTTGCGACCGCGCGCTTGGCAATCGCAACCGGCATCTCACCGAAGATCGGCGGCACCACATCCAGACCGGCGCGCTCACCCAATTGCTGCAATTGCTGGATCGCCGCCGGGCGGTGCACGTCGACCGAGACCAGCAGCACCTTCTTCTTCTCGCGGTCCTTCAGGCGCAGGCCGAGCTTACCGGTCGTAGTAGTCTTACCGGAGCCCTGAAGGCCGACCATCATGATGATTTGCGGGGGGTTGCCGCGCAGGTTGAGCTCTGCGGGCTCCTTGCCCAGCATCTCGACCAACTGGTCGTTGACGATTTTGACGATCTGTTGGCCCGGCGAGACCGCGCGCAACACCTCGACCCCGATGGCCGCAGCGGTGGCCTTGTCGATGAATTGTTTGACGACTGGCAGCGCAACGTCCGCCTCCAGCAGTGCCGTGCGGATCTCGCGCATCGCGGCCTTGACGTCGGATTCCGAGAGCGCGCCGCGCTTGCGCAAGCGGTCAAAGACATCGCCGAGGCGGCCTGTTAAGCTCTCAAACATCGCAAGCTCTCAATACCGGGTTCATGATTGCAAACTGGCGCTTCGTTGAAACAACCGCCAACACTAATCGCGCCAGCGCGCGAACCTTCGCGGACTAGCGTGATCTATAGATCCAGATCATGGGCCAGACTGCCTGGCGCGTCAAGAATTTTCCGCCCTGCTGTCGACGACAGACGGTATGTCCGGTTTCAGTAGCACATGAGTTGTCCGGTTTCATCATAGGTCCGAAGGAGGACCGCGGATGGGACCGGCAGCTTGGTTACAGGACCGTAGGATGCACAAATTTCTGGATGTTTTGGGGCGCTGGGAGGCGTCGCGGTTGAGCCAGAGAGCTGGTCCCGAAAAATTGGACAAGGGCTTAAGGTGTGTTCCGCCGTTTAT